>JAGVUJ010000040.1 GCA_019136325.1 Deltaproteobacteria bacterium
TCGTTGGATTGAGAGAGCGTATGTCTTGGGTTGAACTGCGAATAGTGCTCACGATCTTCATCATGTTAATTGTCCCTGGTTGGGCTATCCTCTCCGTAACCAACCTTTGGCGGCGATTTGAAGCGATCGAACGCTGGATTCTTGCTGTCGGGCTGAGCATCGCGTTCTATCCTTGCCTCTACTACCTCACTCGGGCACTTATCCCTTCATTGCGACTGGGATTGAACAAACTTATCATACTGCTGGTGTTATTCTTTGCACTCACCGTTTGGCTCTTGAGGAAGAACTGGCGCGAACAATTCAAACTGGGCAAGATTACAGGTCCTTTTCTGTTCATCCTTGCGCTTACGCTTCTGACCCGCATTTGGCTGGCGCACAATTATCCCTACCCTGCCTGGACCGACTCCCTGCACCACATTCTGATCACAGACCTGGTCGCCACAACCGGAAAGCTCCCGTTCAATCTTCAACCCTACGCGCCGACCACTTTGGATCAGTATCACTTGGGGCTTTACGCGCTCACCGGCAGCCTGCAGGTGCTTGCCGAAATTCCCGCCCATCAAGCTCTGATCTGGATGTCACAGGCGATCAATGGTTTATGCGGGTTGGGGGTCTTCCTTTTCTTGTATAAAAAAGTGTCCCCACTGGCAGCTTTGGCTGGCTTGGCAGTTGTGGGTCTGTTCAGTTTTCAGCCAGCTCTGTATTTTAGCTGGGGCAGGTTCACGCAATCCTCTTCCCAAACCATCTTGTTAATCGCAGCCTTTGCCACTTGGGAAGCAATTCGGGCGTGGAAAGACGATTGGAATGAAAGTCGTATCTTAACGCTTGCCCTGACTGGAATCTCCGCGCTGTTGATTGCCGGCGTATTTCTTTTACATTTCCGAGCGGCGGGCTTCCTGCTCCCCCTGATTATCATCATCTGTGTTTATGAGTTTGCTACAGCGATTATTGCCAAAAAACATGCGATCAGAACAGTGATAGGCATCTTTGCCATTGCTGTTGTCAGTATTGTCTTGATCCTGCCAGCCCTGGTTCCTGCGATGGATTTTTACGTCGATCGACGGTCCACACAGGCTGAATCCGTAGATTCCGGCACATCAGGTGGGGTGGCTGAGAACGACTATTTTGCCAATTACAATGCCAACTCTCTTTACGCCATTGGAGCAAAGAAGTGGATGATCGGAATAACCCTGGCGGGAATTATTGTCGGACTGCTCAGAAAGAACCGGGTTGTCGTCCTAGTCATGCTCGCCTGGATCCTTGCGCTGTTTGGCATTGGACTGCTTTATAAGCTGAACATTCCGCTGCTGGCTTTCACGAACATGACCGGCATGATGATCATGCTCTACCTGCCAATTGGTGTGATCGTGGGTGTCCTTGCGGAAGATCTTTGGCAGCTATTCTCACTGGAGAAACACCAAAATTGGGGGGTTGGGCTTCAATGGGTCGTGTTGTTCCTGGCAGTGGTTGCCGCAATTTACCGGCTTGGCGAAGTTCAGACCTACCGACAGTTCATGACGGCTGCAGACGAGAAAGCCATGGACTGGATCGAGAACAACACTCCGAAGGATTCCATTTTTGCTGTCCACACCTACTATTGGCTGCCCGACTCGCCCCATGGCTCCGATACTATGCCGATCGGGAAACCACCACCAGCACGATGATCTCAAGCCTGGGTCCCGGCTACGAAGAGGTCATGACCGAATCGGAAGCGGTGATGAGCCTTTATTCAACCTCCCCTGACATTGGCGCCCTGTGTAAACTTGGCGTTGATTACCTCTACGATGGTGCGAAGAACCCCTTTGACGGAAGCCAGTTCAATATTTCCGCGATCCAGCAGGCTGAAGGCGTTCAGACCATCTACCAGGATGGCGGCGTTTCGATCTACAAATTATGTGATTGAAAAGGCGTTGGGGTAAGGCGTGAATATTTGCATCGTGACCCAACAGTACAAAAACGTGATCAGCGGTGTTGGGCTGCATGCCAATAATCTCACCAAGGCGTTAATGGATGCAGGCCACACCATCACCCTGCTGCTGCCCGAAGACCAGGCTCCGCAAATTGCTTTGCCAAACCTAAAGGTTGTGACCGTCAAAAAGCCCCGCTTCAGCCAAAGCCAGGCGAGATGGATTTCATTGAGTTTTTCGTTCAATGCTGCTTTGAGGAAACAGGAGAAGCTTCAAAGTTTTGACCTGATCCACTTCACTGATGCCCGTGAATCCTTTTTTTGTTTACCGCGCGCTCCGATGATCGGGCATGTGAACGACACCTATTCCGCCGAACTTAAGACCCCCTCTGAATACAGGAAAAATTACCCGGATTGGGCGATGCGCTGGCTGTATTACAGCGCGGTGCACTTCCTCGAGTCACGCAAACTGCACCGTTTGAAACTGATCGTGGCGAACAGCCACTATACAGCCCAAACGATCATCAAAGCCTACCCTAATACCGCCTCCAAAGTCAGGCAATGTTACAAAAGCGTGGATGTTGGCAGATACCAAAATGTTCGAGCGAACCGGGAGGTGTCTCCACCTGACCCGGACAAACCAGTGATCTTATTCGTCGGTAGTAACATGCACCGCAAGGGCGTGCCCGACTTGATCAAAGCGGCCCCTGGCGTGTTAACGGATCATCCGCAGGCAAAGTTTGTTATTGTAGGCAATGACAAATCAGTGGACCGATTGAAGGCGCTTTGCGCCGAACTCGGGGTCAGTCAAAACGTCGAGTTTGCGGGATGGAAGTCGCAGGAGCACCTGCTTGGATATTATCAGCGGGCAACCGTATTTGCAATGCCATCTCTGACTGAAGCGCTGGGTGTAACCTTCCTCGAAGCCATGGCTGCCGGCGTACCTGTGATCGGAACAAATGTCGGGGGAATCCCTGAGATCATCCAGGACGGTTTCAACGGCCTGCTTGTGCCCATGGAATCGCCCGATTCCATAAGCCGAGCGATCAACCGCTTGCTGGCAGATGAATCGCTGCGCAAGCAATTCACACAGAACGCGCGCGCCACACTGAACAGGTTTGATGTACCCGGGATGATGGAGTGTACTTTCAGGCTGTATCGTGAAGTGGTTGAGAACTAAAAAATCAGCCTTGGGGCTTCAGAGCGTCAAGAATGCTTTCCTGAACGATTGACTTCAACAATTTGCTCGAAGCCGCTTCCTGGTAGGTTTTTAGTGCTCCACCTGCGATCCGGTTCCTTAATTCGCGATCCTGGATAAGCGTGCTGATCGCATCAGCTAACGCCCTGGGGTTGTTCATTTCGCAGAACCAGCAATCAACCCCATGTGTCAACAACTCACGGTTGGCGGTGTTGTCTCCCATGATGACGGGTTTGCCCATCGCGATCATCTGGAAGGCCTTACCCGGAATCACCCGGCAGGCTTTGGCGCTGGCTCCGAAATGCCCGCCAAGGCAGATGAGAGAATTCTGGATCTCCTTGGGAAGCCGGTCAATCGATACTGGCGCAGCCAGTTCCACATTTCTTAGCTGATTTTCCTGGACATACTTCTGGATCTTTTTGTAGTCGATCCCCTCGCCAATGATCCTGAATTTGATCGTCGGATCAGCCTGGAGCAATTCGGCCGCCTGTACCACCACATCCACTCCGTGCAAAGGCAGGTAAGAGCAGTAATATAGCACCGTATGGCTCTCAGGATTTTCGGGCAGGGGATGGAATAGCTCCTCATCGCAACCAACGAAAACCCGCTTCATTTTTGACAAAGATATTCCAAAAGTTTCATGGAAGTATTCGGCATGCGCCAGCGTATCCACAAGGATCAGCTTTGCCCGCTGGCTGCTTTGCTTATCCAACCAGAAAAGGAATTTGGAAAGCAGCGACTTCCTGGTTGTAATCTGGCGGTCTTCCACCAGCGTGTCATACGCCGAGACGAACATGTCCATGATGATTGGTTTCCTGGTGAATGGGGTGATCATTTGGGTTAGCAACTGTCCAAAAAAGCCGATGAAGACAAAATCGAAGTCGCGTTTTATCAACCTTGGGATCAGTTGCAGGAAGCTGCGCACGCTCTGGCGGAGGATCGGACGGATGCCGCCTTTGTATACATTCGAGCCTTGTGAGCCAATCACTGTTGTTTGGCTGACGCCCTGGATCGCAGAAAGCATCAGTGCGTTCCTGGGATAATTCACTTCTCTGCCAGCTAAAAAAATCGACTTTAACATCTGCCCTTTCAGGTGAATAATTTCTGCGAGGTTTGGTTCTATCTTCGACTGAGATTATAATCTTGAAGATGAATATTGAAACCCCGCTTGTTGTGGTTGTGATCGCCAATTGGAATTTACGCGAAGATCTGCTTGAATGCCTTGGCTCATTATACGAAACCGATTACTCGCGCATGCACGTCATAGTTGTGGATAACAACTCAAGCGATGATTCTGTAGCTTCCGTTGAACAGCAATTTCCGCAAACACAGTTGATAAAGAGGAGTGAAAATGGAGGATATGCCGTCGCCCTCAATGACGGGATCCGGGCGGGCGCGATCCTGAACCCGGATTTCTACCTGATCCTCAACAACGACACGCTGATACCACCTGATACTATTGGCAAGTTGGTGGATACCATGCTTTCCGACCCGCGGATTGCCATCACCGCGCCGAAGATCATCTATCACGATCACCCGGAGAGGATCTTCAGCCTGGGTGATCACATCACCCCTTGGCTTCCGCTGCCGGTACGCGTCGGTAGAAAAGCGTTTGACCGACCGGCATATTCGAAAACACAGGAATTTGACTACCTTTTTGGCTGCGCCCTGTTGATGCGTGCGCAGAGCCTGAAGGAAGTCGGGCTCTTTGACACTTCGTTCTTCATGTATTATGAAGACTCAGACATCTGCCGGCGCATGCGGGACGCCGGTTGGAAAAACATTCGGGTTGGCTCGGCTCTCATTCGCCACAAAGCCTCGCTGAGCTCCAAACTGGTTCCGGAGCAAATGGTTTACCTGAGGGCTCGCAACCGTTCCTGGTTTTACCGCCGATATCGCCACGGACCTCTTCCCGCGGCTACGTTTTTGGCGTTATTTTTTGGTTCCATAAAGACCATTCTGACTTACCTGTTCACAGGTAAGCGAACGCAAATCCGACCATACATCCATGGTGCGCTGGATGGCTTAAGACAGGCCGTTCCACCGTTAACTGGCACAAGTTGGGACTAAAGGCGAACATGGAATTCTTCCTGGCTGAGTTCAATTTTGAAGAAGGTAACATTGAAAGATGCACTAATCCGGGGTGCGAGTCGCTGGCGCTGCCTGGAGCGACCGTTAACTGGAAGTCGGCCTCACCATTGGTCAGCCTGCACAGGCAATCTGATTGGATCGTTTTCCTGTGGGGCTCAGCCAGGCACAAAAAAGATGGGATTGCCGGTCATGACGTGGCGCGCGAGATGGCAGCGACCCTGGCTGAGGGCGGAAGCTTGCGTACATATTTACGAAATCTTGAGGGCGGATTTGACGTTATAGCCTGGAATGAAAAAGAAGACAGGTTGCTGTTCGCCACCGATCCATTCGGGATGACCAAACTCTATTTCGGAGGAGACCACGGCAAAATTGTGATCTCTTCGCACGCGCATCTTGTTGCAAAAAGGCTTGGCAACCTTGGAGTTTCGGGCGATGGGATTTCCCTTTTGTTCTCGATGAAAGGTATACCAGCCCCCTATACAGTCTTTGAAGCTGTGTCAGTGCTCAAACCAGCCGAACTCGTGTGCGTTACCAAGAATGGAAAAAAGAGCGAGGAATACTGGCCCATTATTGAAAGCGTAAAACCCTTCCGGGGCTCGCTCGAAGATGCTCAGGATGAATTGCAGACACTGCTTGAACAGAGCTTAATGAGAATAAATGCCGGCAGTCAGGCGCCGCTCGGACTTGCCTTGAGCAGTGGGGTGGATTCGGCCATTATCGCGGCATTATTGGTGCGGGGAGGCATACCAGCTCGGGGTCTCACGGTTGGTTATAACCCCACAACCCGATACGACGAGACGGAAGCCGCCTCGGAGAACGCGCGGCTGATCGGGCTCCCGATCGAATTGCTCAGGGTTTCTGATGAAGATATCGCAGGGATAATGGATATAGCAACCCAATCTCTGCCGGAACCGCTTGGGGATGCAACCGTGCTCCCCCAGTTGTTGATGACATTAGCTGGCAAGGGGAAGGTCACCTCGATCATCGATGGCACCGGAGCGGATAACATTTTTGGCGGAATGCAGAAATTTGCGGCTGAGCGATATGCCAGGAAATATCTCAGAATTCCCAAGTTCCTGCGGGTGGGTGTGGTCAGACCCTTGCTAAACGCACTCCCCTCCTCAAGAAAATCGGCTCTCACCGACCGGGTGCGAAAAATGCAGAAATTCATTTATGGGGTTGAATTGCCTGAGAATGACCAGAAGGTCTACTGGTCAAGGTTTATGTCTCGGGAAGCGGTGGATCGAATGATCAACCCCTCTTTGTCACCCAATGGACACCTTGCTGATCAAATCCTGCTTGGGATTCGGGCTGAAGTTCCTGCCACGTTAGACGACTTCTTCACTTCAACTTACGCGAGCATCAGGGGCACCATGCCCACCCATGCCACACAGAAACTTTCAGCCTTGCAGTATGCCTCTGGGATGATTTATCACACGCCTTTCATGACACCGGGATTGATTGAATTTGCCTTAAGCCTTCCGGTAGCTTTCAAACTTTCTGGAAGCGAAAATAAGATTGTTTTGCGCAAAACCGCCTCCAGGATCCTGCCTGCCGAGTGCACAACCCGTAAGAAGGCCACTTTCTCACCTCCGATCAGCCGCTGGCTGTTGGGAGTGTGGAAAACGGAATTCATGGACCTGCTGAAAGGCAATGCGTTTTTCAATACTGAAGTCATTGAGAAAATGATTAACGAGCAGGCTTCGGGGTGGGCGGATACGCAATGGGAACTCTGGCTGGTCTTTATCTTTCTTAAGTGGATTGAGGAAGCAACTCGATGAACGCTTTGGCAACCAGCCCATGCAATTTTTGTAGTCATCGGCAGGTTGAACCATTCCTGGCGCTTTCAGACCTCAGGCTGAACCTTAAGGGTTCATGGAATTTGGTGAGGTGTGAAAATTGTGGTCTATTGTTTCTCGACCCGCAACCAGGCTGGGAGGAACTCTCCGCGCACTATCCCAAGGAATATCATGCCTACCTGCGCAAAGACTCAAAAATGACTTCCATTCTTCGCGGTTTTGGGCTTCGAAACCGGGTGAAGTCCGTTATATGCAAGGCAAGCACTCAGAAGGGCACACTCCTGGATGTCGGCTGCGCAACTGGCGATTTCCTTTTTGCTTTTCAGGCTTTATCCGGCTGGGATGTAACTGGGCAGGAAATCGTCCCGGAAGCCGCGGCTGCAGCCAGGGCAAAAGGGCTAACGATTATTGAAAAAAATCTGGAAGACGCCAACCTGTCTGATGGCAGTCTTGACGTGATCACGCTTTGGGATGTGTTGGAACACATGCCAAACCCTGCCGGAACCCTTCAGATTTGCTATGCCCTGCTGAAACCGGGGGGAATGCTGGTGCTCAAGTGCCCCGATCCGGCGGGCCGGGAAGCTTCAATGTTCCGGGAGAGTTGGATTGGATATGAAGCGCCTCAACATCTTTTTGGCTTTCCCAAACCTGTCCTGCTGAACAAACTCAAAGAGACTGGCTTTGGTCCGACTCAAACCGGGCAAACAGGAAGTGACTACCTCGCTTTTTTTGTTAGTTTTGGTCACTGGTTGAACAGGCGCGGACGCATACACTTGAGTAAGTTTATAATAAGTGCGACACACAAACCGTTAGGCCGAATAATCGCCGGAATTTTGGCAAGACCCATTCGCTGGCTTGGGATCAGGTCCTCCTGCACTTATTATTGTCAGAAACCACGTTAAAAGGAGCTTTAATGAAAACCTTTCGAAGATTTGCGCTATTGTTACTCTTGATAGTTGTTATTGCAGGCTGTTCACCCAAACCAACGCCTGTGTCCCAAAGCACAGAACCCGCCGCCATTCCTTCACCAGAGCTGACAGCATACCCAATTCCTCAAACCAACGTTGAATCGAATGCCTACCCAATTGGGACTGCTCAGGAAACCGCTGTACCAGGATACTTGGTTCCGGGCTTCATCACGAATACCCCCAACGCGAGTTTGGTCAGTATCATCGTGTCTGAGGTCCAGCATGAAGGCGACGTGGAGAGCATCTACATCAAGAACATCAGTTCTACCACCCAGGATATCAGCAGCTATATGATCTACTCTCCAAAATTGGATGTGAGGAAGATCCTTCCGAGTAACCTGATCCTGGAACCGGGCGAAACATTTGTTTTGTACAATGGAGCCAACCTGGAAAAATTCCCCGAGGAGCAGAGATGGCTCGACGCGCCAGTGCTGACAGAGGCATTGGACGAGGTCTGGCTGACCAATGCCGCAGCCAGGATCATCTATTACTTTATTTACTACCCAAGTATTACCCCATAGAGCAGTGGTAGTAATAAAGTGTTATTGCCTTGTTTCTCTCGATAACCTAAAATATTGATAACTTAATTAGACAGGAGCTAGATATGAAAAAATCACTTTCCCTTTTGATGTTAGTTGTCTTCCTGCTCGGCGCTGTCGCGACCTCCCCCAAGGCGGTTTATGCGGCTGCCCTGCCTGCTTATGAATCTTCTATACAGGTTCAGAACCTCGATACAGTTGCTGTGGCCAACATCTCGATTGCATATTACAATCCGGATGGCAGCCTGGCAGTTCTCCCTGCCCCCTACACGAACCCAGTCGCTGATACTGTGCAGCCCGGATCTTCCAACACCTACCTCCCCATCCACCCGGATGTCGGTTTCAAGGGATCGGTTGTTGTAAGCTCCGATAAGCAAATTGCAATCATCAGCAACCTGACCATTGCAGCCACCAACCGTGCTCTCGGTACGTATACCGGAGTTTCACAAGGAGGAGCAGCGGTCTATTTTCCACTAGTCGATAAACGCAACAACGTTTCTGTCTTTAGCATCCAAAATGCAAGCGCTGTTGTTGCCAACTACGTGATCGATTTCGTACCGCTACCAGGTGGTGGTTATGCTGATATCGCAGACATCCCTGGTACCCTCCAGCCAGGTGCCGCTGCCACTTACAACATGGCAGACTACAATGGCACAACCAACTGGTTAGGTTCAATCAAGGTAACAGCCTCAACTGGCCAAATTGCTGGTGTCCTAAGCAACGTCAATTTCCGAGTTCCCGAATCTCCAACAAATGCGGTTTATACAGGATTCAACAGTGGCAGCAATTCTGTCATAGTACCTTTAGTAATGGAGGCTAACAATGGCAACCGTACCGGTACAAACTGTCAGAACCTTGGGCCTGGTACCGCAACAATAACGATGTCGTATTCTCCATCAGCAGGATATCCTGATCGTCCTGATGACGTTTTTGTAGATATTCCGATGAATGGCTTGGCGTCTAAGACCTTCTTGGATTATGGTGCCCCAAAGTGGATTGGAAGCGCTACGGTAACGGCTAGTGGATCCAATACAATTGTCTGTGTTGTCAATCAAACGCGACCAGAACGGAAGAATTCGAATATTTACGAGGGCTTCGACCCAAGTTCTGCTTCACCTGCGGTCGTGCTTCCATTAATCATGACCAAAAATGGCAACGCATCCAACCCCACCAAGACATTCACATCAATTAACATCGCTTCAGTAGATGGAACAAATATTTCAGTTACCTGCGATTGGAAACCGATGGCTGGGTATCCGGATCTACCCGACACCACAAAATCAGGTGCCCCCGCCCTACAATTCAATCAACAAACGAACTTTACTCCAGATAATACAAAATGGATTGGCAGTGCAGTTTGTACTGAAAATGGTGCCAAGAGTATCGTAGCTGTGGTCAATCAAAGCCGAGAAGCAATGCCAACAGGTTACCAACGTGATGTAACCTCGGCATACGATGGTTTCAATAATTAGTTTTCCAAACAACAAAAACACCCCAAGTATCATTGGGGTGTTTTTGTTTAAAAAGTCAAGCCGGATTTATTAAACGACCTATTAATTACTCAAGAAAGTTCGTAAGTTCCGTTTCTCGAGAGATACTCATCCCAGTTCATCGTTTGGTTAGAGGGAAACGAGTATACTAAGTTAAGTTGCGACAAGGTTTCGGATTTCCGATTTATCTTGTTTTGGAAAAAGCAGCCGATAATACACACCATTATTGGTCGGTTAAACTGGAAACTATGATCACAAAAAAGTATAATCTCGAAAGAATTCATGAAAATCTTTCTGTCTTTTATTCCACCCACAAAAAATCCATAAAAGTTGGTTTTGCTTTATTTTGGCTTTGCCTCATAGGTTATGTGATTTACCTCGGATGGCAATCTAGAACTGAACTGATATATTTAGTAAACAATGCGGATTGGTCGCATTTCACATTTGTTCTCCTTCTATATCTGGCAACATTAATTCTTGCATCCACAATTTGGGCAATCATTATGCAAGCGATGGATGGTTCATTGGAGTGGTGGACACATGTGTGTATCTATTTTGTGACTTTAATGACTCGTCGGATACCAGGAACGGTATGGTACATTGGTGGAAGAGTTGTTTTGTATAAGCAATTTGGTGTATCTGGGATAAAGACAGCAACCGGAAGTGGAATTGAACTAATTATTAGTTTTGTGGCTAATTGCATATTAGCAATGCTATTTTTGCCTTTTGGATTAAGTTTATCGAATTATTGGTTTATCCCTTTTGGTATTGCAACATTGCTCGGGCTAATAATTCTGGAACCGTCAATTCTGGCAAAAATTATGATTAAGTTAAAACGTCCTCTTCCTAGTCCGATTGAGAGATGGCGAATTGTTATTTGGCTTTTACTTCGAATGCTATTAGTCTTGGTGGGCGGTTTGATGATATTTCAGACAATAAGAGTGTTTCTCCCTCTTACAAAAGAAACATTGTTCTTGGTATTAGGAGCCAGGGCAATCTCAGGAGCGGCAAGTATGCTTTCTTTTTTCTTGCCGAGCAGCATGGGGATTTATGATCTCACAATGATAGCTTTCTTATCAACTATAATGCCACCTTCTCTTGCTGCTGTAGTTACAGTATTGGTTAAGTTATATTCAACTTTTTTTGAGATTCTTTTTGGTCTGATTTTCTTTATTATTATAAGAAAATCACCAGAATCTCGCTCTATTAACATAAATTTGTTCTCTCGGAATGTATCAGATATTGGAATAACTCCTGAACCTGATTTGGATAATGAGGCGAAATGATTTTTGTGTTAGAAAATAAATTTATGAAAAATCGACTTGATTAATTTATCGTAAGTGGAAGAAGAATGGTATATACCGCCTGGTAGCGGCTGACCCGATCAAGGTATTGCTCGCCAACTTGTCCACCAATCACATAGATGTTGTCCCCAAGCAACACGTAAGCTGCGTCTGAGATCGGGCTGACAGACTCCGAGTTAATGTTGATGATTTGCCATTCTCGCTGAACTGTCGAGTAGTGAAATTGGTCGATTGCTCCGCTGACCGCTGACTTTCCTCCAAATAGGGCAACTTTGTCGTACAGTTTGATAGCAGTAAATCCGGATAACTTCTCAGGTAGGTTTGGCTCAACCATCCACGGATTTCCCTTTTCAAGTTCAATGTAGGGATTATAACTTTCGTTGGCGTTCAGCTTGGTTTCACCATCGGAGCCCCCCATCACATAGATTTTTCCGCCATCTGCTAGCACCGCAGGGTGCATTCTGGCTGTTGGCATAGGACTTCCCTCGTGCCAGGTATCGCTGTTTGGGTCATATCGCCAGACAGAATTAAGCGATTTCTGAGCGTCCCATCCACCAAAAAGGTAGATCTGCCCTTCGAAAGCAGCCAGTCCATAACCACTGACCGCGATGGGCAAATCCGCGCTCTTCTCCCACTCGTTTTTCCGGAGATTGAAGACCTCGACAACATTCGTGAGAGAACCGTCCGCCTTTATTCCACCTGGAACATAGATCTTTTCACCTATGACCGCAGCTGAGGCGTCATAGACTGCGGTGGGTTTTTCGATTAGCACTGACCAGGTATTGGAGATGGGATCATATATTTCAGCGGATGAAAGCACACCCAAGCTGGAGCGTCCGCCAATGACAACGATCTTTCCCTCGAAGGTCGCGATCGCCATGCTGCTGCGCGGCTCGGTCATCGATGCCACATCCACCCAATTTTGAGGGGGCATTGCGGTGGGATTTTGCCTGGGCATCAAAAAGGCTGGTTTGGTGATGACCACATACAAAGCTGCCAACAGGAGCAGCCCAACCATCAGCAAAAGCCAGCGTTTACTGCGGATAGCTTCCTGCCAGGTTGGCTTTGCCTCCGGAATTTCAACAACCGGGATTTCCTGGATTCCTTCTTCAATTTGATTGCCGGGAGATTTAATGATTCCGTGCTCAATCGCAAAGAGCGTAGCTTCCGTTCGGGAGGTTACACTAATTTTTTGGAAAATATTTCCAATATGCACTTTGACCGTATTGATGCTTATATCGAGATCCATGGCGATCTCTTTGTTACTTTTCCCTTGGCCCACTAGCCGCAGGACTTCTATTTCGCGGTCACTCAGTAAATTGCCATCCATATTGTTTGTAGTTGTGTTACCAGTTCCTAAAAATTGTGTTGAATGAGATCTGATTGGGCAAAAGCCAAACTCTCACCCAAACTGACCCAGCCTTATCATTTTACTGCTTTGGGGAGAAGGTAGCTTATTTGTGTAGCGTGTCTGCCCCAAGGAATAGTTCAAACTGCAGGCAATTGCCTGGTTTGAACAGGTGAAGTATAAACGAAAACAGGATCTGGCTCAAAATTATCGGATAATGAATGGAACTATCCGGCTCCACGGACCCGGCTTGAAAGTGTTACCACTCACATAGTTGGTCCTGCCAGTGCCGCCATACCATTCTGCTTCCGCAGCCAGGCGCGGGCGGCCGCCCTGAGTGCCGGCATCCCAGTTGATGTCCACATCTCTGAAGGTGATGTCCATCGCCTTGCCAAAGCAGTAATTCCTACAGGTATTAAGCGTTGATTGTTCAACCACCATAAAATGCACATGATGCCCGGTGCTGGCGCCTGTATCGTCCACGTTCGCGATTTTCATGCCCTGCCAAACGTAGACACCCCTAATCTTTACACTCTCCGGGATGCTGTTTTTGGCGATGTGCAGGTAGATCTGGTAGGTCCAGGGGTTGGTAGTGCGGTCTTGCAGGGTGATACTGTTGGTGCAGGTGGAGTCGCCGTTATTACAGGTATCGCGCCAATGATAGACATACCCGCCTTTAGCTGCAGTTAAGTCAAACATGGTTCCGTCGGCAAAATCGAACGCGTAGGTGCAGTAATAGGTTGGTGTACAAGAAGAGTGCCCCACCGACCAGGTCAGGCGTTTTGTCAGCCCGCCAGCCCAGGGGAGTTTATACCCCCCGTATACCACGGTGGTTGGTCCAGGCTTTGCGTCCGCCTCGAAGTTGAAGCGATCCGCGATTTCGTCATCCTTAAAATCGGTGGTCATGAAAAAGTCGTTGAACTCAGGATCCGAAGTTCGGTGCAGATTCCAACTGCCGGCGGCTTCATCCCAAA
>JAGVUJ010000143.1 GCA_019136325.1 Deltaproteobacteria bacterium
GCTGTTTCATAAACTTTTTCCCTTCATCGGTCATGATCGGAAGATAGTGAAAAAAGTTGAGAATATTTTCGGCCTGCTGCTGAAGCGCAACCATCATCGAAAAGCAGTTTTCCAGAGATGTTTTGTGATAGTCCATCAGACGTTTAATCACCTTTTTGTTGTCCATAATGACCCCTTTCCTCTGTTGTGAATGATGGGACGTATTTATATCTATATTAAACGGTTTATGGCAAGGCGAAAAACAAGGACAACGCCTTGTTGTAAAATGACGCAGGTCGAGGTTCATTGGTCGGGGCGGAGTGATTTGAACACTCGACATCCTGCTCCCAAAGCAGGCGCGCTACCAGGCTGCGCTACGCCCCGACTTTATTCTTTGCCGTTTCGAGGGATTCTTTCAGCTTGGCGAAAGACTGTCCCCGATGGCTGACTTTGTTCTTTATTTCCGGCGGCAGTTCGGCGGCGGTCTTGTTCAGTTCCGGAATGTAAAAAACCGGATCGTATCCAAAACCGTTGTGGCCGCGGCGGTCGTCAATAATCAGCCCCGGCCATCGGGATTCAAAAGAAACATAATGTCCATCGGTCCTGAACAACACAAGAACGCAGCAGAAGGACGCCGTTCTTTTTTCCGGCGGAACATCCCGCAGTCTGGATAGCAGCAGCTTGACGTTATCGTCATCGGTTGCATTTTCACCCGCGAAACGCGCCGAATAAATGCCCGGCGCTCCGCCGAGGGCATCGACCTGTAATCCGGAATCATCAGCCAGAACGGTTTCGCCGGTGATGGCTGAAATAATTTTTGCTTTCTTCAGGGCATTTTCCAGAAATGTTTCCCCGTCTTCCACAATGTCGGGCACGGCGGGATAATCCTTCAGCGAGAGCAGTTCGATCCCCATTCCCGCCAGCATTTCTCTGATTTCCCTTACTTTGCCTTCATTGCCGGAAGCAAAAACAATTCTCATCCGATCAGGTCACCTACTATTTCTTTCTGATGTTCGATAATTCGCCTGATCCCGTTTTCAGCCAGCTCCGTCATCTGCGTCATCTGTTGCCGGCTGAAAGGGATTTTTTCTGCAGTGCCCTGAACTTCAATGAAATGCCCCGAACCGGTCATGACAAAATTCATATCGACTTCTGCGCGGGAATCTTCTTCGTATTCCAGATCAAGCATGATCTGATGGTCGATGATTCCGACGCTGACCGCCGACAAATAATCGCGCACCGGAATTTGCCGAATCGCTCCTTCCTGTTTCATTTTCCGGAACAATCCCACCAATGCGACGAAAGCGCCCGTGATCGAAGCCGTCCGGGTGCCGCCGTCGGCCTGAATGACATCGCAATCCAGATAAATTGTTTTTTCACCGAACGTGTTCAAATCCGTAACGGCGCGCAGCGATCTCCCGATCATTCGCTGGATTTCCTGCGTCCGGCCGCCCAGTTTTCCCCGTACCGCTTCCCGCGCCGTGCGTGTTTGCGTGGACATCGGCAGCATGGAATATTCCGCGGTCAGCCAGCCTCTCCCCGTATTTTTCAGGAAGGGCGCCGCCTTGTCGTCAATCGACGCGGCACAAAGCACCCGGGTGTTGCCGAATTCCACCATGACGGAACCGGGCGCACTGCTCAGATAATTATCAATGAGTTTTATCGGCCGGAGCTCGTCGAATTTGCGGCCTGATTTCCTTTCCATCACCTGTCACCGGGAAAATGTTTTGATGCTGTTGGCCAGCGCTCTGGCCATATCCGCTTGCGTCTTCGCTGAAAGGAGCTTCTTCTTTTCGTCCGGATTGGTGGCAAAGCCCATTTCGACGGAGACGACCGGGACAAACAACCCGTCGGTTACGGGCAAATCAGCCTTGCGCATTCCCCTGCCCTTGCGCGGAAATACGATATTGAAATTATCCTGAACGATTTTTGCCATTTTCAGAGAATCGTTCCGGCATTTTTTCTGCGGCGCCGTCAGGGATGATTGGGCCGTCTTTTCTTTTCCGGCCGGGCTGTCGCCGCATTCCGGATAATAAACTTCAAATCCGGCGGCTTCCTTGCCGAATCCGCCATTGACATGGAGACTCAGGACACAGTCCGGTCCGGTTTTTTCGATAATGGTTCTGCGTTCGGCCAGATCCACTTTCTTATCCGCATCCCGCGTCAGAACAACGGTGACGGTTTTGTCAGAAGCGAGTTCTTTCCGGATCATCAGCGCCACGGCCAGCGTGATGTCTTTTTCCGCGACATCATCATTTAATTTCAATCCGGTTTCCTTTCCGCCGTGCGCCGGATCAATCAGGATGACACGCTTTTTCCCCTCGGCGGCGACTTCCGCAACGCTGCAGAACAAAAAAGCAATCGCGAGGATGCTTAATACAAATAAATTTTTCTTTTTCTCAGACATTTTCTTCTCTCTTCATATTGAATTCGCGCCTGCTTATAGCAGAGTGGTTTTGTTTGTCAACAATCAATTGACGGACTAGAAATGATGCAACCATTCCACGGATTTAACGAATTTCAGTTGGCGGATCGCGGACAGGATCTGATTCAACTGAGGCAAATTACTTACGTCGATCACAAATTTGCAGGTGGCAATCAGATTGACGGTTTCCACTTCCGCATAGCTGATGTTGACGTCAAACGATGAAATAATCGAACTGACTTCCGTCAGCACGCCCTTGATATCATCACAGACGACTTTGATATTGACCGGATACGTGTGCTCTTCACGGGAGCTCCACTGGACATTGACAATTCTTTCCTGATCCATTCTTCGGATATAAGGACAATTTCGGGTATGCACGATGACACCGCGCCCGCGGGAAATATAACCGGCGATTTCATCTCCCGGTATCGGACTGCAGCACCTGGCGAAATTGACCATGATATCGTCGGGATCGTCTATGCCGATCAGCGAAACACCCATGGAAGGCGACGCGGTCTTCTTTTTCTTCAACTTCTCCTTGACGGGTTCGGTTTCCTCGGGGGTTTCACCGGCCTGAAAATAATTCACGACCCGTTTAGCCGAAATCCGCCCCAAACCGACCTGGGAAATTAAATCATCAAGTTGATTCACGGAAAAAGCGGAAAACACTTTCTTGATTTCATCCGACTTGACAAAACCGGCGAATTTTAAATTGTGTCTCTTGAATTCTTTTTCCAGCAGTTCACGGCCCAGAATAATGCTGTCTTTCTTTTCTTCCATGTTGATGTAGTTTCTGATCTTGGTGATCGCTCGGGTCGTGACGACATTCTTCAGCCAGTCCTTGCTGGGATGATGACCGGCCTGTGTGATGATTTCCACGCGATCGCCGTTTTGCAGCTTGTACCTCAGCGGAACGATGCTGCGGTTGACTTTTGCGCCGATGCACTGATTGCCGACATCGGTGTGAATGCTGTACGCAAAATCGATGGGCGTGGCGCCCTTGGGAAACGATTTGACATCGCCGTGGGGCGTAAAAACGTAAACCTCTTCCGGGAACAGGGCCAGTTTGAGATCAGACATGAACTCTTTCGGATTTTTGATGTCCTGCTGAATCTCCAGAACCTCCCGGAGTTTCCGGATCTGGTCCTCCTCGTTGTCTTTATACGAACCGCCTTCCTTGTACCGCCAGTGAGCGGCGATGCCCTTCTCCGCCCACTCGTGCATGTTCCTGGTTCTGATCTGTATCTCCACCCTCTCTCCATACGGCCCGATAACCGTGGTGTGCAGCGACTGGTAATTATTGGCTTTGGGCATCGCGATATAGTCTTTGAATCGTCCGGGAACCGGCTTCCAGAGAGCGTGGACAATGCTCAGAACTTCATAGCAGGTTTTTTCCTTGTCGGAATCCAGAATGACGCGGAAGGCGATCAAATCATAAACCTCGTCAAAATTGATGTGCTGTTCATGCATTTTTTTGTAGATACTGTAGAGGTGTTTGGCGCGGCCCTCCACTTTGCATGTAATGGAGTACTTTTCCATTTCCCCGAGAATGATGCTTTTGACTTCTTCCGTATAACGGTTGCGCGCCTCATTGGATTTGGCGATCTTGGCCACCAGTTCCTTGTAAGCGTCGGGCGCAATATACTGAAAGGCAAGATCCTCCAACTCCATCCGCATGGAATTGATTCCCAAACGGTTGGCCAGCGGAGCGTATATGTCCATGGTTTCGCGGGCGATATAAAGTCTTTTTTCTTTGGGATGATACTGCAGGGTCCGCATGTTGTGAATCCGGTCGGCCAGACGCACCAGCAGGATGCGGATATCCGCCGACATGGCCAGAATCATTTTGCGGAAATTTTCGGATTGTCTTTCTTCCTGGGATCCGAAGGAAATCCGGCTTAACTTCGTCAATCCGCTGACCAGAAAAGCCACGTCCCCGCCGAATTCGCGCTCCAGTTGTTCGGCCGTGGTCAGGGTATCTTCGATGGTGTCATGCAGCAATCCGCTGATAATGGTAGCGGCATCCATTTTCATGTCGGTCAGAATTCCCGCGACTTCCATGGGATGCGTCAGATAGGGCTCACCGGACAATCGGACCTGCCCCTGATGAACGGAAGCGGAATAAATGTAGGCCTTCTGGATCATCTCCAGATCTTCCGGCGGAAGATAGGTTTGGGCTTTATCAATGATATCGCTGATGCGCAGCATGACTTTTCCGACCTTCTCTGCCTGAGGCTAGGACACGTCCTGATTTAATTCCTGCCGGATCATTTCCTGGACCTTCCCGACAATGTCCGACACCGGACACAATTGATTTTCTCCGGTTTTCCGGATTTTCAGCTCGACATTTCCGTCCTGAAGATTTTTATGTCCGACGGTAATCCTTAAAGGGATGCCGATCAGGTCGGCGTCTTTAAATTTTACGCCGGCTCTTTCATCCCGATCGTCAAACATAACCTCTATTCCTTCCGCAATCATCGCATTATAAAGATACTCGGCTGTTTCCTTCACCGTTATTTCGTTGATATTCACCGGCGTGATAATCACATGATAGGGCGCCAGCGGCATCGGCCAGACAATGCCGTTTTCATCATGGTTCTGTTCAATACCGGCGGCGACGGTCCTGCCGATGCCGATACCGTAACAGCCCATGATCATGATTTTTTCCTGGCCGTCTTTATCCAGATAAACCGCCTTCATCGCCTTGCTGTACTTTGTTCCGAGTTTAAAAACGTGACCGACTTCGATGCCCCGCGCTATTTTAATGCTTTCTCCGCAACGCGGGCAGGGATCTCCGGAATTCACGATCCGCAAATCCGTGAACGCTTCCACCTTGAAATCCCTGCCGATGTTGACATGCGTCAAATGGTAGTTTTCACGGTTCGCGCCCGTTACGAAATTAACCATATCAATAACCGAATAATCGATGAGAATCGGTATGCGGATGTTGACCGGACCGACAAATCCACGCGGCGCGCCCGTTACCTCTTTGATCATATCGTCGGAAGCAAGTTCCAGTTCGGCGGCGCCGATATAATTCTTTACTTTGATTTCGTTGACCTCCTGATCGCCCCGGATGAGCACGGCATAAGGTTTGCCGTCGGCGTTGAAGATCAGCGTTTTCACGATATCCCGGGGTTGAACCTTTAAAAACGCGCTGACTTCTTCAATCGTGCGGACGTTGGGCGTCTCGATTTCCTCCTGCGGAAGCCAGTCGTCCTCAAATATAATTTTTTTCTCCGGACAGGCCACCTCGGCTTTTTCCAGATTCGCCGCATAGGAACATTTCCCGCAGAAAGCCATCGCGTCTTCTCCGGATTCGGCGATCACCATGAATTCGTGAGAATATTTGCCGCCGATGCTTCCCGAATCGGCTTCCACCGGGCGGAACTTCAAACCGCAGCGGCGGAAAATATTGTTGTACGCGGCGAACATTTTTTCATAACTTTTTTCGGCGCCTTCTTCGTCGATATCGAAACTGTAGGCGTCTTTCATGCCGAATTCCCGGCAACGCATGACGCCGAAGCGGGGACGGACTTCATCGCGGAACTTGGTCTGAATCTGATAAAGATTGCGGGGCAACTGGCGATATGTTTTGACATCATTGCGCACGATGCTCGTGATGACTTCCTCGTGCGTCGGTCCCAGGCAGTATTCATGATCATGACGATCGCGAACTCTCAACAGTTCCTTTCCGTAATGCGACCAGCGCCCCGATTCCTGCCAGAGTTCCGCCGGCTGCACCATGGGCATGTGAACCTCCTGCGCGCCGGCCTTGTTCATCTCTTCCCGGATGATTTGCTCCAGTTTCCGGATCACACGGTAACCGAGAGGCAGATAGGAGTAGATCCCGCTGGTTAATTTTCTGATCATACCCGACCGGATCATTAACTGGTGACTGATCACTTCCGCGTCAGAAGGAACCTCTCTGACGGTTGGTAAAAACATTTCTGAGTAACGCATTAATTCTTTTTCCTTTCATCAAACATCTTATTGATCTCCTGAAGCAGGACGCTGACAAAATCAGTTTCCTTCACTTTTTTAAAAGCCTTGCCTTTTTTGAATATCATGCCCTGTCCCCGGCCTCCGGCCAGGCCGATATCGGCGTCCGCAGCCTCTCCCGGACCGTTGACGACGCAGCCCATCAGCGCGATCTTCAGATAATCTTTCCGGCCGGCCAGGGCTTTTTCTATTTTACCCGTCAGACGCAAAAGATCAATTTCACAACGGCCGCAGGTCGGACAGGAGACGATGTCCGGTCCGACTTTCCGGATGTTCAGGGCGCGTAAAATCCCATAGGCCAGCGGAATCTCCGTAACAGGATTGCCGGTAACCGATACCCGGATGGTGTCGCCGATGCCTTCGTAAAGCAGCGTTCCGATGCCAATGGACGACTTGATCGCGGCGTGAATCAATGACCCGGCTTCGGTCACGCCCAGGTGCAGGGGATAGTCCGTTTTCGCGGAAATCGCGCGATACGCTTCAATCATGCCGGGAACATCCGACGATTTCAGCGACAGCTTGATCAGATCGAATCCCTGATCCTCGCAAAGCCTCAGATTCCGCATCGCGCTCTCCACCAGCGCTTCCGGGGTCGCGCCGCCGTATTTCAAGAGCAGGTCTTTCTGCAGGGAGCCGGAATTAATTCCGATACGGATAACGGCCCGGCACTCTTTCGCCGCTTTGATGATCCCGCCTATTTTATCCCGCGCAATGTTACCGGGATTGATGCGGATGCCGTCCACACCCATTTTCAGGGCGTCAATGGCCAGACGGTGATGAAAATGAATATCCGCGATCAGCGGAATGGATATTCTTCGTTTGATGGTGGGGATGGACTGTACGGCTTTTTCATCAGGCAGCGCAATGCGAACCACTTCGCAACCGGCTTTTTCCAGAGCCTTGATCTGTCTGACGGTGGCGTCGGCATTCCGTGTATCGGTGCTGGTCATCGATTGCACGACAATCGGCGCGTCTCCGCCAACCGGCACACCGCCCAGGTTGATCTGTCTTGTCTTTTTTCGTCTGATGAAAGATGAATGTTCCAACGTTGCCATTTTCCAATGATTTATCCGGAGTAAATTAACGCCTTCGCATTAAAGTCCATCACAGGTATGAACCCCAGGGGAAGCCCTGGACACTAATTCCACAGCAAGCTGCCGAATGTCATACTCTCCGCTGTGCGGGATTGTTCCCAATCCTGATGTATCGGCATTGGATAGTTCGTCCTACAAATTGCAGTGCGCTTCGCTTCTTAAATTTGGGACTCACTACGACTTACAAATTTCAATACACTTCGTTTTTGAAACTTGAGCCTCCCAATAAACAGTCAATCACTGGTGCGGAAATGAAACGTGATCTGAAATTCTATTTGCCCAGCCAGCAGTGCAGACATAATTGCTCTGCAGGAAGCCCTATGGCTGCGATCATATCGTCAATCGCCAGATATTTCAGGGACGTCACATTTAAATCCCGACGAATCCATTCAATCATGCGGGCGTACTTTTCCGACTGGTTGTTCAGATACTCTTCCGGATTTTCAATATCTTTCCCTTCCAGCGCGCGAATCGCCTTGCGGCAGGCCAGTTCACCCGTTGTTCTCGTTGAGGATGTATAAATACAGGGATACATTAACGGCGGACAGGCCGGACGAATATGAATTTCCTTTGCGCCATTGTCCCATAATTTCTTGATTGTCAGATTCTTGAGTTGCGTGCCGCGGACGATGGAATCGTCACAAATGATGATGCGGTTGCCGTTGATGACCTCCCGCACGGCGCAAAGTTTCATTGTGGCCACAAGATCTCTTATTTCCTGGGCCGGAGGCGTATAGCTCCGTCCATAACCCGGCGTGTATTTTACCAGCGCCCGGCGATAGGGAATACCCGACGCCATCGCATAACCGATGGCATGGCCGACGCCGGAATCGGGAACCCCGGAAACGAAATCAGCCGTCACGTTGTCCCGTCTGGCCAGGTATCCGCCGCATCTTTCCCGCGTGCCTTCCACGCTGATGCCTTCGTAAGAGGACGAGGGATAACCGGTATAGATCCATAAAAATGAACATATTTTTTTCTCGGCGCCCGCAGGTTTAACCGATTTCACGCCATCGGTCGTCAGTTGAACAATTTCTCCCGGTCCCAGAAACTGCAACAATTCGTAACCGAGATTTTCAAATGAACTCGCTTCCGTGGCCACCACGTAAGACTTCTCCTGCGGGTTTTTGCTTTTGCCGACGGCCAGAGGAAAACGTCCGAATTTGTCTCTGGCGGCATAAATGCCTTCTGTCGTCATGACCAGGGCGCAGATGGATCCTTCAATCGCGCCGCGCATGGAGGCAATGCCCTCGACGATGTTATCACCGCGGTTAATCAGATAAGATACGATTTCGGCGTTGTTGATGTCTCCGCCGGCTCTTTCCCCGAAGTTGGCGCCGTCATTGAGCAGATCATGAACCAGTTGATTTTTATTATTGATCAGTCCGACGGCTGCAACTGCGTACACGCCGAACCGGGAACGGAATATCAGCGGCTGAGGCGTGTCGTCATCAATCGCGCCAATTCCGAAGAACCCGTCCATCTTCTTATATTCATCAACAAACCGGGATTTAAATTGAACCTGGGAAACACTGTGGACCGTCTTGTAAAAACCCTGGGCGCCGAGTACGGCCATTCCCGCGTGTTCCGTTCCCAGATGCGAATGGTAATCGGTTCCGTAAAAAAGAGTCTTAACGCAATTGTCCGATGATACAACTCCAAAAATGCCGCCCATTGATTTTTACTCCTGTTATGTCATTGAGGAAACAGATGTTCCGACTCGTGTGTTTCCTTCCTTAAATCTTTTTCAAGAAAGTGGCGCAGAATAAATGCTTGAACGCTCCGTTGAAAACCGTTCCGGATCTGTTTCACCCGTCGTTTTCATTCCCCGTCGCCGTCATGCCCGTTACCGGTCCGGATGATGACGTGTTCCGGGCGCTGCCCGATATTGCCGTCTAGCTTTTGACGCTGTATTTCTCCGTTAATCTCTGATTCACATTATCCGGAACCAGCCCCTTGACCGAACCTCCCAGGCTGGCCACTTCTTTAATCAGTTTGGAGCTGGTAAAAAACCATTTAAATCCGCTCATCAGAAAAACCGTTTCAATGTGTTTGGTCTGACGACGGTTCATCAAGGCCATCTGAAATTCGTATTCAAAATCGGATAAAGCCCGCATCCCGCGCAGGATGATATTGGCCCCCGACATTTTCAGGTAATCAACCAGCAGGCCGGAGTAGCAATCCACTCTGATCCCCGGAGTGTCTTTAAAGATCTCCCGAATCATTTCCATGCGTTCTTCAACATTAAAGAGATAGACTTTATTGGGATTGTAGGCGATCAGAATGATTATTTCGTCAAACATCCTTACCCCTCTTTTGATGATATCCACATGTCCGTTGGTGATGGGATCGAACGACCCCGGATATATGGCAATCCTTTTTGTAAAATCGTCCTGCATTATTCTTTCTCCATTTTCAAAAAAGTTAAGGCATTCGCGCCGTATTTTCTCTGATCGGTGCAATGAAAAGCTTCCAGCGCCGCTTCAGATATCGTTTCCTGGACGGAATGCTGAATCACAATAACGCCACTCTCCCGGAGTACGTCGTATTTTTTTAAAAGAGTCAGTGTCTTCGTCACTAAACCGCGATGATACGGCGGATCGGCAAAAACAATGTCAAATGCAATTTTCTTTTCACAAAGATCACGTAATGCGTAATGAACGTCCGTAGCCATCACGCCAAACGTTTCATCCGGACAGCAGGTCGGAATATTCTTTTTAATCATGTCGGCGAGCTTGCGATTGCTTTCCACAAAATAAACTTTTTTTGCTTCGCGACTCGCGGCTTCCATACCGACACTGCCCGATCCGGCAAAAAGATCGAGAAACGTTTTAT
Organism: Deltaproteobacteria bacterium; assembly: GCA_019136325.1. The sequence goes on from JAGVUJ010000143.1 coordinate 10,339, forward strand.
CTTCCAAAGAACCGATCAGATTAAAAAGGGCTTCTCTTAAAAAATCGGTTGTCGGTCTTTCTTTTGATGCGGAAGGAAAAAGCAAAGTCTTTCCTCTGGCCTTTCCTCCTGTAATCCTCATATGGCTTTACGAATAAACTTTAACAGATCCCGTTTTTTTACTGCTTTTCATTTTTAATGTCTTGATTCGTCTCTCCCGCCTTCTGGTACGTCTTCCGGTCAAATTTGATCACCCACCAAACCGGCCCCGATAGGGCATACCCGAGGAAAATTACGAAGAACATAATCTCCGGCTCGGCCACAATGATAATCAGCAAAATAGTCGACCAGAAAAAGATGGTGAATGGTTTACGGGCAAGCAGGGACATATCCTTGAAACTGTAATATTTGACGCTGCTGACCATCAGCAACGATATGATAATAACGAAGACCATGATGAAGAGGTTGTGGAATTTTCCTTCCGCGCCGACATAGTCAAAGAAAATAACCATTGTCGCGATGACGGACGCCGCGGCGGGAATGGGCAGACCGTTGAATACCTTGCTTTCAATAATGCCGATCTGAATATTGTAACGGGCCAGTCTCAACGCGCCGCAGAGCACGAAAAGGAAAGCGACGATCCAGCCCCATTTGCCGTAAATCGATAATGACCAACTGTAGGCCAGCAGAGCCGGAGCAACGCCGAACGCTATGACGTCAGCGAGAGAATCATATTCCGCGCCGAATTTACTCGTGGTATTGGTCAGACGGGCAACCCGGCCGTCGAGTCCGTCAAAGATCACCGACACCAGAACGGCTATCGACGCCGGAACAAAATGCTCTTTAAAGGATGCGATCATGGAATAGAATCCGCAAAACAAACTGGCCGAGGTGAACAGGTTGGGAAGCAGATAGATGCCTTTTTTCATACGAACTTTACGGACTGAATTTTCCATGTTCATGACAAATACCCCAAAACCGTCTGACCCGCTTTGACCTTATCTTTCAGCTTGACGGATATGTTAGAATCTTCCGGCAGATAGACATCCACTCTGGAACCGAAACAAATAATGCCGAAGCGCTCTCCTTTTCCGATCGTCATCTTCGGAGCGACCCAGCAGACAATTCGACGGGCAACCAGACCGGCAATCTGCACGGTCCAGACCATCCGCCCATCCGGCGTGCGAATAAGCACCTCATTTCTTTCATTATCTTCGGAAGCTTTATCCAGGCTTGCTGTAATGAATTTCCCGGGGTGGTATTTGATGGCCTCGATGGTTCCGTCATACGGCGCCCGGTTGACGTGCACGTTGAAAACATTCATAAAAATGCTTATTTTCTTGAAATTTCCGGATATGGTTCCGTTCATTTTAATGTTTTCGATTTTGATGACTTTACCGTCGGCTGGACAGATCAGGACCTTTTCCTCCTCCTGAAAAGACCGCTCCGGATTGCGGAAAAACCAGACAATGAACATTGTCAGAAGGGTAAATAAACTGATTAACCACCAATTACCGCCTAAAAACGCTACAAAAACTGTAACAATAAGAGAAAAAGCCACGAAAGGATAACCTTCAGGAGCGATAATACTGTCATGCTTCATAAATATATCTTTTCTAAATAGTGTTAATATTTAATATCACATCCGCTGCAACCGTCTGCATTGTCCATCAGATCAATCCGAATAAAAGGACTTTTTCTGATATATCAATTGACCATTCTTGTCAATAAATCTTTAATTTTTATAGAAAAACAAGTCGGATTTACCGCAT
>JAGVUJ010000167.1 GCA_019136325.1 Deltaproteobacteria bacterium
AAAGGGGTTGTTTCCAGAGAGCTTATTCAGGGAATAAAAAAAATAGCCGATCATGCGGATATTTTTATTTGTCTTGATCCGAAGCAGAATAATTTTTCCCTGTACAAGGGCGCCCATGTCATCACGCCTAACCATTATGAGGTTCAGCGCGCCGTGGGGATGGAAATAACAGAAGCGAATAATATTGAAAAATTAAGCGAACTCCTGATGAAGAAACATGCGTTTCCGGCTCTTCTGGTTACAAGGGGGGAAGAAGGCATGAGTTTGTTTGAGAATGGGAAAAAGATAGTGCATACTCACTTCCCGGCTCAGGCGAAAGAAGTTTATGATGTAACGGGAGCCGGTGATACGGTTATCGGCATTCTTGCTCTTTGTCTGGCATCCAGGGCTAATCTGAAAGAAGCGACCTGTCTGGCTAATCTGGCAGCGGGTATTGTCGTCGAAAAAATAGGCACGGCTACGGTGACCCGGAAAGAACTGATTGACGTATTATGAGTAAGCCAGCCCCTGCTGAACCGGTGAAATTAATCTTCAGCCTTTTTGCTGCGGATGCTGTTTTAATAAACGAGACGATCACGGCGCTGTCGGCTCTTTATGGAGAACCGGATTTCATCAGTGCGGTTTTGCCCTTCGATTATACCGATTATTACAAAGGTGAAATGGGGGGCAACCTGGTGCGCCGGTTTCTCGCCATGGAAAAATTGATCGCTCCGGAAACATTGCCGGATATAAAACTGGCGACCAATGAAATTGAAAAGCGGTCGGCCGCGGATTCTCAAAGAAGAATCAATATTGATCCCGGTTATATTTCCAAGGCCCATTTGATTTTGGCCACCGGCAAGAGTTATACGCATCGTCCTTATCTGCGGGATGGGATTTATGCCGACTTGACACTGATTTATCAGGGAAAAAAGTTCTGCTCTCTGCCCTGGACGTATCCGGATTACGCCGATGAAAAACAGCTTTTCATGCTGGGCAAGATCAGAGATAAATATTTGTTACAATTAAAGATGTTAAATGGTTGACAGGAACAATCATTGTTATGAAAAGGCGGTTGGATTGAAATGATTAAAAGTATGACGGGTTACGGACGGGCGGAGAAAGTTTTCGGAGACAAGAATATCATTGTGGAGGCCAAGTCTGTCAATCACCGTTTTCTGGAGATTGTACTGCGCACGCCTTCCGCTCTTTTCCCGCTGGAAATGGAGTACAAAAAGAAGATTGCGGAGAGGTTCAAGCGGGGGCGCATTGAAGTATTTATCAAATTCGAAGGTGAATGTTCGGATGTATCGAAAATAAATTTGAATATGGAAATTGCCCGGGGATATTTTAATATTCTCAACAAACTCAAAGAAGAGTTTCATCTGGAATCTCCCGTGACTTTAAAAACATTAACGGGATTTCGCGATATTTTTACGCCGCCGGCGGAGAATGAAATTAATGCGGAGTTCCTCACTGAGGTGGAAAAATCATTTCTGGAGACGCTCACGATACTGGCCGCCATGAGGCAGGAAGAGGGCCTAATCCTGTTACAGGATATGCGGATGAGGCTGGACATTATTGCCGGTATTCTGGAAAATATTCAGTCGCGCGCGCCGCAGGTTGTATCCGAGTATCAAAAACGTCTTGCGGAAAGAATTAAGGAATTAACAGAAGGATACGCTCTGGATGAAAACCGCCTGGCTCAGGAAGTTGCTATTATGGCGGAAAGAACCGATATCACGGAGGAAATCGTGAGACTGCAGAGTCACATCGGTCAGTTTGAAACGCTGTTGCAGAGTGATGAAGCCGAGGGGAGAAAAATCGATTTCCTCTTGCAGGAGATGAATCGGGAAATCAACACGATCGGGTCCAAGGTTGGAGATGTCGAGATAACCCGTCATGTTATCGAAATCAAAAGTGAGCTGGGCAAATTGCGTGAACAGGCGCAGAACATAGAGTGAGCATATGTCCAAAGGTTTGTTTATCGTCGTTTCCGCGCCGTCGGGTGCGGGGAAAAGCAGCATCTGTCAGGGATTGATGCGGGCTTTCCCGGAAATAAAATTTTCGGTTTCCTATACATCGAGGAGTCCGCGTCCCAATGAGATAGACGGAAAAGATTATTATTTCATTTCACGGGATGATTTCCGGAAAAGAATTAAAAAAGGCGAATTTATTGAATGGGTGGAAAATTACGGTCAGCTTTACGGGTCTTCGCGGACGGTTATGGAAGCATCTATCCGGGAAGGCAATGATTTACTGCTGGATATCGAACCACGCGGAGCCAGGAAAGTAAAACGGGAATTTAAAGGAGGCATTTACGTCTTTGTTCTGCCGCCTTCCCGTTCCGATCTTTTAAAAAGACTGGAAAAACGAGGTCATGAAAATAAAGATGCTATTCGCAAAAGGTATAAGCAGGC
>JAGVUJ010000262.1 GCA_019136325.1 Deltaproteobacteria bacterium
TGGGAACAAATGAACATTAAAGCGGCGGAACTCAACGGCAAGGTTTGGGGCATCGTCGGTTTCGGCAACATCGGTCGGGCGGTTGCCGAAAGACTGAAACCTTTCGGGTTAAGCCGGATGATATATTATGACATCCGGAGAGCAGAGCCGTCTGTCGAACAGAAAACGGGCGTTGAATATGCGGACAGGGAAACGCTTTTAAGGCAGGCCGATATTGTCAGTCTGCACGCGCCGCTGACCGCGGAAACGCGCGCGATGATCAATGCGCATGCCCTCAGTATCATGAAACCCGGCGCTTACCTGATTAATGTCGCCCGCGCGGAACTGGTTGATGAAGAGGCCCTGGCTGAAGCTGTCAGGAATGGAAAAATTGCCGGCGCGGGCATCGATGTGTTCTCGGAGGAGCCGATAACAGAAAGCAATCCTCTGTTGGGTGTGGAAAGCGAGAGGCTTTTTCTCTCGCCGCATACAGCCGGTGTAACAGGTGAAGCCGCCGGCAGAATTATCAATATGGCTGCGGCCAACATTGCCCGGATGCTTAAGGGAGAGGAACCGGAATCATTGCTTCATTGAGTCGGCAAGACCATTGTTCACAAAATTTGTGTCGAGAGAGAGATGATTCTGATCAGCAACAATACAACGGCAGGAGGTTCATGAGATGTTTAAAGGAAAGAAGGTTACGATTATCGGCGGCGGAAAAATGGGCGGCATCCTTGCGCAGGGCTTGATTCAACATAAAATCATTCCCGCCGGAGACATTTACGTCACCGATATCGATGCCGCGAGACGCAGGTATTTACAGTCATCTCTGAAGATAAAAACGTCTTCCGACAATAAGCAGGCTGTCAGCGAAGCCGATATCGTTATTCTTGCCGTCAAACCGCAGAATATGGCCGAAACTCTTGAGGAAATCAAATCCTCTGTCGATAAGTTCAAGGTGGTGATTTCCATCGCCGCCGGCATTACGACAAAGTTTATCGAGACAGTTCTGGACAAAGGGATTCGCGTGGTTCGGGTCATGCCCAATACGCCTGCGCTTGTCGGCGAAGGCACCGCGGCGGTGGCTGCGGGACGCCATGCCAAAGCGAACGACATCCGGATCACACGCGCGATCTTCAACGCCGTGGGCATCAGCGTGGAAGTGCGGGAAAAGCTCATGGACGCGGTGACGGGCTTGAGCGGCAGCGGCCCCGCTTATTTTTTCCTGATGATCGAAGCACTGATTGAGGCCGGGGTTAAAACCGGATTGTCGAAGGATTTGGCGAAAAAGCTGGCGACGCAAACCATGCTGGGAGCGGCGCGTTTATGCATCGAAAGCGATAAAGAACCGGCGGAGCTCAGAGCCATGGTGACATCGCCCAACGGCACGACCTTCGCCGGATTAAAAGTTATGGAAGAAAAAAACGTTCGCGGAATAATGGCTGCCGCCGTGAAAGCGGCAACCAGACGCTCCAAAGAGCTGGCGAAAGGGAAATAACTTCCGGCCTGTTATTCATTTTCCGTTGTTGTTGCGGCAATATGACTTCCCGGGGTTTCTTTCTCTCCGGGAACACCATCTTCTTTGTTTTCCGCCGGCTGTATGATCAGCAGGCTTGATAACCCTTCCCCGGCGGCGTTATCGGAGACGGTTTCCGGCGAAACAATGGCCGGGGTTGATCCTGCCGGTTTTCTTCTCTTGTGCCGCGGTCTGCGCCGTCCTCTTTTCCTGACGGGCTTCTCTCCGCCGGGCGCAGCTTTTTCATCGTCAGCGGTGGTGGGCGTTTCTTCCCCTTTTGCCTCGACAGCCTCCTGCAGATGCTCGTGGTTGTCTATGGATTCTTTTACGATCGGTTGAATTTCCACCCGGTCCCAGGGTATTTCAGAACTTCCGCAGATATTTAAAGCCACCTTAAATGACGATTCCAGATCCAGCAATTCGCTTCTCTTGCGATTGAGAAGATAATCGGCGATTTCATGCGGCAGTGTTATCTTCAATTCGGAACAAATTCCCTTCACGGCCTCGGATTCGACTTTCCGGTACGCGCCCAGCGCCGCATATTCCAGAGACGGACGCAGGCCGCTGCCTTTGCAGTAGGGGCATTTTGTGTAACTTATTTCCTGAATGGTGGATTGCTTCTTCTGCCGGGATAATTCCAGAATGCCGAACTTGGAAATTCGGGAAAGCTGGATCCTGGCTTTGTCAATGCTCAACGCTTTTTTAAAGGATTTTTCCACCTCGGCGATGTGTTTTTTATCCATCATGTCGATAAAATCGATGGCAATCAATCCACCCAGGTCCCTCAGTCTCAACTGACGGGCGATTTCCTCCCCCGCCTCGATGTTGGTTTTAAAAGCCGTCTCTTCTATATTTTTTTTATTGGAGCCGCGTCCGGAATTGACATCAATCGTTATCAT
>JAGVUJ010000333.1 GCA_019136325.1 Deltaproteobacteria bacterium
AAAGATTTCCCGCATCGCGGTGTTGATCGCGTCGCAGACCATGTCGGAATTCAGCGCTTCCAGAATGGTCTTATGCGGCAGAATTTCGGCGGCCATCGCGGCGGAGTGGGTCATGCCGGTGCAGCCGATACATTCAACCAGCGCTTCTTCAATGATACCGTCTTTGACGTTCAGGGTCAGCTTGCAGGCCCCCTGCTGGGGCGCGCACCAGCCGACGCCATGAGTCAGCCCCGAGATATCCTTGATCTCTTTCACCTGGGTCCATTTGCCCTCCTGCGGAATCGGGGCAGGACCGTTTTTCGCCCCTTTGGCGACTACGCACATTTGTTCAACTTCATGAGTGTATTCCATAAACTATCTCTCCTTCCGGTAATACCGTTCGCTTTCACCGGTTAATTTCAGCCGATAAAAGTAATTTACTGTTACAATACTGCCGGTCATAATCTAGCACCGGAGGGGTTATTTTTCAAATTAATTTGTTGGGGGATAGCTTAAGTCTTTGATTACATTATGACTTGAAAGAAAGATTTTCTTAGAAGAAAACGTTCAAAAATCAGTAGTGGCTTTTGTGTTGTCCGCCGGTTTTTATTGTTGGGTGTTGTTTTGTTTAATTGCTCTTTCAATAATCTGTTTCACAAACTCTGGGATTGTCTGTCCCGTTTTTTTAGCATCTCTTTTCAATCGTTCATATTGATCTATCTCTTTTCCTTGCCATATTAAATCAGCACGCCGCACTTGTTGCATAGCGATGTGTGAATAATCTTCCGGATATGCCCAGTAACAAGAAAGACAAATTTTCTTTTTCTTCAGGAGTTGCCAATTTTCGCAATGTTCACACGACCATGATTTTGCTCTATTTGCTGAACCTGATAACAACATGAAGTCATCTGGTTTCAGCTCGCCACCATCACCATCGCCTCCAACTTCGAAAGGAACACGATGGTCTATTTGAAGCTCACGTTCGTCCATGTCTTCAAGATAAATAAAGCACTTACATCCATATTTCTTTATAAGAAACTCTTTGATTTTCTTTGATAGACCTGTACGCCCCGACAGCTTTTTGAATTGCTTTTTGCTTATATCGCCAAAGCGATAAGCCGCAATTTTCCTGCCATCTGAACCAGTGACACGAAAAGTCTCAAGGGGAATACCTTGTTCTCGGACATCCCGAACTGCTCTAGGCGGATGATTATATCCATATTTTTCCTTTAGTTCCTCTGTTGTGATTTGTCCATGCTTCAAGACATGTTCGATAACTGTTTTAGGACGTTTCGCATTTACAGATCTGCAAAGATCAAGAAATTCTTTTGGGTATTTTTGCGGCATAACGTGCCCGTGCCTCCATTAAAACAAGCTGTTCAGTCTCGCGTCTTCTGTGGAAATATGGTGAAGCTGCAACTTCTTCAGCTAATTGCGGTGATAAATATAAGGATTCAACAGTAATGGCATTGCGTTTAAGTAACGTGGCCTGAGATGATCGACCAGCTTCCAATTCAATTAAAGTCAACGAAAGATTATCGGGCAACCGATTACCAAAGGTTTTATCTCCTGTCCGACCATCATAACTAACGGCGTAACGTATATTACGAGTATTCAACTCTGTCAAAGCTGTTACAAATTCTTCATATAATACGCCGGAGAAATAACGAGAATCCCTATCCCCACACACTCCTTGATAGGGCGGGTCCATGTATACAACATCATCCTCATTTATATTTAATAAAACATCCTTGTAATCTAGCGATGATATTATAGTCTTCCCTTTCAAAAGGTAAGATACACCGAGAATATTTTCCCGTATTGTTTCCGGTCGTGTCCCATGGCGTCGTTTATCAGGACTTTGATTAAAAAGTCCTTCGGCATTGTAACGCACAGAGCCTTTCACACAGCGTGCAAGCAAATAAAGAAATAATCTGGGGTCTCCAGTTCGATTGAAATCTTCTCTAACTCGATAATAATGCTCTATAGAATCATCCTGCTGCTTATTCCATAGTTTTTTATAAAATTCTGATATTTCAACGGGATGATTAATTATGAGACCAAGCAATTCAGCAAGAGGTTTATTTAAATCATTTATCCAATATGAATTTGCGCTGGCCCTCGCAGCACAGGCTATTGAAATAGCAGCAGTACCAGCGAACGGTTCGACCAGTCTTGAAAATTTGTTAGGCAAGTATCGGAGAATGTTTGTTGCAAGAATTCTCTTGCTTCCCTGATATTGTATAGGATGTGGAACTTTCATGTTATATGTCTTATTTACCTATTTTATACACAATAAGTAATATACCAACCTAGGTTTTCCGATTATTCTATTATAAACTTACACTATCTAATCAATAATGAAAAGAGAAATTATCTTTATAAATCAAAAGGAAATAAACTTTTTCCATCGGGTATTTTGTGGTAATGAATCGTTGCAATAATGATGGATTCCGGCCTGCGCCGGAATGACGGATGTAAAAAATCATGAGCATATTGAACAGAAAATTTTATCATCGGGATACGCTGCGGGTGGCGCGGGAGCTTTTGGGAAAAAAGCTGGTGCGGCGGGTAAACGGTGTTGACCTTTCCGGCATGATTGCGGAGACAGAAGCATACTGCGGAAGAGAGGACAGCGCCTGCCACGCCCACCGCGGAAAGACACAGCGCAACGCCGTCATGTTCGGCAGGCCCGGTCACGCTTATGTTTACTTTACCTACGGCATGCATTACATGCTCAACCTGGTAACCGAGGAAGAGGAAAATCCCTGCGCCGTGCTGATCAGGGCGATTGTGCCGCTTACCGGCATTGCAGCGATGGAAGCCCGCCGCAAGAAGAAAGGCGCCGAGTTAACCAACGGACCGGCCAAGCTTTGCCAGGCACTGTCTATTGACAAATCTCTAAACGGCTGGGATTTAACACTGGGCAGTGAATTGTGGGTGGAGGATTACAAAAAGATTCCGGATTCTAAAATCATCACGACGCCCCGCATCGGCATCGATTACGCGCATCAAAAAGACAGAAACGCTCTCTGGCGTTTTTTATTCAAATAAGATGCCGGAAAAATCATCGGGGGCAGGTCTCTTTTGTTTCCTGATAAAATTCCATGAATAATTTCCAGCCGGCCAGAAAGAGCGCCGCAATAATCGGTCCCAAAACAAAACCTGACGCCCCGAACGCCGCAATGCCGCCCAGGGTGGAAAGAAAGATTAAAAGAGCGTGCATGTTGGTGTCGCGTCCCATTAAGACCGGTCGCAACAAGTTGTCAACACTGCTGATGACCACCGCTCCGAAAACCAGAATGGTGACGCCCTGCCAGATATTTCCGAGAAATATCATGATGATTCCGGCCGGCGCCCAGACCAGCGAACAGCCAATCGCCGGCACAATCGATAAACCAAACATGATGACTCCCCAGACGAGGGCTTTTTCGATTCCCGTGATATAAAAAATCAAGCCGCCCAGGCATCCCTGAATGCCGCCGATGACAAAAGTAAATTTCAAGGATGCTTTTGCCGTGTTGAAAAACTGATCGATGAAATGGCGAAGATGTTTATTTTCCATCGGGATATTATTCATGATGGTTGTGATGAGATGTTCGCCGTCGCGCAGAAAATAAAAAAGCGTGTAGAGCATGACGGCGAATTTGACAATCACCAGAATTGTATTTTGTGTGAATGACGATATATGATTGACAATATAGGTGGTCACGACTTTGAGAGCGTCCTGGGACTTCTCCAGGACAAACGCCTGGTCGATGTTCAGGCGGGCAAAAAGAGGATTTTTGTTCAAGGAGTTGAGAAATTCGGAAAGAGAAGCAATCCACGACGAACTGTTGTTGTCAAAGGATTTATAGATGTCGAACGCTTCGATAATCAGCAAATCAACGAGCAATCCGATGGGAATAATCAGGCAGAGAAAGATGATCGAAAGCGTCACTCCCGCGCACAGATTGGGATTTGTAATCTTTTTATTCAGAAACTTGTAGAGCGGAAAGAATATACCGGCAACCAGCACCGCCCAGAAAATAGCGAAGAAGAAAGGCTTGAGAATGTACAGGAAAAAAACGGTTATGATGGCCAGCAAAATTAAAAAACCGTTTTTTTGAAAATGATAAACAGGTTTGTCGTTCATATCGAAAATCAGACCTTTAATGCTGATAAAGTCATGCGATGGAGGAATCCAACAACAAGTAATTAATAATAAACTACGGCAACTTATAATGTCAATTTATAATTAATCATCATAAAAAGAAAGATTTTGATTGACATATCGGCAGGCATGAATAATTTAACCGGTAGATGGATAATCAATATTCATCAAAAAGGAGGATATTTGATGTTTACAGTTACAGAAAAAGCGCTGGAGGTCATTCAGGACTTTATCAAAGCCAAGAAGCCCGATGCCGCTGTGCGGATTACCATGTCTATCGGCTGATCCGGTCCCGCTTTGGGCATGGCTCTGGATGAGCCTGGAAAAGATGATGAAGTGTTTGATGAAAAAGGAACGAAATTTGTCATTGACAAGGATATTTTCACTCAGGCAAAGCCGATCAATGTTGATTTTATTGAAACACCGCAGGGTTCGGGATTTAAAGTGACATCCAGCCTTTCCGCAGCAGGCGGCGGATGCGGCTCTTCCTGCAGCGGCTGCTAGAATTTAACGGGGGAGGAGACATCCTCCCCTTTTTCACTGATGACCAAAGAAAAGACTTCAAAAATCGATCACGCCGAAAATCTCCTGAAACAAAACAATTATGCCGGTGCGATTAGCTTGCTGGAGGAACTCAGCAGGGAATTCCCCGAAGAAGAGTCGGTTTTGCTGATGCTGTCGTGGGCTTATTATGACAGCGGAAATATTCAGCAGACCGTCCGATGTTTAAACGCGCTGCTGGAACGGGAATTCAGCCGAAAAGTTTTTACCGGCTTCGCTTTTGACGAACTGGTGCGCATTTATAAACAGCAAAAAGATTTTTCACGTCTGGTGGAAATTTGCGAAAGGGCGGTTGCCGTGCAGCCTGACGATATCGGTCTGCTGAATGAACTGGGCAATGCGTACCTCCAATCGGGCAGAGCCGGGAAAGCCTGTGCCGCGTACGAACAACTCGTCAAAATGGAAAACGACAACCCCGTCTTTTATTGTCTGTGGGGCGATGCTTTGTTTGCCGCGGGATTAAAAAAAGAAAGCGAAGCAATGTATTTGAAAGCCAGCGCCATAGACCCCGATCAACGGGACCATTATTATTTCAAGATTGCCGTTTTATTTCAAAAGGCGGGAAATCATCAGGATGCCGAACGAGTATTGACTCAATGCATCGCCGTCAATGCATCCAATCCTCTTTACTATTGTTCACTGGGGGACAGCCTTGTCGGCATGGGAAAAATTCAAAAGGCCCGGGAAGCCTATGAACAGGCGGCTCAACACGATGCTGTCCGGGCGGCCGCTTATTATAATCGTCTGGGCCATTCTTTGATGAACGCCGGAAACTTCGCCGAAGCAGCCACCGCTTTCCAGACAGCGATCAACCATGAACCGTTGCGGACCTATTACATCAACCTGTCTTCGGCCTATGAAAAAATGGGGCTGGCTGATCGGGCGGAAACGCTGATACGTGAAGCGGATAAAATGACGGGAGCTTAAACCCTTCCCAGCTTCCGCTGCAAATCTCTGAAAACGTGATAAAAGTATTCGTTCTCTTCCATTTCTTTTTTCAGAATCAGGCCCATTTCCGAAATTTCTTCTATATTGATGATTAAATTAACGCTTTTATTCAATGTGTTCATGTAATCCATCGTGGCAAACGTCGGACTGATTAAGACGACAAAAATCTGGCGGCGGACAGACATGGGCAATCCGCTCAAATACTGCAGGACATAATTGACGCCGTCTTTTCCCATGTCGAAATTTTCATTCACAACAATGACATTGAATGTTTGAAATGTCATGTATTTCAGGGCTTCTTTTGCCGTGGTCGGTTCGATCACATTGAAGTTAAGCGTTTTCAGATTATCCCTTATCTTTTGCCTGACCGTGGGATCGTGCTCGCACACCATGGATGTGCTGGAATCCATGTCCCGGTAATCAAAAGGACGGGCGGAATAATCCAACTCTTCTTCAATTGATTCTGGCGCCATTTTTTCCATGTTCATAATCCAATCCCTGATAAATTATTTTTTGAACTTATCTTTTCCATGTGTCCATTTTGGCTTTGCCGTACGATCTGTCCACTTCGAGTGTTCCCAGACCTGCGGTTTGTTCGCCGCGTGTTTTTTTGATCGCGTCGATGCCGCGGTTGACCACGGCCCGGTTGGTGGCAAAAGCTATCGCTGTATTCTCCGTAATGAAATCCTTGTTGAAAAGATCAATAATACAATCGTCAAACGTCATCATGCCGAAAGCCCTGCCCTGCGTGATGATATCGTTAAATGTCTTTCCTTCCGATTCTCCGTGAAGAATGACGTCTTTGACGCGCAGACTGGTGCTGACGGCTTCAAAAGCGGCAACGCGACCGCCGCCTATTTTGGGCAACAAACGCTGACAGGCGATCCAGCGGATGGCATCGGACAGGCGCACGCGGATCTGATTTTCCTCGTCCCGGGGAAACATACCGATAATGCGGTTGATGGTCTGCCCCGCATCAACGGTGTGCAACGTGCTTAACACGAGATGTCCGGTTTCCGCCGCGCTCAGGGCAATTTCGACCGATTCGCGATCGCGCATTTCGCCGACCAGAATGACCTTGGGAGCCTGACGCATCGCGGCCCGCAACCCGCTGGCAAACGTATCAAAATCCTTGCCCAGTTCACGTTGATTGATTGTGGACTTTTTCTGAGGATGCGTATATTCCACCGGATCTTCCAGTGTCACGATATGTACGGAACTGCTTTCATTGATTTCATTGATGATCGCAGCCAGTGAGGTGGTTTTACCGGTGCCGGTTGCTCCGGTGATCAGAACAATTCCGTTTTTCTCACGGGAAATTTTATAATAAGCTTCCGGCAATCCCAGCTCGGCGCAGGACGGGACGATGGATTCCAGCTTTCTTAAAACAATCGAATAATTTCCCATCTGCGAAAAAACATTCACACGGAAACGGGCCACGCCGGGCAATTCATACGACAAATCGCACGCCCCTTCCTTCAGCAGATCCGTCATCAGACGGTGATCCTGATTGATCAGATTCAGGGCAAAAATTTCCGTTTGAAAAGGCGTCAATTTTTCAAACGGCGGCCTTAACGGAACGGGAACCAACTGACCGGTGGCTTCCACCTGAAAAGGTTTGCCCACGGTGATGATAAAATCCGAAATGTTGGGATAGGATTCCAGCATTCGCGTCAGAATATGATCGATTTCCGGTTTTCTCATAAGCTGTCCTCGCTGAATAATTTATGCTTCAGTGAAATCCGTCGGCGCCTGCCTCAAAAGCGGACGGAAACGGCCTTTTTCGTTAGCCTTGATGTAAGCATCATCGCCGCTGATCCAGCCGCGATTATATAAATCCATGATGGCATCGTCCAGAAGCTGCATGCCGTATTTTTTGCCGGTCTGCATCATGGAAGGGATCTGATAGGTTTTGGATTCGCGGATCAAATTACGCACCGCCGGTGTGGCAATGCAAATTTCCAGAGCGGCGCAACGGCCTTTGACGTCGATTCTCTTGAACAAAACCTGCGCAACGATTGCGCGTAAACCATCGGCCAGGGTGGAACGGATCTGCAACTGCTCGCTGGCGGGAAAAACCTCGATGATTCTGTCAACGGTTTTGGGCGCACTGGTTGTGTGAACGGTGGAGAAAACCAAATGACCAGTGGAGGCGGCCTCAATCGCCAGCGAAATCGTTTCCAGATCGCGCATTTCGCCAACCAGAATAATATCCGGATCTTCACGCAACGCTCCGCGTAACGCGGAAGAGAAAGTCTTTGTATGAATGCCCACTTCCCGGTGGTTGACTATGCAGTTCTGACTCTTGTGAACAAACTCAATCGGATCCTCGATGGTAATGATATGATCCCGGCGCAGACGGTTGGCTTCATCAATAATGGCCGCCAGGGTTGTGGATTTGCCGCTGCCGGTCGGCCCCGTCACCAGAACAAGACCGCGCGGAAGCTGCGCCAGTTTGGCAATCACGCTGGGAAGTCCCAGTTGCTGGCAGGTCTGAATTTTATCGGGAATTTCACGAAAAACAGCAGCCATGCCGTATTTCTGCCGGAAGTAATTGACGCGGTAGCGCGCCAGAGAAGGTATTTCATAAGCGAAATCGACATCGCCGGTTTCTTCAAACTGTTTGATTTTATGCTCCGGAGTGATCTCATAAAGGAGAACTTTCAAGGCGTCGTTGGTGAGAACGTCATATTTAATTCTTTCAATTTCACCGCGGATTCTGATGGCCGGCTGCTGACCGGCGACAAGATGAAGATCGGATGCCCCCTGTTCGTGCATTAAGTTGAAAAAAGCGTCAATTTTAGCCATTTATTCTCTCCTCGGAGTAATTTTATCCACTTTATCATTTTTCCTTTTTGAAAAGAACTTTTTATTTATAAATTAAAAGTTTATCGGTGAAAAAATATTTCATTGTTTTGAGATGGGAAGAGTATAAGAAAAACCTCGCTGATTTGTCAATCCAATAATCATGTCAACAATGGCTTGACACCACGATAATCAATAATATATGCTTCCTATCGTTTGTCCGGCGGGAATTCTTAAGGTTGGGGATGTAGCTCAGCTGGGAGAGCGCGACGTTCGCAATGTCGAGGCCAGGGGTTCGATCCCCCTCATCTCCACCAAAACCTAATTCAACGTTTCCACGATCTGAACCAAAAATTACACATGTCGCAGAGAATATAATTTTATGAGGGAAATATGAAAAAGACGGTCATGACGAGAGAACAAACATTATTTTCGATGATCATTGTAATATTGTTTGCGGTCGTCTTGTTGTCGGCGTGTGCGACGGAGCCTGTCACCCGAGAAGTTTGGTCGAAACCGAATGCCACGCAGCAGGACTTTGCCAAAGACAAATACGATTGCATGAAAGATGCGCAGCGCCTGACCAATCAGGCTCAGGGGGCCAATGTTTCCGCCGGGTTCGGGCAAGCCGGCGTTGACGAAGCAATCGATGTTGATCGATACAATGCCTGCATGGAAGCGCGCGGCTGGACATTAAAAGAAATAAAATCCACCCCTGAGAACGCCATCGACAAAAAAACATATACGTTTGCGGACGGAACCAAATATGAGGGCGATATGGTTAACGGCAAAATGCACGGCCGGGGAATCTACACCTGGGCAAACGGCAATCAATATGAAGGAGACTGGGTCAACGGCAAAATGAGCGGGAAAGGAAAATACACCTGCCGCAACGGCAGGCAGTTTACCGGCAACTTCGAAAACAACAAACCGGCCGGATTCGCCATTAAGTGCGACACGCAAAGCGCCGGCACGCTTTATGCTCCCGGAAGCGCTCCGACGACCAATCAAAAATTAGGATCCTACACCGATGCCAATGGGAATAAATTTGAAGGACCGATTGTGAACGGAAAATTGCACGGCAAAGGCACCATCACGTCGCCGAGCGGCAACAAATACGAAGGCGACGTCGTCAACGGCAAGATCAACGGCCGGGGAACATACACCTGCAGCAACGGGAAGAAATTCACGGGTAATTTTAAAAATAACAAACCGGTGGGATTTTCTGTCAAATGCAACTGATGCCAGCCGCGGATGATTTCGGTGCCTGAATTTATTCAAACAGTTTTTGATTCGCGGCATCGTTCTTTAAGGATTCTAAAACTTATTGATGATCTTTTCCAATTCGGACCCGTAAACTTTAATTTTTCGCTGCGATAAATATCTTTCCGGATGAGCTTTATCCAGCGTCAGATCCAGAAGGTTCTTGTCCGGAAGAAACATGAAGACCGCCCGGTTTTCCTCCTTCGCCCGGTGGAATCTCCAGATATACAGCTTTTTCAGCAAAAGCCTCTGCTCCGGATTCAGCGAATCATAACCCTTAATTTTAACATAACCCCTGGTGTTAAATTTTTTCTCCCGCCAGTCCGTTTCGGCAATTCTCATAAAAGATTCTTCGGCCGCAACCCGGAGGTTTTTTGCATTCAGCTCCGCGATTTGTTTTTCGTAGAGGGCCGGAAGGTATATAACATCCTGAACGGCATATTCCATTTGTTCGTCGGTCAGAGGCCGATTGTCCCAGTGCGAACGCTGAATTCTCTTGTTTTTTTTCAGCTCCACACCGACAAATTCTTTAATCATTTTCTCCAGCGACAACTGCTGAAAACCCAAGAGAAGCGCTGCCCGGTGTGTGTCGAAAATATTGTTAAAATTAAACTGATAATCCCGTTTGAGAAGCCGGATATCGTTATCCGCGGCGTGTAGAATCTTGATAATGCGTTGACTGTTGAAATATTTGCCTAAACCGGACAAAGCCAGATCGCCCAGAGGATCGAAGACGTACGTTGTTTTTCCGGCATGGATTTGAATGAGGCAAAGCTTTTCTCTGAAATAATGAAATGAATCGTATTCCGTATCAATGCACATGATCTTCGCCCGCTCAAAATCATTGAGGGCGCATTTCAGCTTATTTTCCGTATCCACCAGAAGGCTTGTCGCATTCATGGCGCGTAATTTAACCGAAATATAAATTTAATGCCACAAAAATAACGAGGGAAAAGCACAGAACAACCATGATCAGATAATCGGCTGACGCAAATTTCAGTTCCGCGAACGATGACCGTTCACCGCGCTGATAATTTCTGGCGTCCATGGCCAGGGCTATTTCGTCCGCTCGCCGGAAAACACCCGATATTATTTTTGATGTGAGCAACACAAACGATTTTACGCCGGCAAGCAGACCTGACCGACGCGGGTCAAAGCCTCTGGCGCTGCGGGCATGCTCCATTCTTTCTTTTTCCGCGAGCAAAATCGGCATCATCCTGAAAGCCAGCATGATCATGACGGCAACGTCATCAACCGGCAACCGCAACCCTGCAAACGGTCTTAAATAATATCTGATGGCCGCAACCAGTTGAGACGGCGCCGTGGTCATGGTCAGCAGGACGGCCACCACCATCAGACACACAAATTGCCAGAGAACAAGAAACCCCTGCTGTAATCCGGAACAGGAAAATGAAAAACCGAAGAGCGCATTGTTGATCGCTACGTCGTTTTTACGTTCACCGAAAAACAGATGCGTTACGAAAATCAGAGCCATAAAAAAAAGCAACGGTTTGATGGACTGACCGATTGTCCGCAGACTTATCCCGCAGGCGAGAGCCAGTAAAAACAGGGCAACACCCGCGGCATAAATCACCGGTTGTTCAAGCCGGAGGACAACCAGACTGAACAAGATAGTGACGGCAAGTTTAAGACGCGGATCAAGATGATGGACCCGCGACTGCCCTTTTATAAACGAACCGGTATGATACATGTTCAATCCTTGCTTTGAACGGCAATGGAAATCACCTGCTGCAGAGCGTCTTCAATCGTCACAATACCGGCATGAACGGGAAAGCCTGACGCCTTCAACCGGATAAAAAGTTCCGTAATCTGAGGAAGCTGCAGTCCGATTTTTTTCAGTTCCTCGACTCTGGCGAATATGTCCCGCGGCGCGCCGTCCAGACAAACGCACCCCCGGCTCATCACAAGGATTCTTTGCGTTAGAGCGGCTTCGGCCATGTTATGGGTAATGTGAATGATCCCAACACCTTCGGAATGCAGTCTATCAATAACACTCAGTACGCGCCCGGTCGCCGCCGGATCCAGAAAAGCGGTCGGTTCATCCAGTGCGATATAGTGCGGGCGCATGGCCAGCACCCCGGCAATCGCCACCAGTCTTTTTTCTCCGCCGGAAAGATTTTCAATGTTGCGGCCGGCCAATTCCGCAATGCCCACCCGGGCCAGTGATTCATTCACGCGTTTCTTGATTTCAGCAGTCGGCAGACGTAAATTC
>JAGVUJ010000125.1 GCA_019136325.1 Deltaproteobacteria bacterium
TAAATCTGCAACAAAGTCTTTTTATCGTTTCTTCCAAGTCCGGCTCGACGCTGGAGATAACATCGCTTTTTAAATATTTTTACAATCTCTGTCTGGACAAGTCCGGCAGCGAAGCGGGACGTCAGTTTATTTTCATCACCGATGAGGGAAGCCCGCTTACGAAAACCGCCGAAGGCATTTCCGCCCGTCATATTTTCCTCAACAATCCCGACATCGGCGGGCGTTATTCGGCGCTGTCTCTGACCGGAATCGTTCCCGCGGCGTTGATCGGCATCGACGTGGAAACGTTGCTGCAAAACGTTTCGTCCAATCCGGAAACGCTCATGAGTGCCGGCGCGTCACTGGGTGCGACGCTGGGCGTGCTGGCGACAAAAGGACGCGACAAGCTGACATTTGTTCTGCCGCCGCGCTGGAAATCTTACGGCGGCTGGCTGGAACAACTGATTGCAGAAAGCACCGGCAAGGAAGGCAAGGGCATTCTGCCTGTGCCGGATGAGACGACGCTTCAGGATATGGGAAGGACCGGGTTTTTGTTCTTTTCCAAAATAAGAATGAAGCCAAACCCTCCGCATTCGAATCTCTGGCTGGTGCAGGCCACCCGGTTATTACCGTTAAGATTCATGATGATTATGATCTGAGCGCGCAAATGTTTATCTGGGAGATGGCCACCGCCGTTGCCGCCCGCGTTATGGGTGTTAATCCTTTCGATCAACCGGATGTGGAAGCCACCAAAAAACATACCCGCGCCGTGATTGCGAATCTGGAAAAGTGCAGCGACGTGGCGGATGAAAAACCGGCAATGACATTCGGGCAGGGTGAAATCTTCGGCGGCATCCATGGCGCGGCTCCGGCGGACGCTTTCCGGAATTTTCTAAAACAGGCCAAGGCGGGTGATTATATCTGTCTGCAAGTATTCTTGAGTCCGTCTCAAGAAACGGATGAGGCGGTCATGGGTTTGCGTGACGTTCTCGCGCGTAAATACGCTCTGCCGGTGACGTACGGTTATGGACCGCGTTATCTTCATTCCACGGGACAGTTGCACAAGGGTGATTCCGGAAACGGCGTGTTCATTCAGTTGACGCAGGATCATGCGCCGGATGTGAATATTCCCGACAATATCGGCGAAGAAAAATCCTCCCTCACGTTCGGTGCGCTCAATGCTGCGCAGGCGAAAGGCGACCGGCAGGCGCTGACGGAAGCAGGACGAAGAATCCTCCGTTTTCATTTTCGAACAAATCCCGCCGCCGGCTTAAAAGCCGTCGCTGAAATGTTTTGATCTGGTTTCCTCCATTCGAAAAACGAAACGAACTTCTGTCATGTCGGGCGGCGGCAAGACATACTGTCGTTTAAAGAAAAGATTTCTCTTCGCTTTGCTCATCGAAATGACAATATTGTTTTTTTTAACTGATCACCCTGAGAATCTCCGGCGCGTGGCGCTCCGATGCCGGCGGAATCTCCTTCGGATAACCGAGAATAATCGGCGCGACAATCCGGCAGCCGTCGGGAATGGCCAGCAGAGCCCTGGACTGAGGATCGCGGATGTTGGATCCCAGATTGATCCAGCAGGTTCCCAGTCCCCGCTCGGCGGCGGAAAACATGATGTAGCTTGCCGCCAGCGCGCAATCAACGTCAAGCGACTTGACGCTCTTTGAACCGATGATGAAAATCACGCAGGGGGCGTTGTAGAAAACATTGAAATTTTCATCTTTCAGCATATCGATGTATTGCGGCAGCAGGGTTATTTTATTGTGGGTGTAATCCTCAAGCAGATTTGCTTTGCTTTCACCGGAGAGCGCTTTAATGGTCTTTTTGCAGTGAACAATCGAAAACCGGCAGGGCTGGTTGTTGCTGGCCGATGGAGCCAGCGTCGATTCCCGAAGGATTTCCTCGATGATGTTCATGGGAATGCTCTTGTCCTGAAAATCGCGAATGGACCTTCTGTTTTTTAATAAATCCTGAAATGTCATATTCATTCCTCCTTTAAATGTTGCCATGGGTTACGGAAGTAATACACCGATCACCGTTAAAATGACGAATTGAAAAAAATTAACAACCGGATTAAGAAAACCCAGCAAAAGCAGACCGATGACAATAAAAAAACCGTAAGGTTCGATTTGCGAAAGAGTTCTGTTTACTGAAGCCGGAGCAAAACCCATCAGAATTTTTGAACCGTCGAGCGGTGGAATGGGAATCAGATTGAAGGCGGCCAGCACAATGTTTATTCGCGCGAACAAATAGAGAATCTGCTCCAGCATACCTCCCGGTTCCGGCGACGAGACACGCCACAGCAAAAAAGCGACAAAGGCGCAAATCATGTTGGCGGTGACGCCTGCGGAAGACACCAGAACCATCCCTTTGCGCCGGTTGCGAAGAGGAATGTTTTCCAGGTTTACGGGCACCGGTTTCGCCCAGCCAAATCCGACGAAGAAAAGCATGAGGGTTCCCAGGGGATCAAGATGCTTGATCGGATTGAGTGTGAGCCTCCCGAGCCATTTGGCTGTCGGATCGCCCATCTTGAACGCCATCCAGCCGTGCGCCAGTTCGTGAAATATCACCGAATATAAAAGCAAAACCGCCAGGATTGCAAAAGCCGCCGGATCTTTGATGAATAATTGTATCAGTCCCACCAACGTATTCCTTATTGTTTTTTAGAGCGTCTCCGTTTGCGTTTCTTCTTCAAGAATATCATTTTGCCGATATTTTTCCCATTGGGAAAAATAATGATATTTCATGCCGATCATGATTCCCATCAATCCCATTAAAAGTTCGACGGCGGTTATGAGCAATCGGGAGATCACCGGCAGAATCAGGGCCGCTTCAATCGTGGCAAACTGCTTCAGCATGAAAAACATGGCGCCTTCCCGCACGCCAAGTCCGCCCATGGTAAAAAAAGCCAGCAATCCCAGAATCAGCGAGACGGAGATCGTCGCCATCATGGCGAAAATATGCGAAAACGATAAGGGCATGTTCACTCCCCGCGCGAGAAAATACAGGGCAATCCCGAGAAAAACGCACGCCAGAGCGTAAAGCATCTGCACCTGAATAAATGTGGTCTTCTTGGTGTGAATCGGTTTGATGTTCAGGTTGAACAACCGGTTGACGGGTCGAATCAGATAATTGATGATGGTGTGGTTTCCGATAATAAAAACGGCGTCCATCATCAGGAACAGCATGAATATCGGCAGGGTGGCGTGAAGGGACATTTCCCGGACATAAATGAAATAGTAATAAAAGGAGAACAGGGCTGTGACGAAAAACAGACAGATAAAACTGACCAGATTGATATAAAGCAGCGTGACGTTGGCAATGCCTTTGGATGAAAGCAGCGCTATCTGGGCCGCATACGTCCATATTTTCCCCGGAATGTATTTGAATATGGCAGACGTGCAGTACAGTGCGAAGCTTTCGGTATAATTTAATTTTTCCGTTAAATAGCTGTTGACAAAAATTCGCCAGACGACAGGTCCGATCAGCAGGGCGCAACTGCCGAAAATAACCGCCAGGCTCATCTCCACGGGGTTGATGCTGAAATCCCAGGTCCGGATGGCCCCGGCGTTCTTCTGGAATTGCAGATAAAAAAAGTAAACCGCTACGGCGACAACTGCCAGCGCCGAAAGGTATCGTAGCAATTTTTTTATAGTCACGCCGTTGTCTCCGTTTAAAATCCGGCAGACCGCCGGAGCCGGGTTGCCTGCCGGAAATTAAAATTTTTTTTGAGCGGTCTGAATGTATATGACAAATAGGCACCGTTGTCAAAAAAATGCCTCCGAAAACGAGACGTTGATCTTTTTCGTGAAATAAAGCTTGACAAAGCGGCCCAATATTCATACGCTTGTTTAAAACAGGTGTTTGAAAGATGGTCGTGGATTCCAGAAAATCAAATTCAAAAACGCGCGCGGCGATTATCGAAGCGGCGGGAAGAATATTTGCCGAGGAAGGTTATAAACAGGCAACGGTCAGAGACATTTGCAGTCATGCCGGAGCCAATGTCGCGGCCATCAACTACCACTTCGGAGACAAAAAAGAATTATATCTTGCCGTCCTGAAGCATTATCAGGAAATCGCGTTTCAAACCTACCCGCCCGATCTTGGCATGAAGGAAACACAGAAGCCGGAGGAAAAACTGCGCGCGTTTATCCGGTCGTTCCTGATGCGGATTATGGACGACGATCGTCCTGCCTGGTTCGGCAAGCTTCTGGCCCGGGAGTTTACAAATCCGTCTTGGGCATTCGATATTCTGGTGGATGAAAACATTCGTCCCTCCTTTCAGCTGCTCACCGGAATCATTGCCGTGATCCTGGACAAAAGCCCGAAAGACAGGATTGTACGGCTTTGCGCCATGAGCATTGTCGGACAGTGTCTTTATTTCCGGCATTCTCACCCTGTCATCACCAGAATCTATCCGGGTGAAACATTCGGGGTCAAGCAAATCGATGAATTGACGGAACACATCACGCTTTTTTCTTTGCGTGGACTCATGAAAGAGAAACGAAAACTCAGCAGGTGAAAACATGCACAAGAATATTTTTTTCATAATCCTTTTACTGGCGCTGCCGTTCGCCGCGACAGCCGCGGAACCGGCAGCGGGCTCCACCGCCTATAATCTGGAACAATGCCTGTCCATTGCGCTGGAGAAACATCCGAGTCTCAGGGCGTCGGCAGGAACGATCAAAATGAATGAAAGCCGTGTCGGACAGGCCCGGGCTCAATATTATCCGCAGGTCGATTTATCCACCAGCTACAACAGAATCGGTCCGACAACGCCGCCCGGCGAAAGTATCGACGCCTATGATCAATATTCAACGGGAATCAACCTCGGCGTGACTCTTTTTGATTTCGGCAAAACATCCACCCGTGTGGCCATTCAGCATCTCAATGTTTCCGCCTCGCGCGCCGATTATGAAGAGGTCAAAACACAAATCATATTGAATGTGAAAAAAGCGTATTACGATCTGCTGCAAACCCAACGCAACCAGGCTGTGGCCGTTGACACAATGAACCAGTTTCAGCGGCATCTGGATCAGGCCAATGCTTTTTTCCGCGTCGGCACCAAACCGAAATTCGACGTGACCAAGGCGGAAGTTGATCTTGGCAACGCCAGGCTGAGCGTATTAAAAGCGGAGAATGCGGTTCGCGCCGCGATGATCACCTTGAAAGATGTCATGGGCGTTCCCGAAAAAGCCGATTTTGCCATTATCGATAATCTCGCTGATCGGAAAATCGAACTGGAATTAAGCGATGTCTTGAAAAAAGCGTATGCCAACCGTCCGGATCTCAGTTCCATCGTGGCAAAACGGGAAGCAGCGGAGCGTTCAATTGAACTCGCGAGGAAGGATTACTATCCCATCCTGTCGGGCAGCGCCGGGTACGGATTTTCCGGAACGGATTTTCCTCTGGGACGCGGCTGGAATGCCGGTGCTGCGCTGAGTATCCCGCTTTTTTCCGGATTATCGACAAAATATCAGATTGATGAAGCCGGCGCCAATCTGGACATTCTCAAGGCCAATGAGGATAGCATCCGTCAGGCCATTCGTTTGGACGTCGAACAGGCCTATCTGGATGTTCGGGATACGGCCGAACAAATAGTCATGGCTGAAAAGACCGTGCTTCAGGCGCAGGAAAATTACGATCTGGCGTCCGGACGGTACCGAACCGGCGTCGGAAATCCCATTGAGGTCGCGGATGCCACCATCTCTCTTAATAACGCCAGAGCCAATTTGAATACGGCGCTTTATAATTACAAGATCGCGCGGGCTATATTGGAAAAATCCATAGGAGCGAATCCATGAAGAAAAAAATCATCATTTCATTGATCATCGTCTGCATGATAGCGGCGGGGCTGTTTTTTTATCTCAAGGGGAACGGGGATGATACAGCTTATAAAACAGAAAAGGTGACCCGCGGCGAGATTAAATCCGACGTAACGGCAACCGGCACGGTGAACGCCGTCACAACGGTTTCCGTCGGTACGCAGGTTTCAGGAACCATTAAAAGACTTTTTGCCGACTACAATTCGCCGGTGAAAAAAGGCCAGTTGCTCGCGCAGATCGATCCCTCCACCTTTCAGGGGCAGGTCGATCAGGCCAGAGCCAATCTATTGTCGGCTCAGGCGAACATGGAAAAATCCGCCGTGAATGTTACCGACGCGCGCAGAACCTATGACCGCAGCCGGGAACTCTTCGCCCAGAATTTCATCGCCAGAAGCGAACTGGATACGGCGGAAACGAATCTTCATTCCACTGAAGCCCAGCTAAAGGTTAATCAGGCGCAGGTCGAACAGGCCAAAGCCTCCCTTAAGATAGCGGAAACAAATCTGCAATACACAAATATCGTTTCGCCGGTAAACGGGACCGTCATCTCCCGCAGCGTGGATGTCGGCCAGACCGTGGCGGCCAGCTTTCAGACACCGACCCTCTTCAGCATCGCCCAGGATTTGACCAAAATGCAAATCAACACGAGCGTGGATGAGGCGGACATCGGCCGGGTGCAGACCGGACAGGACGTCTCGTTTACTGTCGACGCCTATCCGGATACAATCTTTGCCGGAAAAGTTTCCGAGGTGCGTAATGCGCCGACCACGGTGTCCAATGTTGTGACCTACGATGTCATTATCAAGGTGGATAATCCTCAGTTGAAATTAAAACCGGGAATGACTGCTAATGTGTCCATCACCGTCGAAACCCGTCATGATGTCCTGCGCGTACCCAATGCCGCCCTGCGCTTCAAACCTTCAGAGACGAAGGGACGGAAAGGAACGGGAGCGGAGCAACAGGACAGGAAAGGATCAAGAGTCTGGATTCTGGAGCAGGAAACTCCCCGGCCTGTTCAGGTTACCACCGGGCTCAGCGACGGCAACTACACGGAAATCAGTTCCGGTCAGCTCAAAGCGGGCCAGGACATTATCACGGACAATTTGAATAATAAAAAAGGAAGCAGCAGCGCTCAACACCCGCCTCCGAGGTTTATGTAATGACGCTCATTGAAACAAGAAAACTTGTTAAAACATACGACGTCGGCGATGAAGGTGTTCACGCTCTGGAAGATGTGTCCGTCAAAATTGAACAGGGCGAATTCGTCGCGATTATGGGACCTTCCGGTTCAGGCAAATCCACCTTCATGAATATCATCGGCTGTCTCGATCAACCGACGGCAGGCGAGTATATGCTGGCCGGTCAAAAAATCGGCGGCTTGTCGCGGGATGATCTGGCGGCTATCCGTAATCGCCAGATCGGTTTTGTCTTTCAGGGTTTCAATTTGTTATCACGGACATCGGCGCTGGAAAATGTCGAACTGCCGCTGCTTTATAATCACGTTCCGTCAAAGGAAAGAAAACTGAAATCCACGGCGGCGTTAAAAATGCTGGGGCTGGAGGGGAGAGAACAGCACCATCCCAATCAACTTTCCGGCGGTCAACAGCAGAGAGTGGCCATCGCCCGTGCATTGGTGAACAACGCGCCGATCTTGATGGCCGATGAACCGACGGGCAATCTGGATACAAAAACCAGCATCGAAATTATGGAACTTCTGGTTCAATTGAACCGGGATTCCGGAACAACCATTATTCTGGTCACTCATGAGTCGGACATCGCCGCGTTCAGCAAACGCATTATCCGGTTTGTGGATGGACATGTGGTCAGCGATGAAGAGGTAAAAAAATCATGATCAGCATTGTGTCCACGCTCCGCATCGCTTTAAGGGCCTTATGGATCAACAAGATGCGTTCAGCACTGACCATGCTGGGCATCATTATCGGCGTCAGCGCCGTGATTATCATGCTGGCGGTGGGCACGGGCGTCAGCCGGAAAGTGTCATCGCAAATCTCCAGCATCGGCAGCAACCTGATCATCATCATGCCGGGCAGCTCCTCACAGGGGGGCGTCCGGATGGGCGGGGGCAGCCAGTCCACATTAACCACCGCCGACGCGGATGCCATCCTGAAGGAATGTTCCGCCGTTTCCGCCGTGGCCCCCATGCAGCACGGTTCTGCGCAGGTGGTGTACGGGAATCAGAACTGGTCAACCAGCATTCAGGGAACCACGCCCGGTATTCTGGAAGTGAAGGATTGCGGCCTGACGGCGGGACGGAACATGAATGCGCAGGACGTCCGCAGCGCTACGAAGGTCTGTCTTCTGGGACAGACGGTTGTTGATAATCTTTTCGGCAGTATAGATCCCATCGGTCAAATCATCAGAATAAAGAAAATTCCATTCACGGTTATCGGCGTTCTGGAACCCAAAGGGCAATCCCTGGGCGGCCAGGATCAGGACGACACCATCATCATTCCATTGAGCACGGCTCAGAAAAAAGTCTTCGGCAGGACCATCCCCGGAATGGTGCGGTCGATTATGGTCAAGGCGAGAAGCAGCGAGGATCTGACTATTGCAGAAAGACAGATTACGGATCTGCTGCGTCAGCGGCACCGCATCGGTCCGAACAAGGAAGATGATTTCACCGTCATGAACTTGACGCAGGTTCTGAATATGGCGGAACAGACCGCCAACACGTTTGCCCTGCTTCTGGGAGCGATCGCTTCCGTGTCGCTGCTGGTCGGCGGCATCGGCATCATGAACATCATGCTGGTTTCCGTGACGGAACGCACACGGGAAATCGGCATTCGCATGGCCGTCGGCGCAAAGACCTGGGACATTCGCATTCAGTTTATTATCGAAGCTCTGACCCTTTCCATGATCGGCGGCATTGCCGGCATTATCATCGGAAGCAGCGGCTCCTTCGTCCTGTCCACCGTTTTTGAGATTCCTTCCGTCGTATCGCTTCTATCGGTTCTCCTCTCATTCAGCTTTTCCGGTTTTGTGGGAATTTTCTTCGGCTTTTATCCGGCCTACAAGGCATCGCTGTTGAATCCGATCGACGCTTTGCGATTTGAATAGTCATCGGGGGAAATATCGCATTGACACATGCCGTGATTCCTTATATGGTCACGCGCTGAAAAAATATTCAGGCAACGCGTGGATTCTATGAAACAGCAACAAATCATCAATGCATCCATAACGACCATCTGGCAAAAATGGTCCGTAACGGTCAAGGTGATGCCCGTCATCATCCTGGTCGCCATCCTGAAATTTCTTTCTCATCAGTTCGGCTGGGAAATTATGGAGCTCAACGCCCTCTTTACCAGTCTGGTCGCCGGAACCATTTTTCTGATCGGATTTCTTATCACCGGCGTGCTTTCCGATTACAAGGAAAGCGAAAAAATTCCCAGCGAACTTGCGTCGTCGTTAAAAGCCTTATTGGACGACAACTGCACTATCTATCACGGCAGGAACTCGGCCGCTGCCCGCGCGTTTATGGATTTTCAGAAGGCGTTGATTCATTCATTGCTGGACTGGTTCTACCGAAAGGAAAGAACAAAATCATTGCTGGATAAAATCAGCATGATGAATCAGTTCCTGATTGAGCTGGATAAGGAAGGCGTTCCGGCGCCGTATATTGTCAAAATGAAGAACGACCAGAACAACATCAGAAAAATGATCATGCGCATTGATACGGTCAGGGATACCAGTTTCATCAGTTCAGCCTATGCCATCGTGGAAGCGATGGGTTTTCTGGTTGCAATCGGGCTGATTGTTATGAAAATCGAACCGTTTTATGCGTCATTGTTTTTTACCTTGCTGGTGACCTTCCTGATTGCCTACATGGTTTTTTTAATCAAAGACCTGGATAATCCTTTTGATTACAGCGAGAAGGGAGAAAGCGGAACGGAGATTTCCTTAAAACCTCTTCGTGACCATATTTCTTCCATGCAGGATTTAAATTAAATTTTCTCAGTGTAACAATCACACAATAATCTTTTTACTATTCAATGGACGTTTGAGAGATCAAAATTCAAATCGTAAAAAGAATGTCGATTTGAGATGTATAATATTTATACAGTTGATTGATCAGGTTGTATAAATATTATACACAATCTGCTGGTGAACTCCTCCTTGTTTTTCATAAACAAACAATTAATAAAATGATTACATCTAGTTATGCAGTTATTCGGTAAATGGCACGAGCATTGCTATTAATCAGAGTAAATAAAAAAATAACTCACAAGGAGACAAGTTATGAAAAAATTAGCATTAGCGTTAACGGTGATCGGGCTGAGCATTCTTTTGACCATGCCGGCGTATGCTTTCGGTCCTCGTGAAGGCCGAACGACCGGAAGGGGGTTTCAGACGGGAGACCATTGTGGCGGGTATTACGGATTGGCTGGTCTGAATAAATTAAACCTTTCCGATGAGCAAAAAGCCAGAATTGAATCGCTTCGTGAGGCTCATATCAAGGATATACGTCCGTTAAGAGAAAAAATGTTCGACAAATCGGTGGAGTTACGCAGGTTCTGGCTGGAGGCAAATCCCGACAGAAACAAAATCACAGCCAAACAAAAAGAAGTAAGGGCGTTGCGTAATCAGATGGAAGATAAGAAGACAGCTTATCGGTTTGAAATCAACAAGGTGCTGACGAAAGATCAGAAGGAAAAACTGGCAATCTTCGGCTGGAACAAAAAAACAGGATTCGGCCCACGCGGCGGGAAACGAGGGTCTTATGGTCCGGGCGGTTGTTTCTAAGGGCCTTCATAAGGATGAGAATGGTTTGTGTCGTTCAAGAAATATGGATTGAGTCAACTTTATTAATAAAATGAACGGAGGAGTAAAAAATAAAATGAAAAAGTTAATGATTAAAACCTTTTTAGTGATCCTGGTGGTATGTATGCCGGTTGCGGCCATAGCCGATGTAAGGGTGCACGTGAATATTCCCTTGCCGCCGCCGATTTTCTTCCCGGCGCCGCCTCAACTGGTGGTGATACCGGAGACCGATGTTTATGTCGTCCCCGATGCCCGTGAAGACATATTTTTCTACGGGGGGTGGTGGTGGCGTCCGTGGAACAACCGCTGGTATCGTTCACAGTACTATGACAGAGGATGGGCTTATCATCCCAATCCCCCTTATTTCCACAGAAGCATTCCTTCGGATTGGAGGTATAACTACAGAAATCATAGCTGGAAAGGATATCGGTGGGAACCTCAGCGCACTCATCATCGGGACATTCAACGAAACTGGAATGCGTGGCAGAAAGACAGATACTGGGAAAAACAAAGGTATGGTGTGCGGGAAATGAAACATAAACGTTTCGCCCCGCAATACAAAACCGAGACGCGGAAAACAGTGACAAAATCTGTTGTCCAGCACAGAGGGAAAGGCCCCGGTGATTCCGGATATCCCGGAAGAAGCGACAGAAGGCCGTCGGGAGACAGAGACAGACGTTAAAATCATAAGCATATGATAGTTGATCCCCCTGGCAAGGACCATGGCCAGGGGGATTTTTTACTTTGAAAATTGGTCAATCCTCCACTGAGGCCCCGGGAAAAGCCATGCATAAAAATTCCTGATGTAACCTCTTTATTTTGACACTTGACAAACCGTCTTGCGGCATATAGCTTGCCAGCGATACAAAGGCTTGGGAAATGAAACCAGGTTCCTGAAGCGTTGAAAGGAGGTTTATCGTTGATGAGAAAAGTATTTGCTATTTTCGTTTCTATGCTTTTTGTTGTTTCTTTATCGTTTGCCGTTGCGGGTTGCAGTAAAATTGAAGAAGACTCTGCGAATTTGCGGAAAGCTGCGGCTGAATTGAAAGCACAGGCGGATGCGAAAAAGGCTGCGGCCGAATTGAAAGCACAAACTGATGCACAGCAGGCTGAGGCGGATTTAAAAGCCAAAGCCGAGGCGATGAAAGCCGAAGCGGAATTAAAAGCCAAAGAGATGGCAAAAAAGACTGCTGTGAAAGTAAAGCAGGTTAAAAAAGGCGTCGAAAAAGTTGCAAAAGAAGTTGCCACGGATGTCAAAAGCGCCGGCAAGGAAGTGAAGGAAGCTGCAAAAGAAACGGTGGTTGAAGTCAAGAGCGCCGGTACGGAAGTGAAAGAGACCGTCAAAGAGAAAGCAGTTGAAGTCAAAGACGCCGTAAAAGACGCGACAACCGACGTCAAAAATGCCGGCCAGTAACCGGTGCAGGCGGAAGGATCAAACAGATGAATCGGGTATTTTCTTAAAAAATGCCCGATTTTTTTGTGCCCGCAAGTTCAGGAGAAACCCTTTTTACCGAATTTCAGTTCAAACTTTTTGCCGCTGACGATTTCCGGAGCCACCTCGGGCACCGGATGCTGCGGGATAATAATATGCGCACGGCAGGTTCCCAGAATGTCTTTTTCAATATCCATACCGGGCATGATTTGAATTAACGCCAGGCCTTTTTCCGTCAACTGAAGCACGCCGACGGATGTGACA
>JAGVUJ010000147.1 GCA_019136325.1 Deltaproteobacteria bacterium
TGAGGATATTTGACGAATCGCCTCACGATTTTCCGGAGCATCCAGATTAACATAACGTAAATCCGGATATTTACTCTTGGCAAGGGTTGTCTTCCCGGTCTGACGAGCGCCGGTCAAAAGAAGCAAGCGCTTCTTGCCCGCTTCCGGAATCCTGCCGTTTATCATTCTATAAAGCTGTATATTATCGCTCATTGTCGTAATATATACAGTTAAATGTCATAATTAGCAAAAATTATAAAAGAAGGTAGGAGACAGAAGTCAGGAGGATGAGGTTTGGATTGATTTTATGTATGATGTCAATAATTTACTTATTTCTTCAATTTGAGACGCAAGCATTGACGTATCGCCGTAGTCGATATCTTTTGCCAAAATCAAGTAATACCTGCATTCTTCAACTGACCCCTGTGCAATATTCATGAAACGACATTTGTCCGGCTTGCCGGCTTTCTTAAAACCCTCTGCAATATTAGCCGGTATAGACACTGCGGCACGCCTAAGTTGCGAAGTCAGGCCATAAAGTTCTTCCTTGGGAAAAGCACGGCTAAAAGAATAAACAGAAAGAACAAATTGATGGGCTTTTTGCCAAACAACCAAATCTTGAAATGTCTTTGACCGTTCCCTTTCCATTCTGACTTCTGACTTCTGCCTCCCGTTACCAGCCTCCTGTCTCCTTTTTTCTGCCTTTTTCACCTTCTCAACTTCTCGAGTCTCATGCATGCTTCTTCAAGTACATTATTTTCTTTAGCGTAGCAGAACCGCGCCAAATTTTCGCCGCTATCATCGTGATAAAAAGCCTCGCCAGGCACACAGGCAACACCGGTTTTATTCAAAAGATACATCGCCTTCTCTTTGCTGTTTTTACCTGGAAGACGTGATATGTCGGCCAGCACATAATAAGCACCTTGCGGAATATTGGGTGTCAAGCCTACCGCGGCGAGACCGCCGCATATTAAATCCCGTTTTGCCAAATACTCTGCGGAAAGATTCAGATAGTAAGACGCATCAATTTCTTTCAGTCCTTTGGCTACGCCAGTTTGCAGAGGGGCGGGCGCACACACATAAACCAAGTCACTAAAATAACCAATAGTTTGTGCCCATTTTGCGTCGCAGATGCAGTAACCGATGCGCCACCCCGTAATACTGAACGTTTTGGATAAGCCGGAGATTGTGATTGTTCTTTCCTTCATTCCCTGAAGTGTGGCAGGGGGTATATGTTTTCGCCCGTCATAAAGAAAATGCTCATAGATTTCATCTGTAAAAACAAACAAATCATGCCTTGCCGAAAAATCCGCAAGCTCCCGCAACTCTTCCCTTGTAAAAACTTTTCCAGAAGGATTTGCGGGAGAATTAATAATAATTCCTCGAGTTTTTGAAGAAACCACCTTTTCCAGATCGTCCATCAAAAAAGACCAGTCCGGCGGCGACATTCTGACATAAACCGGAACCGCCCCTGTGGCGACCAGCGTGCTGATATGATAGCCATAATAAGGTTCGAAAAGAATCACTTCATCGCCCGGATTCAACAAAGAAAGGCAGGCACAGTAAAGAGCTCCGGTGGATCCGGAACTTACTATTATTTCTGTTTCCGGATTGATATCCATTCCGGTAAACTGTTTTTGTTTAAGAGCAATAGCTGCGCGAAGCTCAGAGAAGCCCGCGTAATGGGTATAAGTGTTGACACCGGATTCAATTGCCTCTTGAGCCGCACGACGCACAGAAACTGGTATTTCCGTATCGCAAACCCCTTGCGATAAATTAATGCCACCCATCCGGTCACATTCGATGGACATATTTCGAATTTCAGATTGTAAAACCCATTCGTGGCGGGAGCTCAACTTCAATGACATAGTATAAATACCTTTCTAAAAGAAGTCAGAATACAGAATACAGGAGACAGAAGGCAGGAGTCAGGTGGATGAGGTTTGGATTGATTTTATGTATGATGCCAATAATTTACTTATTTCTTCAATTTGAGACGCAAGCATTGACGTATCGCCATAGCCGATATCTTTTGCCAAAATCAAGTAATACCTGCATTCTTCAACTGACCCCTGTGCAATATTCATGAAGCGGCATTTGTCCGGCTTGCCGGCTTTCTTAAAACCCTCTGCGATATTAGCCGGTATAGACACTGCGGCGCGCCTAAGTTGCGAAGTCAGGCCATAAAGTTCTTCTCTGGGAAAAGCACGGCTTAATGAATAAACAGAAAGAACAAATGCATGAGCTTTCTGCCAAACAATTAAATCTTGAAATGTCTTTGACCGTTCCCTTTCCATTCTGCCTTCTGGCTCCTGTCTCCTGTCTTCCGTCTACTGTCCACTGTCTCCTGACTCCTGTCTTCTGTCTTCTATTTCCTATAAAATTTCCTCACCGTCTCAATAATTTCCTCACCGTCTCAATGACATAGTCAATTTCTTCATCGCTGATTTCCACATTCATCGGCAGGGAGCAGACCTCACGGCTCAATGCTTCTGTCTCTGGGAAACCACGATCAACAAGCTTTAAAGCTTCATGTTTATAATAAGGTTTTCGGAATTGAGTTAAAACTTCGATGCCGTTGGCTTTCAAAAAATCAGAAAATTCACTGCCTTGTTTTGAACGCAATGTATAGTTCTGATAAATATGGTCACGGCGTGGGTCGTTATAATGGGGTAACAGTAAATCTGGAATATCTGAAAGAGCCTGACGATATTTTTCCGCAATTTCCTGTCGGCGGGCTATCCATTCAGGTAAATACCTTAACTTCACATCCAAAAACGCAGCCTGCATATTATCCAGCAGACAGGTAAAGCCATGGCCGTGATATTCCCCGGTATCGCGGTCTTCCCCGTTATATCGCATCCGCGTGGCATAC
>JAGVUJ010000127.1 GCA_019136325.1 Deltaproteobacteria bacterium
TCGGCGCTTAATCGTTTTCCGGCTATTTCAAAGGATGTTCTGGTGCGGGTGCTGGCTTCATAAAAAAGATTGATGACGGTTTTGCCGCGCAAGGTTGGCACTTTCTTTATTTTACGCGTGGAGATTTCCAGGAACGATTCGGCCGTTTCCAGAATGAAATTGATTTCATCAACGGACAAGTCCCTGATTCCCAGAATATCTTTTCTTTCAAATTTCATAACGGACCTTGATAGTGATAGTTACGTTTCCTCTTCTATGAAAACTTCATCGACGCCGTTTTTTTCAATCAGATCAACCCGGACGGCTTCCCACAGCGATGACGGCAGGTTTTTGCCGACAAAGTCCGCCCGGATGGGCAGTTCGCGATGTCCACGATCGATTAAAACGGCCAGCTGAATCATCTTGGGCCTTCCGAAATCAATCAACGCGTCCATGGCCGCGCGAATGGTTCTTCCCGTAAAGAGAACATCGTCCACAAGAATGACTATTTTGTCATCCAGAGAGAAATTTATTTTTGTTTCGCCCAGCCGGGGTTTTTTATTGGATACGGAAATGTCATCGCGATAAAGCGTCACATCCAGGATGCCCATCGGAATCTCGCCACGCTCGATATCAGACATCTTCTTCTGAAGTCTCTGCGCGAGAAAAACCCCTCCCGTTCTTATGCCCATCAGCGCAAGGTTGGCCATGCCTTTGTTTTTTTCCAGAATTTCATAGGCGATTCTGGTCAGACATCGTTCAAGTCCTTCTCTGTCCATCACGATTTTTTTGCTTTTATTGCTTGTCATGTGCGCCAACCTCAGGCAACGTCACAAAAAAAGCCTTTCCCCTGGCGGGAAAAGGCTTGATAATTTTAAGTAATGCTTTCATTCCGGTTTCCTTTTTCAATCTCACAGGATCAAATTAAAAGGTTTTAATGCCCGTTTTATATAATCAAACGTTTAATGTGTCAAGATTTAAATAACCTTCAGCAAGCCGATGGAGCAGTCGGGTAATTTTCTTGGTTAGTGCTGCGTTGCCGCTCAATTCGACTAGTGCAATAATTGGCCCAGCCGCTGCCACCGGAGATTGTGTTCATCTCGGTTCCACGACCAGTAAATCACGAAAGCTTTTCCTTCCACGTCCTTCAGGTCGACAAAACCCCAGAAGCGGCTGTCCAGACTTTCATCACGGTTGTCGCCCATCACAAAAATGGATTTTTCCGGAACAATAACCGGGCCGAAATTATCGCGGGGCTGCAGCGATTGCGGCAAAATCAGGCTGTCGCTGAAAATTCCATAAGAGTCTTTGAATTCCCGATCATTGATGAATATTTTTTTGTTTTTTATTTCGATTTTGTCACCGGCAACACCGATAACCCGTTTGATAAAGTCTTTGGACCGGTCATTGGGGAAAATAAAAACAACGATTTCTCCTCTTTGGGGTTCTCGGAAAGGAATAATGGTTCGTCTCAAGAGAGGAATTTTAACGCCGTAAATGAATTTATTGACCAGAATGTGATCACCGACCAGCAGCGTGGGCACCATGGAGCGGGAAGGTATTTTATAAGCGCATATTAAAAATGTTCTGATGAACAGAGCGATGAGGATCGCAATGATAATGGACTCGACGTATTCTTTTACTTTTGATTTCGGTTGTTTATCTTCCGTCATTTTAATTTTAAACTCCTAAGAATAAATATTAGAAAGAGAAAAGGCAATCATACCAAGGGAAATAAACCCTTTAACTGCGTTTTTTCCGACTGTATTGAGTATAACACGATTCAGCGTTCGATGAGGCGCTTTTAATCTGTATTGTCCTATAACTTCCGCAATCAGCATGCCCGCGAGTCCTCCTAAAAAAAAGCCGATCCATGCGCCCGGTCCCAGCAAAAACGGTGTGAAGAGAAAAACGCCGGCAACAGCTCCCCAGGCCACTGTTTTCAATGGTTTTCGGGAACTCGCTCCCGGTGGCGGCGCTTCATTGACAACCCAGAAGAATTCAATGGTTTCGGCGACGACGGCGGCGACAAGAAGCAATACAATGAATTTCAATCCGATGTGCTCGAAACCGGTGAAAATTGCGTAACACAAAACATCAAGAAAAATTACGACTGTTCCGGGTAAATCGAGAAAATTCAAGAAAATACCCGTAAACAATATCAAAATAAAAATGGTTAATCCCGCCGCTGCGAAAAAAGACAAATTATTCCTTTCTCTGCATTCTCGAAAGTTGCGGTTTTTCAAAAAACAGCACACTGGTGCAGGCAATATAAATTGTAGAATATGTCCCGATAACGGTGCCGATCAACAGAGCAAAGGCAAAATCACGGATAACCGCGCCGCCGAAAATATAAAGAGCCAAAACCGTAAAGAAAACGGTCAGGGATGTTAAAAAAATTGTTCGGCTGAGTGTTTCATTAATGGCCGAGTTAATGATGTCCTCCAACTTCTGCTTGGGATTCCGTTTGACAATTTCCCGGATTCGATCCAGCGTCACAATGGTGTCATTGATGGAAAACCCGATAACAAAAACGAGCACCGCGAGAATATTGATGGTGAATTCCATGTTCATCAAAGCGACCGCTCCGATCACGATCAACGTATCGTGAACCAGTGCAAGAATTCCTCCCGCCGCATACCGGAACTCAAAGCGCCAGGTCACGTAAATCAGGATGGCCAGCCAGGAAAAAATAACGGCAATAATTGCCTTTCTGGTAAAATCCGCACTGACTTTAGCTCCGACGACTTCCACACGCCTGATTTCATAATCGTGCTGGAAAGCGGCGGTCAGAGGCTGTTCCACATTCACCGCCAGCATCTTTTGATCGGAGAAAGACTCGTGCGTACGAATTAAGAATTCATTAACGCCGAATTGTTGAATGGTGCTGTTGGCCAGTTGGGTTGATTTTAGAGATTCCCGAATCTGATCGGCGGAAACATTTTTGGAAAATTTAACCTGAATGATCGATCCGCCGGCGAAATCAATGCCGAGATTAAAACCGCCATGATATATCACTGATGCAATGCCGATGACGATCAGGATTGCTGAGAAAGCCATCGCATATTTCATTTTTCCGACAAAATCTATGTTAACACCCGGTTTGATCAACTCCATGCTCATACTCTATCTCCTGCGTATGCCTGAATTTTAAATGCTCAATTTTTTAATGTTGTAGTTCCATATCACGTAATCGAAGATGACCCGCGTAAT
>JAGVUJ010000159.1 GCA_019136325.1 Deltaproteobacteria bacterium
GCGGAAGGTACCGGGCGACTGATTATCATGCAGGTTTATCCGGGACTTCCACCTTACACCAATACAAGCGGACAGGGAACCATTCGCATTGGCAAAGACTGTCAGCCGCTTACAGGAACGATGCGCCGTAAGATTATGATCGAAACCGGAGAAACTGATTTCACAGGAACGGAAATACCTGAACGATTGGAATCCTTGATTTCCCCCTCTGCCATGGAAAAGCTTCGCGAAGCAGCCGCAAGAGAGAAAGCGCCGGATGACCTGCTTCGTCAGACCGATCGGGACCTTCTGGGTGCAATTGGTCTTATTCGTCATGGCCGACTTTTGCGGGCCGGACTTTTTCTGGCTGGAACAAACGAAGCGATTCGGCAATATTTCCCTGGCTATGTCTGGACTCACCTGCGCATGTCGAGTGATATAGATTACATTGACCGCGCTGACGGAAACGAGGCGATCCCTATCACCCTGGAGCGTATCCTTGACCGGATGATGGTCGACAATCCGATTACAACCGTTAAACAAGGATTATTTCATTTTGAAATTCGGACATATCCGGAAATTGCGCTTCGCGAGGTATTACTAAATGCCCTTATCCATAGCGATTACAGAATTCCAGGTCCGATACTGATCAAGCAGTTTAAAGGCCGGCTGGAAATCAGCAATCCCGGTGGGCTTCCGGGCGGGATTACGCCGGAAAACATTCTCCGCCATGAGCCGGTGCCGAGAAATCCTGCGCTGGTAGATGCCCTGACGCGGCTGCGTCTGGTCAATCGGAGCAACCTTGGGGTTCGGAGAATGTATCAAGCGCTTCTGATGGAGGGCAAGGAGCCACCCACGATTCTGGATGAAGGTAATGCCGTTCGCGTTATTTTTCGGGCTACACCGCTATCGCCATCGATTCGGACCTTTGTGGCCGAGGAATCGGACCATGGCAGGTTACTTCCGTTGGAGCATCTTCTTATTATTCAGCACCTGTTGCGGCATCCTGAACTGGATACGTCAACAGCGGCGCGCATCACCCAACAGAGCGATAATGATGCACGAGAAACGCTAAGCCGCATGGAATCGGAATTTGGTTATTTGGAACGCGGCGGAACGGGCAGAGGCACCTATTGGATTTTAAGGCGCGATTTGCACCGGCGTTTTTCAGATATCAAACATTCAGAAAGGGACTTACGCATTGAATGGGAAGCGGCTAAAACCAGGGTGCTGAGTGTGTTGATTGAGAGGCAAAAACGTGGTGAATCGGGCCTTTCCAATGAAGAAATCAGACAGATTACGCACTTCGACCGCAATCAATCCCGACGGCTCATTCTCGAATTAATTAATGAAAACAGAAAGATCAAGCAGATGGGAAAAAGGCGGTGGGCGCGCTATGTGTATTTTCTATAAATTGCGCATAGAAAATCGCATAGACATGCTTTCTATGCGCGACAGGATGCCCATTTGCATAAATAGCGCATTAAATGAAGGCGAAGGCGCGAATTAAGGTTGAATCGATAAAGCCCATTGAAAATAGATATTTAGATCCGGGAAAACCGATGTAGGATGGAAACGCGATGCAAGGCCCAAAGGCGGAGAGCTCTTTTTGCCGTTTCCTCTTGGGGAATCTTTCAATCAAGATGTATCGGCCGCCTGGTTGCCGCAGTGAATTCGTGTGTATTCGATGTTGTCCGCTTCCGCATTTTTGTCTCATTTCTGGTCTCGCGGGGCAAAAGACACGGAAGAAATATCCCTTGACACTCATCAAAAGTCTATTTATATCAACAACAAAGACTTTCCTTCACAGACATAGAATTTCTACATTCGAAATTGAATGTTGGCCGCCATGAATGATCCATCGAAAACACCCTTGGAACTCCTCGAAGAAATTTCCTTGCTCCGGGAAAGAATCGGGGAGCTTGAGCGGAAAAACGCTCAATACCATCAGACCGGGGAAATGCTGCGGGAAAGTGAAATCAAGTATCGCAGCGTTCTGGAAAACATCGAAGAAGGTTACTACGAGGTGGATCTGGCCGGGAACTTCACTTTCTTTAATGACTCTTTGTGTCGGATATGGGAATATCCCAAAGAAGAGCTAATGGGCATGAATTACCGGCAGTATGTGGACGAGGAAAGCGCGGACAAATTCTTTCAATCCTTCAATCAAGTGTTCAAAACGGGCAAGCCGGTCAGGGAATTCTACTGGCAGATTACGCGCAGGGACGGCGCGAAAAAACATCTGGAAGCGTCCGTGTCTTTGCGCAGGGATTCTCAAGGTATGCCTACGGGTTTCCACGGGATTATGCGCGACGTCACCGAGCGCAAACAAATGGAAGAAACCTTGCGGCACAACCAAGAGAGATACCGGGAGATGATCGAGACCATC
>JAGVUJ010000042.1 GCA_019136325.1 Deltaproteobacteria bacterium
ATGGCTCAGGGATTCAAGGCCGCCCAACTGGGCTCCCCGGGTGTTGCCAGCAAGCAGATGATCGGCAGTGACCTTGTCCGCTACAATCCTTATCTCAAGGTCATCCAGAATCCCTTGAAGAAAGATAAGGACCCCGTAGTGTTCGTTCCGGCTTTGTATCCCGACGTTTCCTTTATTCATTGTCATGCGGCCGACAAGTACGGCAACGCGTATATCTATGGTCCGGCGGTGAATGATCTGGCGATGGCCGCCGCCGCCCGCAAAGTCATCATCACCGCGGAAGAGATCGTGCCCGAAAGTGATATTCGCTACAACAAGCAGGGGCAGATCATTCCGTTCTTTTATGCGGATGCCGTGGTCGAAATGCCGTTCGGGGCGCTTCCCGGAAGCATGCCCGGCTGTTATTACTGGCCGAGGCAGTGGTGGGAAAAGTGCATGAGATGGGCCACCCTGACGGACGAAAATGCCAAAACATTTCTTGACGAATGGATTATCAATATCAAGGACCAGTTCGAATTTGTCGAAAAACTGGGCGGCGCGAAATGGATCGCCGAAGCCCGTCGCCAGACAAAAGCCGCCGAAGGTGATAATGAAGACATTGATTTTTCTTACGAGGAATTTACCCTGAAGCATGATTCAGGACTCTACTACTAGAAAGGAGAAAACCATGCGAGACTTAAATGCACCAGCCAATCCTCTGGAAACATTGGCTTATATTATTGCGCAGCAGATTCACGATCACTCGATCGTATACATAGGAACAGGACTCCCCATGGTGGCGGGGATTCTGGCCAAGAAAACCCATGCCCCCAATATCACCATCGTCTATGAATCGGGAGGCCAGGACCCGATTGAGGGTGATATGCCCTGGTCGGTCGGTTGTCCCTTTACCTGGCGCAAATCACCGACTGTTATGGAAATGGCTTATTCCTTCGCCCAGTGTTATAACGGGTACGTCGATATCGGATTCCTTGGCTTCGCCCAGGTGGATATGTACGGCAACGTGAATACCCACATGATCGGCAAGGATTTTCATCATCCTAAAGTTCGTCTGACCGGCAGCGGCGGAAACAACGATCTTTCGTCGTTGATGAGCAATATGGTTCTGGTCGGACTCCAGACACCGGACAAATTTCCCGAGAAAGTTGATTTCGTCACCTCGGTGGGACATTTGACCGGCGGCAATTCCCGCCAGGAAGCCGGTCTCATCGGCAACGGTCCGAGCGCAGTCATCAGCCCCTGGGGTGTTTATGATTTTCATCCGGTCAGTAAGCGCATGCGCGTCAAGTCCCTGACACCCGGTGTCACGTTTGAAATCGCGCAATCCCTGACCGGTTTTGAACTGCTCAAACCGGAAGGAGAAATTCCGCAGACGAAACTGATCACCGACGAAGCGTTAAAGATCATCCGCACTCAGGTGGATCCGCGCGGTGTTTTCACCACCATGCCGACATAACCGGTATACGGGAGATAGCCGGAATGGTAACGGGAGCGGTTTTAACGCTGTCTGAAGATATGAAGTCGAGATGATGCAATGGCAATGTTTTTGGTAGAAATAGAAACATCAAAATCACAGTAATTAAAATTTTAATTCAGGAGGACGATGATGGAAAATACCAAAAAAATTCTGGCTGTTAGTTGGGTTACGCAGTACTGTCAGGCAACCGTGCGCGCAGCGATTGCGGTGGCGAGCAGATTTGATGCCGAACTGTCCGTGATTCATGTCGTGGATACGCAATTGCTGCAGGGCTGGAATCTGCCCTTCAAGTTTCATGAAACAGAGCACCAGAAAGAGCTGGAACGCATCAGAGCGGAGTTGAATACCATTGTCAATCGTGAGAAAAAGGAAGGGATGAAAGTCAAAACGGTTGTCAAGGAAGGCAATCCCGTTGAAGAGATATTGAAGTATGTCGAAAAAGAGAAAATGGATCTTGTTGTCCTGCGAGAGCATGAAAAAAGCCGGCTCGAACAGTTTATGGTCGGCAGCAGCAACGATGAAATCATCCGCAAGATGCCCTGTTCGATTTTGTTGTTGAAAAACGAGCCTTCGAAGAAAGGCGTCCGGTTTAAAGCTTGATTTCGATACGAATGTCTGTTAAAGCCGGATCAATCAATGACAGCGTAAATTCAGGGGGGCAATGCGCTGATCGTTCAAACACAAGACGTAACGGAGCGCGGATGTGATGGTTATGATCATCACACGACGCGGAATAATGAACTGTTTTTAGTATAAGGAGTATCTGATGAATTATTTAGTGCAGCCGAAAAAATATCAAAGTCTCATGGCTGATGAGGGTTCCAGGGCCGTCATGAACAAAACAATCGCTTTTTTCGAGAAGATGGGCAAAGAACGCCTGCTCGATGATTATAATAAGAAAGTCTGGTATCGCGAATTTGTTGATTTCATTGGCAAAGAGCAGATTTTTGCCAAATTGCTGACGCCCAGCCAGTACGGCGGCGGCGATCCTGACTGCCGCTGGGACACCGCCCGCAACAGCGAATACAGCGAACTGCTGGCTTTTTACGGTCTCGGTTACTGGTACTGCTTTCAGGTCAGCATCCTCGGATTGGGTCCCATCTGGATGAGCCCCAATGAAAAAGCCAAAAAGAAGGCTGCGGAACTGCTTAAGAAGGGCGCGATCTTCGCCTTTGGCCTTTCCGAACGCACGCACGGTGCGGATATCTATTCTACCGAAACAACGCTGACACCGGCCAAGGATGGCACCTGGGTGGCCAACGGGGAGAAATATTACATCGGCAACGGCAACGAAGCGGAAATGGTCTCCACGCTGGGCAAGGTCAAGGACGGCACCGACGATTACACTTTCTTTGTCACCAATTACAAGCATAAAGCGTATGAACTGAAAAAGAACGTCATCTCGCATCAGGAATACGTTTCCAACTTTGCGCTTCATGACTATCCCATTACCGAAGACGATATTCTGTCCCGCGGGTCTCATGCCTGGGATTCCGCTCTCAATACCGTGAATATCGGCAAGTTCAATATCGGTCCGGCATCCATCGGCGTCGTGGAACACTGTTTCTACGAAGCCATTACCCATGCCGCCAACCGTATACTTTACGGCATGAGAGTGACCGATATGCCGCATGTGCGCAAAAACTTCATGGATGCCTGGCTCAGGCTGGTTGCCATGAAACTGTATCAGCGGCGTTCTACCGATTATTTCCGCAATGCCAATGAAAAAGACAGACGCTACCTGCTGTATAATCCCACCAGCAAGATGAAAGTGACCCTGCAATCGGAAGATGTCCTGAATCTGCTTTGGGATGTCATTGCCGCCAGGGGTTTCGAAAAAGATACGTATTTTCATATGGCCGCCGCCGATATTCGCGGGCCATCCAAACTGGAGGGCACCGTCCATGTGAACGTCCAGCTCATCCGCAAATTCATGAAGAATTACTTCTTCAGTCCGGCCTCTTATGCTCCCGTCGCGCCTGATTTTTCCAGCAAAGACGATTTGTTCCTGTTCAATCAGGGGCCGACCAAGGGTCTGGGTTCTGTTCAGTTCCACGATTACAAACCTGTCTTTGAAGCCAGCAAACAGCTCCCGAATGTGGGCATCTTCATTCAGCAGATTAATCTTTTCAAGGAAATGCTGGAGAAGGCCGGACCGGACAAGACGCAGGATATGGACCCGTCGTGGTCGCTGCCGCTGGGCGAAATGTTTTCCATCGTCGTTTACGGCCAGTTGATTCTGGAGCAGGCTGCGTTCGACAAGGTCGACACGGACATTATCAATCAGATTTTTGATTTCATGGTGCGGGATTTCTCGCGCTTCGCTCTTCAGATTTACGGCATGCAAAACACCAAAGACGATCAGCGGGCCTACTGCAAGGAAATCATGCTGATTAGAAGCCAGGGTGACGACGCGCAATACAACAAAGTCTGGAAAGAATACGTTTTCACTTTAAACGGCGAATACACGATGAGTGAAAAATAGGTCGAAAATAATTTTGCAATTTGGATACAGGGGATGATCGCCTGATCATCTGGGAAAGGTCAATAGAAAATTTAAATGGTGCCGTCCGACGCTTTGTAAAACGCCGGGCGGCACCATTGGTTTAGGATATTTCCTCGATGCCGAACGGATACTTCGACATCAGTTCGCAGCCGTCTTTGGTGATGAGAAGATCATTTTCATAACGGAAGCCGATATTGTCTTCCGGCGCGGCATACTGCATGGCCAGAACGACCATTTCATTTTCCTGGTACACGTGATTCGGATCGGTCCAGTAGGGCATGGCGGGATTGATCGTTGCGCCCACGCGCCATTCGTCGCCGAACATTCCGATGCCGTGTTCGCAGCCGGGCAGAATCTGAAATTCACAGTCGCGGGACCTCGCCAGATCGACCATGATTTCCACCAGCTTGCCGGGAGTGATTCCCGCGCGGTAATTATCCATCACGATCTGAACCAGCGCGATAAAATTATCCGCGTGCCAGCG
The DNA here is from genome assembly GCA_019136325.1 of Deltaproteobacteria bacterium. The sequence continues at coordinate 4,468 of JAGVUJ010000042.1, forward strand.
CTGTTTTTTGGTTGCGGGTGCGATCAGGTAATTGTGTGAATGATCGCCCATCGTCAGTTTGAACAGCGAATGCAGATCCAGCATCAGCGGTTCGCCTGCTTTGATTTCCTTGGTGGTCGGAGGCGTACAGGCGCCTAAGCCCGTGCGGTATCCGCTGGAAATTTCATTCAGCCCCGCGAAATTCCATTCCGATACGCTACCCGCCTTGCGCATGGCCAGCGCGGCGATGCCGCCGATGACCGTTTCCGTCATGCCCTTGTAACCGCCGTTTTCCAGCGCGGCCCGACAGGCCTTGTGCCCTTCGTCCACCATCAGCGATGCGGTGCGGAAACGCTCAATCGTGCCCTTATCTTTGATGATGGAGAGACCATCAATGATGTCGTGCGCATTCACCCATTCGAAGCCGGGAAGGGCGTCTTTAAAATGCGTGAATTCCCAATGCGTTAAATTTCCTTCCGCCGTGTACGTGGAAATACCGTCCTCATAGCCGATGCGTCCCTTCTTGAGGCCGAGATTGAGTTTGATGAAATTGGTAATCGCGGCAACCTGATCAATGCCCTCGAGCGGGCCATAGGCGCTCATATGATCCCTGTCGAGCCACGTTTCATCGGCCACGCGCGCAGCATCGATGATGAACGTAAAAAAAGTCGGCAGCCCCTCGGACGGAATAATGATGTAACTTCGCCAGGGGCAGAAGGCATCCATGATGAAACTCATGGTGCGGATGCGCGAACCGAGGTACACGTCAATGCCGCGCTTGTGCATTTCGGCCTGAATCGCTTTAACGCGTCCCGGATTGTCAATGTAATACTTGTCGTTCGGATCTAATGTTCTGGACATATTGGGCCTCCCTTTTATATTGAGTTGGAATCATTCTTGGACCTTCATTCGGACTGTCCGGCACAACCGCGGGTTTGAGCGCTTCCTCATGCCATGCCGGACCTCAATGGGTGAATAGCTCTGACATGCTGATGCCTCCTGCGTTGTCTGATTTTGAGCAGCATGGGCATGCCGCCCGGGCGGATTTGGTTTACGGATTGCGCCTCTTCTTCAAAACGATTGCATAACGAATCTCTTTAGCGGTCGAAATTATAAAAGCAAAAGGCGGGTATGTCAACTTACATTATTCGGCGGGAATTTGCGCCTGCGTTATATGAAATGACAAAGGGCGCAAAGACCTTTTTTGATTCCGGTCTTTGCGCCCTGAATATGAAATGAAACCGTTACGCTTACTTGCCGAGCATCGAAGCTTTTAATTTATTATCGGCCGGTTTGTTGCTGAGCCATATTCCGAAAAGGATTTTTTTGAAATCCAGACCTTTGGTCGTACTCTTCAACTGTTTGTTCTTGTAGGCTTTGAGGCCTTCGCCAGGAATGTAAATCATATCATACACATCACCCAGTTTAATATTATCCTTAAAAACCCCGACAAAGGCGTCGATCCTGTCTTTGTAAGGCGCCATGTTGCCGTTCGTCGAGTTTTTAAATCCTTCCATGACGGTTTCTTTCATCTTGTCGCTCGTGATCATATTGGAAATCACCTGGAGTTTGATCGCCATCGGTTCATCGGCGTTCATGATCGCGTTGGCGTCGCCGCCTTTCTGTTTAAGATACAGCCCGCTGACATAAACCTTGATGAAATACTTTGTTCGGATACCGGCTCCGTTTAACACCAGCGTATCGCTGCCGGCGGCGAGAGTGTCCGGCATATTGATTCCGCCGACTTCTTTTGCGTAGCCTGCGGAAGTAAGGATAAGGACGACTGAACACAACAGCAATAATTTTTTAAACATAATGACACCTCTCTTTTTTATTTTAGCCTTTCACAGGCCGGGTTGATATTGATGATGAAATTGTTTCGATGATGGAGAGCTTCCGCTCTTCCGGGCGGCAGTATAGGAACAAAGCCGCTGCCCTGTCAATTGTTAATTTAAAAGGTTTATTGCCGGCCGACCTGCGTTTCGAGTAAATCAAGCAGTTCTTTGTTCTCCGGTATATCGGCCATCGAATGGCCGTAATGGACGAAGCGAACCTTGCCGGACTTATCCATGATAACCTGCGCGGGCATCCGGCCCAGTTTGAAAATCTTGACCTCCTGGCCGTACAATTTCAACACATGATGTTCGGGGTCGGGCAGGCCGACAAACGGCAGCTTTTCTTTCTCCCAGTATTTCTTAAACGCCTCGGCGTTTTCCGGCCCGGCGACGAGGATCTCCGTATCCAGCGCAACGAATTTATCATAATCCCGGCGCAACTGCGCCATATGCGCGCGGCAGAACGGTCAGATAAAACCGCGGTTGAAAACCAGCATTACATTCTTTTTGTTTTGATAATCGGCAAGCGAAACGCTTTTGCCGTTGAAATCATTCAACGTAAAATCCGGCGCCTGAACGTTTAATTCAACCTTTGGCATGACGTCTGTCCTCCTTAGTTCTTAATACCTGTACAACAGATAATTATAAAACTATTTTTGACGAACAAACAGTTATTTAAGGTTCAATTCCAATGATTACTAGTGGTACGAATTTAAATAATAATTATTTTTTCAAAAATATCAATTTCATCATAATCAGGATTAAAGTCTTGCATTATTTTGTTTTTCCTCTTGAATGCATCAATGGAATTATAAAAAACTTCTGGTTCTTGAATGAATCCTTTTTTGACTAATGTTAAAATCCATATCTTCTTCATTTTGTTATTCCTATTGTTCTGTTAAACCAACTATACACATCTTTATATTCCAAGAAATTACAAACATCACTTAACCCACTACGTTTAAAAGTTGGTCGATTAATTTGTTTCAGGAAAAGAGACCGCCTGACGTCATTGGAAACAACACTGAACTTCGGTTTCAATTTCTGCTCTGTTAAATACAAATCATTGAATCTAAGCAAGCCTGAATATATTGGAGTAGAATGTTCAACTTCAAACATAGCCTTCAATTCACTGGAGCCCCTTTGCATCCATAAAACATCAATTTCTTTGATAATGTTATCCATATTCCCGTATCTTGATGGTAATTCATTCATACAAATAAATTTTTTTGTTAGGTTCCAATCTAATTTGTTTCTATCATTTTGTGGTATCCATACTTCATATCCTTTTGTTGCCCCTATAGAACCAATAAATGTTTGTATTTGAGAATGAGTAAAGTCAGGTAAAATTGTTAATTTGTTTGCATCAATGAGGTTATCTAAATTGTTCCATCCATAAAAACTTTCTATGTTAAAGCGTCCTGCATTTGCAATATAAAGTTCTGTGCCATCACCGAGATAAACTTGAGCTTTGTATTGTCCATCTGAAGCAGGTGAAATGGAATTGAATACCTCTTCAAATTCAGAAAATGGAATAAAAATTGGTTCAGATTGTGTATCCCATAAAAAACAGATGACGGAGTTGTATCCTTCAAGTTGTTTTAGGTCTGATTGTCTTAAACCATAGAAAGCCTGGTTTCTTCCATGTATTTTTGAATATCTTATATAAACACGTGCCGTGCCGTTGGAAATGTCAAACAAAGATAAGCTGCCAGATAATTGCTTTGGTTTGCCATATTTCTTTGCCAATTTTTCTAAACAAGATGTTTTGATTGGATTTGGCATGAATCGAATCTGGTTATCCTTTATATATTTTATATGTTTATTGTTTTATAATAACAATATGGAGAGTTAGAGTCAATACAATCATTTGGATATACTAGACATTAAGACAATAATTAGAAAGCACTGTTCTTGAAAATAATTCTATAGATATTTAAGTTATTTAATTTTATCGAGAAGATTGCGGAAGGTTTCCATCGGCTGGGCGCCGGTGATTTGATATTTGTTATTGATGATGAACAGGGGAATGCCCGTTAAACCAAGCAACTCTCCTTCTTTTCTGGCTTCATTTAGACGAGACGCATAGCGGCCGTCGTGTATGGCGGTGATAATTTCCTTTTCATCCAGTCCGCTTTTTTTCGCAACGGCGGCGATCACATCCGGCTTGCCGATATCCAGTCCCTCCGTAAAGTACGCATGAAACATGTTTTCATGGAACGATTCGTATTGGCCTCGATCGCGCGCATATTCGGAGGCCATCAGCGCCAGTCTGGAATTGGAAAGAATGGAATGCGTGTTGAACACAACGCCGACTTCTTTGCCTCGCCGGCGGAGTTGTTCGTAAAAAGAAGAAAGATCATAACCCTTGAATCTTTCGGCAAGCATCATTCCCTGGGGCGGTGTCTCCGGATGAAGTTCGAAACTCACCCAGTGATCGTTGATGTCGTATTCTTTTTTCAGCCGGTCGACAATGCCCTTGCCGATATAACAGAAGGGTCAGATATAGTCGGAATATATTTTAAAGGTGATGGTCATTTGATGCCTCGAAGAACACAATTCACTATACTCGCATTTATCTCATTTTCACATCATTTTTTGTTAAAGAAAAATTGCAATATGTGATAAAAGAAAGTAATACTGACTGCAATCAAAAATTATTTTCGTATCGGATAAAATTTTAGCGCTGTAGATTACCTGTTGTTTTTGAATTGGTTTGATCGGTCCAGAGGAAGCCTGTGTGCCATGTGCAACACAGAAAGATGAGTTCCAGTCATATTCATTCTGAACGTTGAGAGGGGATGCACGATGCGCGACGAGATTATAGTGGAGTATAATCAGGAAGGTTATGTTCATGCAAGACACTACGGTAAAAACAATTACGACATTTCGCTTGAAGTGTGGCGGCGTATCATGGCGCTATGCAAGGAACATAATTGTTTAAAAATTCTCGGAGAGAACTTCACCACCGAAGAACTCTCCACAATGGACGCTTTCAATCATCTCGATATATTGGCATTGGTTGGACTGACCCCGCAGCATCGTGTCGCCTGGGTGAATCATGTGAAGGAAGCCGCCCGAGGGCTCGAATTTGTTGAGACGGTTGTCGTGAAGAATCGCGGTTTGGCAAACGGCAAATTATTCCAGACGATTGAAGAAGCCAAACGCTGGTTGCTGGGTTCAGAGAACGGATAGCGGAAGGTTGCAACGGCATCCGGGAGGCGCCGCCGGGATCAGACGCTTTACATCTTTAAAATCAACACGGAGAGAATCATGGGAAAAAGCGAACAGGCCATGGCCAAATTTGTGGGCGGTTTCAACTGCGCGCAGTCGGTTCTTTTTGCTTTTTGCGACGATCTCGGCCTGGATAAAAATCAGGCGCTCAAGATGTCCTGCGGGTTCGGCGCGGGCATGGGCAGAAAGGAAGAGGTTTGCGGAGCTGTGAGCGGCGGCATCATGGTCATCGGCGCCAAATACGGCCGGGGAGAAAATGACGAACGTCAATCAACAGAAGTGACTTACGCAAAAATCAGGGAACTGATGGACCGATTTTCTCAGCAACACGGCACTTATCTTTGCCGCCGGTTGCTCAGAGGCTGTGAACTGACGACCGATGAAGGTCAAAGGATTTATCTGGGCAACGATTATTTTAATAAAGTATGCAAGCCGTGTGTGAAGAGCGTGGTGGAAATACTTGAAACAATCATCTGAGCCACCCGCAAAATTTTATCTGATTTCGCTTGTCAGCTTTTTAATCACGGCCTATCTGGCCGTGGTTCAGAAATGGTCGGTGCAGGAATTCTGCTGGTGCGTGTGGCTGGCCGGACTTTTTTACTCGTGGACGTGCGTTGTCACGGCGGCCATTCAAATTATGCTGACGGTTCGAACGAACAAGAAATACTATGATGCGGAGGCGCCGTTCGTTCAAAGCATTTCTCCCGAAGTGTTCGCGCTGGTCATTATTCCGGTGACCGTACTGGCGGGATTTGTCGCGCTTTATATTTATTGCTGGCTGTTTTCCTTCTACGGCCTTTTCTTGTCCGTATTTGCCGAGATGCCACCCCTGGATCTTTTCGGGCGAAACGGTTTTATCAATTCCGATTTTTTCACGCCGGTGACATATCTGGCGGAGCGGTACTGGCCGATGATTGCTGCCACTCTCATTGCGAACGCCGATGATTTCATGCGTCGCCAGGCCTGGGAACGGATGGTGCTGCCATTCAGAGACAATCAGATTCTGCGCATTCACATCATGACGCTTGCTCTGCCTTTTTTGATGATGCTCACCTGGGCTTTGTTCCGGGAGGCGTATCAGCCGTTGACAATTGTCATTCTCATTGGTATTTTCTTTTTGATTCCAAAGAAACAATTCAAAAGAAAGAATATCGTCGATCATGATTCAGAACATGAATAGAAAGATTATTAAACAGACGCCTTTCGGCCCGGTTGCCATTATCTGGTCTGTTTCCGGTAAATTGCCGAAGATTGTCAGTGTTTTACTTTCCCGCCCGGTATTGCCGGCGGAGAAGCAGGCGGCCGGACTTTTCCCTGAATCAAGAATATTGTCCTGCGCCGAAATCGATCGTGTCGCTTCTTCCATCAAGGCCTATCTTGAGGGGGAGGATATAACGTTTAATCTGAATCTCGTTGATTTGTCGCCTTTCTCAAAATTCCAGCAGTCGGTTTTGCGGGCGCAGCATGCGATTCCGCGAGGCAGGGTCAGCACGTACGGACTCATTGCCGCTCACGTGGGAGCGCCCGGTGGCGCGCGGGCGGTGGGCAATGTGATGGCGGGAAATCCTTTTCCCCTGATTGTGCCCTGTCACCGAACCATTCTTTCCAACGGCCGTCTCGGCGGTTTTCAAAGCGGATCCGAAATAAAGAGAGCCTTGCTGAAAAACGAAGGGGTGATGTTTGATGAAGCGGGGCGCGCTGTCTGCCCTCGATTTCATTTTTAAGAAATATTTCTCCGGCCTCAATGTATCAAAGGAGGCGGTTTATTCCATGAAAGCCAGTAGAGCCCCAGCACTTTAACCGCTTCCATGAACTCATTAAAATCCACCGGCTTGGGGATATAGCTGTTGGCACCCAGTGTATAGCTGGCGAGCAGATCTTCATTCCGGTTGGAAGAGGTGATAACGACGACCGGCAGCAGTCTGGTCATCTCGTTTTGACGGATGGCCGTGAGCACTTCCAATCCGTTGATCTTGGGAAGATTTAAATCCAGCATGATGAGTACAGGCAGGTCTTTTATATCCCGTTCCTGATACATTCCCCTGCCAAAAAGATAATCCAGGGCTTCCACACCGTTCGGGGCGACGATCAACTTGTTGACGATATGATTTTTCTTGAAAGCGCGAAGGGTTAATTCAACGTCGTCGGGATTATCCTCCACCAGAAGAATAACTTTATCTTTCATCGTAAATCTCCTTCGTCGTCGGTGAACGGTGAATCGTGAATATTGAAAGGTACAGCGTATTTCGTATTGCACGCTTTTTCATTCCGGAAGTGTGAAGAAGAAGGTCGCGCCTTTTCCCGCTTC
>JAGVUJ010000321.1 GCA_019136325.1 Deltaproteobacteria bacterium
GAAACGCCAAAATGCAGTTGATCGACGGCCGTCCCGTTTACGGAAGCGCCAAGTGGCTCTGGTTTTTCGGCCTGATGTTTCACGCGTCGCTTTTGACGATCGTGCTCCGGCACCTGCGTTTTTTCACTGAACCGGTCATTTCCTGTGTGAGCGAGCTCTCCGCGCTGGACGGATTTTGGGAAATCGGCGTTCCCGCGCTTTACATGAGTGACCTGGCGCTTCTGGCAGGACTGGCGTTTCTCTTCCTGCGACGGGTAACCATCCCGCAGGTGCGCTACATTTCTTTATTTACCGATTATTTTGCACTGCTTTTAATTGCGGGCGTGGCGGCAACCGGCCTTTTGATGCGGCACTTTTTTCCCGTAGATCTCCATGAGATCAAAACCCTGGCCATGGGTTGGGTCACCTTTGCCCCCGTCATTCCGCAGGGCGCAGGCGTTGTTTTTTACATGCACCTATGTTTTGTCTTTATTCTCATCGCCTGGTTTCCTTTCAGCAAGCTGATGCACATGGGCGGCATCTTTTTGAGCCCCACGCGCAACCTTGTAAATAACAACCGCAGTCAAAGACATATCAATCCCTGGAATGGCCCCGTGAAAGTGCACACCTACGAAGAATATGAAGACGAATTCCGCGATAAAATGAAAGCGGCCGGTCTGCCGGTGGAGAAGGAGTAGTTATGTCGTCCGTCAAAATTCCTAAACCGGATGAACTGATGAACATCGGATACGCTCCGCCGAAATCCGACTGGATGACTACACCCGTGGATTTCCGGCCGGGGACGTGGAGCCACAGCGGCGCCGCAAAAAACCTGAAAATACTGGGCATGCCCAATCCCCGAACCTGGCAGCCGTCCGATGCCGACTGGCAACTGCCGGAAAACTGGCGGCGGATTATTCTTGACGGGATGAAGGAGCGCCTGGAAAAGTATCGTTCCTTTCGCCTGTTCATGGACATCTGCGTGCGCTGCGGCGCCTGCGCGGACAAGTGCCACTTCTATATCGGCTCCGGCGATCCGAAAAATATGCCTGTGTTGCGGGCCGAGCTGATACGGTCGGTTTACCGCCGTTACTTTACGCAGGCGGGAAAACGTTTCGGGAAACTCGCCGGCGCCAGAGATCTGACCGTCGATGTGTTGAAGGAATGGTTTTATTATTTTTATCAATGCACGGAGTGCCGGCGCTGCTCCGTCTTCTGCCCCTACGGCATCGACCAGGCGGAAATGACCATGATCGGCCGCGAACTGCTCAACCTGGTCGGCTGCAACATCAACTGGGTCATTGAACCGGCCGCCAACTGTTTCCGCACGGGCAACCATCTGGGCATTCAGCCCGGCGGCATCAAGGACATGCTGGAATTTCTGGCGGACGATATCGAGGATCGCACCGGCGTCCGGGTGGACGTCCCCATCAACAAAAAAGGCGCCGACATTCTTTTTGTCACGCCGTCCGGTGACTATTTTGCCGACCCGGGAACCTACACCTGCATGGGCTATCTAATGCTTTTCCATGAAATCGGCCTTAATTACACGTTCAGCACCTATGCCTCCGAAGTCGGCAACTTCGGCCTCTTTACGTCCCATGAGATGATCAAGCGCCTCAACGCCAAAATTTACGCGGAGGCCAAACGCCTGGGCGTCAAATGGATATTAGGCGGAGAGTGCGGCCACATGTGGCGGGTGATCCAGCAGTACATGGACACCATGAACGGCCCCGCCGAACATCTTTCGGAGCCGGTTTCCCCGATTACGGGGACGCGATTTGAAAACGCCCGTTCGACCAAAATGGTCCATATCGTTGAATTCACGGCGGATCTGATCCGCCAGGGCAAGTTGAAACTTGATCCTAAACGCAACGATCATCTGAATCTGACCTTTCACGATTCGTGCAATCCCGCCCGGGCAATGGGGCTCCTTGAAGAGCCGCGTTACATCATCCACAATGCCTGCAACCATTTTTACGAGATGGCCGAAGATACCATTCGGGAAAAAACCTTCTGCTGCGGCGGCGGGGCCGGACTGGGCAATGAAGAAAACATGGAGATGCGAATGCGCGGCGGGATGCCCCGGGCCATGGCCGTCCGGGACGTTGTGAAAAAGTATGGCGTGAACCGCCTGGCCTGCATCTGTGCGATCGACCGGGTAACGCTTCCCCCGCTGATGGACTATTGGGTGCCGGGTGTTTCGGTCATGGGCGTACACGAACTTGTGGGCAACGCCCTGGTGATGAAAGGCGAAAAGGAAAGAACGACGGATTTGAGAGGCGATGAGATTGGTGGATAAGAAGTAGCTCATAGTTCATAGCTCATTGCTGACAGGAAACAGATACGGAATGAATAAAGATGAAAAATAAAAAGTGGGGCTTA
>JAGVUJ010000297.1 GCA_019136325.1 Deltaproteobacteria bacterium
AATAGCTTCATCGTCTCCCTGCGGCGGAGGTATGTATTCAATGATGGTCTGTAGCAGCGGCTGCAAATCGGCACTGTCATCGCCTATTTTTTCATGGCTGATACCGGCCTTGGCATTGGTATAGAGAATAGGGAACTCGATTTGATTTTCCTCCGCTCCCAGATCGATGAAAAGGTCGTACGTTTCGCTGATGACTTCCTCGATGCGGGCGTCGCCACGGTCGATTTTATTAATGACCAGAATGATGGGCAGATGCAGGCCGAGCGCTTTTTTCAAAACAAAACGGGTTTGCGGCAGGGGACCTTCGCTGGCGTCCACCAGCAGGATTGCGCCATCCACCATGTTGAGACTGCGTTCCACTTCCCCGCCGAAATCGGCGTGGCCGGGCGTATCAACAATATTAATTTTCACTCCGTTGTATTCTACAGCAGTATTTTTCGCTGTAATGGTGATGCCGCGCTCTTTTTCCAGATCCATCGAATCCATGACGCGGTCTTCTACAACACGGTTGGCGTGAAAAACCCCCGTTTGCTTGAGCATAGCATTCAATAGTGTGGTCTTGCCGTGATCGACATGAGAAATGATGGCAATATTGCGTAAGTGAAACTTTTTCATTCTGTAAAAATCCTTTCGGGTCATGATTGTTAATTGAAATAACTGAGTGACGGCCGTTTTGAGCACAACCGGTTTTCACTTGAAGGCAAAAACCGTGATTTGAGGGGGTTATGCTATAATTTTCTTGACTTGTAAATCTCTTTTTCCTATGCTCGCAAAACTTAGCCGAAATATAATACTTTTCCAGGAACAATATCATGTTGAATTTTTTACCGTCAAAAGTTGTTGGTGCAATCGCCGGATTTCTTTTGGTTTTAAACGTTATTTTCTGGATTGTTATTCTGTTCATATTTTCGATTCCCAAAATTCTGATCCCCTGGCCGCCCCTGCTGAAAGTCATCAACAAAATTCTGCAATGGATCGGTGAAAACTGGATTGCCTGCAACAGCGGCTGGATGTGGCTGACCCAGAAAACCCGCTGGGATGTTGAGGGAGCACAGAACCTGAATCATGACGGCTGGTACATGGTGGTCAGCAATCATCAGTCCTGGGTCGACATTCTGGTAATGCAGCATTTGTTGAATCGCAAGATTCCTATTTTGAAATTCTTTATCAAACGAGAGCTGATCAAAGTGCCTTTGATGGGTTTTGCCTGGTGGGCGCTTGATTACCCTTTTCTTTATCGCCATAGCTCCGAATATCTGAAGCAACATCCCGAACAGGCGGGCAAAGATTTTGAAGCAACCCGCAAAGCCTGCGAAAAATTCGCCACCATTCCCACCAGCGTGATGAATTTCCTCGAAGGAACACGTTTTACCCCGGCAAAACATGACAAACAAAAAAGCGAATACAAATATCTCTTGCGTCCAAAATCCGGCGGACTGGCGCTGGCTTTAAACGTTCTGGGCGAAAAATTCAGTTCCATGCTGGATATCACCATTGTTTATCCCGACGGCATTCCCGGATTCGGAGATTTTCTCTGCGGCAAAGTCAAACGCATCACCGTGCGCATGAGGACCATCGAAATTCCGAAGCCCCTTTTGCAGGGCGATTATGAAAATGATCAGGCTTTTCGTGATTCCATGCACAAATGGGTGCAGGAACTCTGGCGTGAAAAGGACAAGCAGATAGAGATGTTGACAAAAAAATGACGTCATTGTGATTTACGGTTTTGAAACCGGGCAATGTTGTCTTCAATCCTCGGGAAAAATCGGGATTAGTTTCCGTAATTGACGAATGATGAAAATTGTGCAATATTCCAGCATTCAAAATATTGCGGCACCGTTTTCAAAAATAACTCGTCTCAGGTGTAAAATAAATTAATAGAGGAGGCGTTAACCATTTATGAGCAGAACATTGGGAAAAATACTAACCATTCTGGCCGTTGCTGTCTTAACGGGCTCTTTCGTCAATCTTCCACTTTCCATAGCCGCAAATGAGGAGGCCAGAGACGGCCGCTTTATTGCTTATGACGACGGCACCGTATGGGATTCTCAATCAAACCTGTTATGGGCCTCCAGAGACAATGGCAGCAACATTAACTGGTCTGATGCCGAGTCTTACTGCAAGACCTATGACGGCGGTGGATACCAGCAATGGCGACTGCCGACCAAAGATGAGTTGATGACGTTATACGACAGGTCCATTTTCGGCAATAACGGTTATCACTTGACAAAACTGATCACGTTGAGCGGATCGTATCCCTGGACCTCCGATGTGCAGGGTTCCCAAGCCCTGGTTGTCGGTTTCGCGACGGACCGTGAAATGTGGTTTCCGGAATCTCTGACGCACAAAAGCAGAAACAGGGTGAAATGTGGTTTCCGGAATCTCTGACGCACAAAAGCAGAAACAGGGTGCTCCCTGTGCGGTTTGGCAAGGAAGGCAAGGTTGCGTTAGCGGAACCCAGGCAGGAAGAAGTGGTCCCTCCGCCCCCACCGCCTCCTCCGCCATCGCCTGAAGTCATCGAGCCTCCGCCCCCACCGCCTCCTCCGGCACAGGAGAAGGTTTCCATTGCTCTTAATCTGGAATTTGACACCGCCAAGTCCATGATCAAGAAAAAATATCATGACAATATAAAACAAGTGGCTGATTTCATGCAGAAGTATCCGGACACCA
>JAGVUJ010000244.1 GCA_019136325.1 Deltaproteobacteria bacterium
TCTAACGATCGGAAATGAGTTACTGAACGGACGCATTGCGGACACCAACGCATCCTTCATCGCGCGCGAAGCCAATCAGCAGGGATGGAGCGTGGAAGCCATCATGTCCGTAGGCGACGATTTCGCCGCCATCAAAAACCGTCTGGACTACCTGCTGGCCATGACCGATGCTGTAATCTGCTCCGGCGGTCTGGGCCCCACATCCGATGATATTACCACCGAGGCCATCGCCAAAGCTTTCAATCTTCCATTATATATGGATGAAAACGTTCTGAATTATATTAAAGACATCTTTACGAAATTTAATTTCCGCTGGATGGAAAACAACGCCAAGCAGGCCATGTTTCCCCAGGGAGCCGAAGTCATCCCCAACGCCAGGGGCACGGCGCCGGGTTTTTCCCTCTCAGTTAACGGCAAAATGATTTTTGTTATCCCCGGCGTACCTGCCGAAGCAAAATTAATGATCACCAACGGCGTCTTCCCTGCCCTGCGCAAACATTTTCCGCAGGATGAATTCTATATCATCAAACAAACCATCAGGACCTTCGGGCTATCCGAAGCCGCCGTGGATAATCAGGTCAAGGACATCGATTTCAAATCGCTGGGCGTGAGCATTGGTTTTTATCCGGTCTTTCCCGAAAACCATATTGTTTTGATCGCGCAAAGCAAAAATCAGGACCAAGCGCGAAAAAATCTGCAAAAAGCACAGGATGAGGTATCGGCTCATGTGCAGGATTATATCTTCGCTTACGGTGATCAAACACTCGAAGAAGTGATTGCCAGACTTTTAACCGAAAAGAAACTGACCATCGCTGTGGCGGAGAGCTGCACGGGCGGTTTGATTGCCAGCCGCCTCACCGATGTCTCCGGCAGTTCCGATTATCTGGAACGCGGGCTGATCACTTACAGCAACGCCGCCAAAATCAGCATGCTTGGTGTGCCTGCTGAAATTATTGAGAAGCACGGAGCGGTAAGCGAAGAAACAGCTCGGCTGATGGCCGAAGGCGTGCGCAAACTCGCCGGAACCGATCTGGGACTTTCCTCTACCGGTATTGCCGGCCCGACCGGCGGCAGTCCGGAAAAACCGGTGGGCACCGTATATATCGCGCTGGCGGATTCCCAAAAAACGATTTGCCGCCACTACGCCTACCGCTGGGACCGCAAAAGGAACAAGGAGGTTTTCTCCGAAGCGGCGCTGTTTTTGATGAAAAACTTTTTAGAGGGGACGATTTAGATCATGGTCGACTCCGAAAAAAATATCCGCGCTTTTCTGGCTATTGAGCCGCCGGAAAATATTCTGCAGGAAATATTCCGCCTGCAGGAAAAACTAAAACGGGAAATTAGTGGAAGGCTAAGCTGGACAAGGCCGCAGGGTCAGCACCTGACGTTGAAATTTTTCGGCGATATTTCCAGAGAGGATATCAATAACATTAACGCTGCCGTGCAAAAGCGGGTGGCTGCCGAGCAGAAACTAAATCTGAAAATTGAAGAGCTGGGTGTTTTCCCGGATGCCAAAAGACCTAGGGTTCTCTGGTGCGGCATCACCGGCGATCTGGAAAGACTTATCAATCTCCAGAAAAAACTGGACGGTGATTTTGCGGCTCTCGGCTTTCCCGCGGAAGACCGGTCTTTCAAGGCGCATCTGACGCTTGCCCGGATTAAGGATCCACGCGACATCACAGGAATGAGCGAAGCGCTAAAAAAATACGACTCGTTTAAAGCCGGAGATTTCTCCGGCGATAAATTGTTTTTGTTTCAAAGCAATCTCTCTCCGCAGGGCGCTGTCTATACAAAACTGATGGAGTTTGCTTTGAGGATGTAATGAGCATAAGTTGTTTTCATAAATTAGAGTTGTAATTTTTAAGCAATTATTAATATAAAAAAAGAATAAGGAGGGCATTGTATTATGGCGGATATGGATAGATCAAAGGCCGTTGATTTGGCGATTACTCAGATAGAAAAACAGTTCGGCAAGGGCTCCATTATGAAGCTGGGTGGCTCGGAAAAAGTGGATGTACCGGCCATTTCCACCGGCTCGTTGAGCCTCGATATAGCGCTGGGAACGTTCGGTGTTCCGCGCGGCCGTGTGGTGGAGATTTACGGGCCGGAATCCGGCGGTAAAACGACGCTCGCTCTGCATATCGTCGCCGAGGCACAGAAGAAAAACGGCATCGCGGCTTACATTGACGCCGAACACGCGCTTGATGTCGGCTACGCTCAGAAAATCGGTGTGAAGACCGACGACCTGCTGATCTCCCAGCCGGACACGGGCGAACAGGCCCTGGAAATCGCCGAAACGCTGGTGCGCAGCGGCGCGCTGGATGTTCTGGTGGTGGACTCGGTCGCCGCGCTGGTG
>JAGVUJ010000295.1 GCA_019136325.1 Deltaproteobacteria bacterium
AAAGAACAGCGGCTGGTGGTCATCGGCAGCCAGGGGATGATGGTCTTTGACGATACGCAACCTGTCGAGAAAAAGCTGGTGCGCTATCCCAATCAAATCAAATGGAAAAACGGTATACCTGTATCAGAAAAAGTGGAGGGCAAAGCCGTCGATCTGAGTGATATCTGGGAAGAACCTCTGAAAGCCGAATGCCGCGCATTTTTAGATTCCATTGCCAACAACACCGCGCCATTGACCTCTGGAGAAGAAGGCCTCCGTGTACTGAAGATTCTGGAATCTTGCCAGCAATCCCTCGAACAAAAAGAATCTCCTTCTGTCATACCGGCGAAGGCCGGTATCCAGGAAAACGAACATTTGAACAAAAACTTTCCGGATGTTTTTATTCATTCGTCAGCCATAGTCGACGACAACGTTTCCATCTGCAAAGGCACAAAGGTGTGGCACTTCTCCCATATTCTTTCCGGTTCCAAAATCGGTGAAAACTGCAATATCGGACAGAATGTTGTGATTGGTCCCGACGCAACCATCGGTAACAAATGCAAAATACAAAACAACGTCAGTGTCTATAAGGGTGTCACACTCGAAGACGGCGTTTTTTGCGGCCCATCCATGGTTCGGCAAGATGGACCAGGTGCGGCCCACCCTCATCAAAAAAGGCGCGACACTCGGCGCCAACTGCACCATCGTCTGCGGCCACACCATCGGACATTACGCCTTCATTGGCGCCGGCGCTGTCGTCACGAAAGACGTGCCTGACCACGCCCTGATGGTCGGCAACCCCGCCCGGCAAATCGGCTGGATGTGCGAATGCGGCGAAAAGCTCACAGATGATTATCAATGCCCGTCTTGCAAAAAGCAATTCAAAAAAACTGATGAAGGTCTTGAGCGATGATAACGGCTACAAACATTCCGCCCGGATTCGCCCACGGTTTTGTTGCCCTGACCGATGATGTTCATCTTTTATACAAGTGCACCGCTGAATACAACCCGCAATCCGATGCAGGTATTCGCTGGAACGATCCCGATATCGCCATTGCCTGGCCGGTTGCCGATCCGGTGCTTTCTCCGAAGGACCGGGCGCTTCCGCTGCTGAGCGCCGTGGAAACATTTTAATTTTTTGTATTTAACTTTGAACCTTTATGCAAAAAATGTTAAAAACCTTTACCCGTTAAACATTTCAGCCTTTATGGATAACGTTTAAAGTATTTAAAGAAATAGTTCTTATAAAAGGTTTAATCATGAATTTAAAAAACAAAAAAATATTAGTTACCGGGGCAGACGGCTTTATCGGTTCTCATCTGACCGAAGAACTGATCAGACAGGGTCACGATGTCAGGGCTTTTGTCTTGTACAATTCCTTTAATTCATGGGGATGGTTGGATCATGCAGAACCTGAAATAAAAAAGAATCTGGATATTTTTGCCGGTGATGTGCGGGATCCTCACGGGGTTCAACAGGCCATGAAAGGATGCGATATAGTGTTTCATCTTGCGGCATTGATCGGCATTCCCTATTCTTATCACTCGCCGGATACTTACATTGATACAAATGTTAAAGGGACGCTTAATATTGTCCAGGCCGCACGGGAACTTGGCGTTTCCAAAGTACTGCACACATCGACCAGCGAGGTTTATGGGACAGCCCGTTTTGTTCCCATTACAGAGGAACATCCGCTCCAGGGACAATCGCCTTATTCGGCCAGTAAAATCGGCGCGGATCAAATTGCCATGTCTTATTATTTATCGTTCAAAACGCCGGTCAGCATTGTCCGGCCTTTTAATACTTACGGTCCGCGGCAATCAGCGCGTGCCGTGATTCCGACAGTGATTACCCAGATTGCCACGGGAAGAAAGAAAATCAAGTTAGGCGCTTTGCATCCTACGCGTGATTTCAATTACGTTAAGGATACGGCGCGGGGATTCATCGCAGTTGCCCAGTCGGACAAAACCGTTGGAGAAGTCATCAATATCGGCAGCAATTACGAAATATCGATTGGCGATACGGTTAAGGTGATTGCCGAATTGATGAATGCGAAGATCAGCCTGGTTACGGATACCAAACGAATCAGACCGGCAAACAGTGAAGTGGAAAGATTATGGGCTGATAATGCAAAAGCAAAAAAGTTAACCGGCTGGAAACCTGCTTATGGGCAATTGAAAGGATTTAAGAAGGGATTAAGCGAAACCATCGAATGGTTTCTGAATCCTGATAACCTGAAGCAATACAAACCCGGAGAATATAATATCTAATGTCAACCACGGATATTGACAACATCATTGCCGCAATCAGATCGGTTATTCATCAAAAAAAAGAGGGTCCTGTTTCATTGCACGAACCGTGTTTTGAGGGCAATGAAAGGGCTTATGTAAAAGACTGTATCGATTCTACATGGGTTTCCTATGTCGGAAAGTATGTGGATCGTTTTGAAGACATGCTTGCCGGTTTTACCGGTGTTAAAAAAGCAGTAGCCGTGGTGAACGGCACTGCCGCTCTGCAAATTGCTCTGCAATTGGCGGGTGTCAAGGCAAACGATGAAGTCCTCGTGCCGGCGTTAACGTTTGTGGCAACGGCCAATGCAGTGGCGCATTGCGGTGCCGTGCCTCATTTTGTCGACAGTGAAGAAAAAACGCTGGGGATGGATCCCGACAAACTAAAAAACTATTTGAAAGAAATTGCCAATCTCAATGATAACGGTTGCACCAATAAAAAAACCGGCCGCAGAATCAAAGCGGTTATTCCCATGCATACATTCGGACACCCCGCCGACCTCGATCCTCTCACGGAAGTCTGTCGGGAATATAAAATGGA
>JAGVUJ010000272.1 GCA_019136325.1 Deltaproteobacteria bacterium
ATCGCCCTTGACGACAATCAGAACATCTATCGCAGAAAGC
This sequence comes from Deltaproteobacteria bacterium, assembly GCA_019136325.1. The sequence continues at coordinate 41 of JAGVUJ010000272.1, forward strand.
AGACATGGAAAGACCTTGGCATTCAGGTCCGTGGGCGTGTCCACCGATTATCCTGGGTTTACCGGAACACCAGCGCCATAGCCGACTTTGCCCGGAAATTTCTCAATGAAAAAGAAGAAAAGCCCGAGCACAGGCCACCTCAGATGGAACTCTTCCAAAATTTCCTGTCCCCCGCAGGGACGGCGCCGGAAATCCGTCAATTTCCTGACTTGAATGAATTGATCGGCAGTGTTGCCCGCCAAATCAGCCACCTTCATCACGATGAGAATTATCCTCTTTCCGAAATCGCCATTATCTATACACAGAAATCGCCGGATTCCTTAACCGGCGTTCATTTCCCCCACTTGATGATATATGCCCTGGAAAAGTATGGCATTTACTGCAACTGGATTGCCGAGGATTACCGTGCCAAGCGCTCTTACGATGTAACAACTCAAAGCGTGACGATCTCTACCATCCACAGTGTCAAGGGATTTGACTATGCCTGTGTCTTTGTCATCGGTCTGGACTGGCTGCAAGGAGACCGTTGGACGGAGGAACAAATCAAGAACCTGACTTACGTGGCGATTACACGGGCAAGGGAGAGGCTGTACATTCCACACATTCACGATTTGACACTGACGGAATATGAGAACGAATCGTGGCGGCAACATCATGAATGACATGGAATAAACCGGAAAAAACTGAATAATGAGGTGCCATGCTTAAACTGTTAAAATCTGAGCCAGGCCTGTCGAGGCAAAATCTGCAGATCATAGCCTGCGCTGGTTCCGGCAAGACTGAATTTGTATCCATGCGCGTTGCCTATCTGATTGCTGAAGGGTTAGCCAAACCGGAAAACATCGTGGCATTCACCTTTACAGAAAGGGCCGCCCAGGAGCTTAAATTCCGTATCAGAAGCAAAATCAGAGAATTGATCGGCCATCAACCGGATATTGGCGATCTCTATGTCGGCACCATTCACAGTTTCTGTTATGAGCTGCTCAAAGAATTTGTGCCCGGCTACCGTGTCTTTGAAGTTCTGGATGAAGGAAAGAGGTTTGCGTTTATCAATGCCCACCGTGCCGAACTTGGCTATAAGAAGTTAAAAGAATGGCTCGAATCAGAAAACATGCGTCAGCCTTTCGGAATGATGCCCGTAACCTGGGTAATGAACACTTTCATTCGCGGCGTCGATATTGCCAGAGAAGAAATGATGCCTCCGGAAAAGATTTCGCAATGCTCTGATTTTGTTACCGCCTTTCAAAAATATGAAGAAATACTTCAGGAACACAGATTTCTTGATTTTAGTTCCATGATGGCTATTGCCGTGCGAAATCTGGAAACAGACAAGAAACTGCTTGCGGAAGTCAGAAAACGCTTTACGCATATTACGGTTGATGAGTATCAGGATATCAACCCTATACAGGAACGTCTTATCCGTCTTTTAACTGGATCCGAAACCAATCTCTGCGTCGTCGGCGATGACGATCAGGCCATTTACCAGTGGAGAGGTTCGACAGTGGATAACATTTTGACCTTCCCCAAAAGATATAAAAATGTATTTATCCATCATCTGCCCGTCAATTTCCGTTCGACAAACCAGATAATATTTTGTGGTTCTGATCTGATTCAAAAAAACAAAAAACGTCTCTCCAAGAAAATGGGAGATTCCGGCAAAAAATCAGAAAAAGGCGACCTTTATAAAGTTGACTTTCCCGCACAGGCCGAAGAAGTAAGATTCATCATTGAAAGAATTCAACATCTTCTTGGGGTGCAATGGGAAGAAAACAATGGCCATAAAAGAGGACTCGCCTATTCCGACATGGCTATTTTTTTCCGATCCGTAAAATACGATGGACAACCCTATCTGGATGCCATGGACGAAGCCGGAATACCCTATGCTGTATCCGGCATTGGCGGTCTTTTCGAAGCAGAAGAAGTGGATGTGATCTTCAGCATCTTTGCCTATCTGGGCGGTTTCAAAAAGAACTGGGATTCTTATGCCAAAACAGGTGAATCGCCGGAACCACACGAAATTTATGATCATGCGGCGGAGATTTTTCACCTGCCGACAAAGCACCAGTTCACCAAAGAACTTGAGAGTCTTCACGATGAACATCAAAGCCAGCGCCGTTTAAATTTACAGGGGCTCTATGGAAATATCTTGAAACTTCTTCGCGTGGATGACGATGAATTCCATACAGACGAACACGAGATCGAGATGTACAATCTGGGTCGCTTGAGTCAGGCGATTTCGGATTATGAAGGCACCCGCAGCTACTGCACTTTTAAAGATATTGAGCGCTTTTGCTGGTTTATACGACACTATGCAGAGGGCGCCTACGATGCCGGCGCTGGTGAAGATCCGACACGCGTCATTAATGCCGTTCAGGTAATGACATTGCATGGGGCTAAAGGGCTTGGATTTCCGATTGTTTTTATGCCTTATTGCATTGAACGTCCACACCGCCACACACCGCCCGGTTTCCTCAATCCGGAAGCATTCAACTTTTCCCGCTACAATGGAAGCGTTGAAGATGAACGCCGCCTGTTTTATGTTGGACTCACACGGGCAAAGAAGTACCTCTATGTGACGACATCCCGGCAGCCGGTCGGCAAAGTGCGGCAAAAAAAACCGCTGCAATACTTTACAGAACTGGCGGATCAGTCTTGCATGACAACGCCGGATGCTGATCCGACAAAAAGAAAGCGTCTGCCGCCGCAGCCGTCTTTGGAAGAATACCGTTTCCCCACAAGTTACTCGGAGCTCAGCGACTACATCCGCTGTGAATACGATTACAAGATGCGCTATGTTTACGGGTTTAATCCCATCATTGTTCAGGCGCTCGGGTACGGCAATCAGGTGCATAATCTTTTAAATCTGCTGCACAAGATTGCGCAGCAGACCGGGCAGGTACCGCTGGAGGAAGAGGCGGCAAAACTTTTGCAGGAGCATTTTTCTTTACGCTATGCGGCAAGCGAGCAGGAAGAAACGCTCAAAAGAAGCGCCCTGCGCAGCATTCTGCGTTATCTGAATATGTGGCGGGAAGATTTTTCCCTTTCCATCAAGACAGAGCGCTCTTTCGAAATGGATCTTAAAAACGCGCTGCTCACCGGCACGATTGATCTGCTCAAGCGGGAAAACGGTGACAGCAATATTCTGGAAATTATCGATTTTAAGACCGGCAACGACCGCAAGGATAGAGAAGCGCTGGATCTCCAGGTGCAGCTCTACACCATCGCGGCCAGGGAGGCGCTGGATTTGAATGTTCAGAAAGCTTATGTCCACTTTTTAGACGATCAGAAACAACCTCGGATGGAGGTGCTGACAACGCCGAAGCAGTTGGACATGGCAATGCGAACACTGTCGGATGCCGTTCAGGGCATCACCACGCGGCGCTTTCAAAGAAATCCGCGAAGTCCAAAATCATGCCTCACCTGCGACTGGGAGAAAATATGCCCGCAGAAGAAAAAATAGAACAGCCGGATTATTTTGGACATCGGCAAAGGCTTAAAGCGCGCTTTGAACAAACCGGCTTTCACGGTTTTCAGGATTATGAGGTTCTGGAGTTTCTGCTTTATTTTGTGCTGCCCCGTAAAGATACCAAACCGATTGCCAAAAAACTTTTGAAACGATTTCATAATTTTATTGGCGTCATCCATGCTGATAACCGGGAATTGCAGAAGATTGAAGGCATCGGTTCCCATGCCGCGCATTACTTAAAAGCAATCGGCGCATCCATCAGCTTCTATTTTGATGAAAAGACCAAGCAGGAAGATTTCCAGTTTACCAGCCTGGAGCAATTGGTTGATTATTTTCAGGCCACCATAGGCGGCAAGCCCAACGAGGTGCTGCGCATCCTTTACTTAAACAGCAAGAACATGCTGATTGATGCAGAGAATCTAAGTGAAGGGACCGTGTCGGAAGCTGTCGCCTTTCCGCGGCGGATTGTTGAAGGCGCCATCAAATATGGGGCGACAACGGTGATCATCGGACACAACCATCCGGGCGGTCTGCAAGAGCCTTCCGACAACGACAATGCGATTACAGAGGAAATTGCCAAAGCCTTGAGAACCGTCGGCATCAGTCTTCAGGAGCATGTGATTGTCGCTTCCGACGGCTTTTACAGTTATCGGCAGAACGGATTTTTAAGCTGAGGCCATCTGATTATTAATCGATATGAGAAAAATGAACTATGAAAAATGGAGACAGTAAAAATGACGGAAGAAATCAAAACCATGCCTACGGGCCTTTACTGGCAGGGTAAAAAGACTGAAGTTGATAGGATTGTTTTGCCTTTCCAGACCATTGAAACAATCAACGAAAGCCGGGCGACGCGGGAAAAGGAAAAGAAAACCGGAGCGGATATGTTCAAGGAGGAAGCGAATGCCAACTGGCATAACCGTCTTATTTGGGGTGACAACAAATACGTCATGGCCTCGCTCTTACCGGAGTTTGCCGGAAAGATCGACCTCATCTACATCGATCCACCGTTTGCTACGGGGGCGGATTTTTCCGTCAAGATGGAGATCGGCGACGCATCCTGGACTAAGGAACCTTCCGCTATTGAGGATAAAGCCTATCGTGACACATGGGGCCGAGGACTCGATTCATACCTGCAAATGATGTACGAGCGGCTCGTCTTAATGCGGGAGTTGTTGAGCGAGAATGCAAGTATTTATGTACATGTTGGGCCAAACGTAAGCCATTACATAAAAGTAGTTCTTGACGATGTCTTTGGAATGGACAACTATCACAGCGAGATTGTATGGCGGCGAAGCAACTCTCACAACAAGCTTACGGATCAATACGGTCCGATCCATGACGTTATCTTCTTCTTTAGTAAAACATCGGCATTCACGTTTCATCCAACAACCCGACCTTTTTCTCGTGGTTACATCGAAGAGCGGTTTAAGTACCGAGACAATCACGGTATTTATCAGCCAAATTATCTGACTGGCCCTGGCACGAGAAAAGGCGAAAGTGGGATGCCTTGGCATGGATTCGATCCAACAAGAGTAGGTCGCCACTGGGCTATTCCTGCGAAATTACGAGAACTTCTCAACATAGACACCTCAGCAATGACCACTCAAGAGATCCTCGACGAGTGCCTGAAAGCAGAGTTACTTGTTATTCCGAAAAAAGAAGGCGGGCAACCAATGTACAGACAATATCTCAATGAGGGAGTACCTCACCAAGATGTGTGGGCTTATCAGCCGAACACGAAGGGCGTTCTTTATGGGACAGATGAGTGCATTGACGAAGATGTTAAATGGCTTGAACAGGAAGAAGAAAAACTTGGCTATGAAACTCAAAAACCTGAAGGTCTAATTCAGAGAATTATCGAAACATCCACCGATTCTGATAGTCTCGTCGCAGACTTCTTCTGTGGCTCTGGTACGACCGGCGCCGTGGCGGAGAAGCTCGGGCGTCGCTGGATCATGGCTGATCTTGGTCGTTTCGCTATCCATACGACTCGCAAGCGCCTCCTCGGCATCGAAGGGTGCAAACCTTTTGTCGTTCAGAACCTCGGTAAGTACGAGCGTCAGTATTGGCAAGGCGTGACGTTCAAGAAAAGATCCGACGAACAAATTCCCCTTTATGAATACATAGAATTCATTCTGAAACTCTATAAAGCCGAGCCTCTGGCCGGGATGCTCCACCTTCACGGCCGGAAGGGCAAACGGCTCATTCATATCGGCGCCGTGGACGCCCCGGTTACTTTCGCAGAAATCCAGGAAGCCATCGCGGAGACAAAAAAGGCCGGCCAGGACTCGCTCGATATCCTTGGCTGGGAATGGGAAATGGGTCTTCATGACGTAGTCGAAAAGGCCGCCAAGGCAAGCGGTGTTCACCTGCGGCTTTTCAGTATCCCCCGGGATGTGATGGACGACCGCGCCGTTGAGAAAGGTGAAATCACTTTCTATGAATTGGCCTATCTGGATGTGGAAGCCCAGCAGGATAAGGCAGGCCGGTTCGTCGTGGCGCTAAAGGATTTTGCCATTCCCAATCTTGATCTCATCCCTCAGGAGGTTAGGAAGATTGTCAAGAAGTGGTCCGATTACATCGATTACTGGGCTGTGGACTGGGACTGGAATGAAGATACTTTCCACAATATGTGGCAATCCTACCGCACAAGAAAAGAGCGAAAACTTGAGTTGAAAACAGATGCCCACGCCTATGAAACAAAAGGGCGGCATTTGATTATGGTTAAGGTGATTGACATCTTCGGCAACGACACGACAAAAGTGCTGGAGGTGAAATCCTGATGGCCAGAAAAGCAAAAGCCAAGACTGAAAAATCAAAGCCCATCATTGCGCTGGAACAGAAACTTCCCGAAGTGCCGGGTCGCGACCCCTACGCGCTACCCACGCAGCACCTTGTCAAGGATAACAAGGGCGGCTACCTTGTTGAGAAGTTCCGTCGCCCCAGTAAGACCCTTCTTGTGGATCAGATTCGGGAAGAAGTCGATCAATGGCGCAACAGGGATTACCAAATGCCGGCCGGAATATCTCCCACATCCAAACGCCTTCTGGAATGGTGGTTTGATGAGAGCCATCGTTTCGAAAACGGCGAGGCCTTCCAATATTATTTTGCCCAGCGGGAAGCAATCGAGACGATTATCTATCTCTATGAAGTCAAGGGTTACCGCGATGTGGCGGACATGATCCTCAAATATATGGATCCCAAAGCCTACAAGGAAGACCTTTTTACGCGGAAAACAAACATTGAACAGACCATCCGTAATAAGCGCATCCTCACCCGCGTCGTCCCGGAGACGGGGCTTGTGGCGCAGCAGGAGCTACCGCAGTCTGACCATTGCCGCTTCGCGCTGAAAATGGCAACAGGGTCGGGAAAGACTCTGGTTATGGCGATGGCTGTTGTCTGGTCCTTTTTTCATAAAAAAATGGAAAAGGGCTCTTCCCTCAGCCGGACATTTCTGGTCATTGCCCCCAACATCATCGTTTTCGAGCGGCTGCGGGAGGATTTTGAAAACGGGAAAATCTTCAATGACTGGGATCTTGTACCGTCGGAATGGCGCCACGACTGGCAGATGTCTTTCATCCTGCGCGGTGAATCGCGAAAGACGACAACGGAAGGAACACTTTATCTCACCAACATTCACCAGCTCTATGAGGATAAAGGCAATAATCAAAAGGATGATCCGGTCACCCGTCTTCTGGGACCGAAACCTAAGGACGCGACCGGTTCGTGGGAAGAGGATATTCTGGAGCGGGTGCGCAAACACAAGGACTTGATTATCATCAACGACGAGGCCCACCATGTCCACGATACCGATCTGGAATGGTATAAGGTCATTCTCAATCTGCATGAGAATCTGAAGAAGAAATTCGGCGCGCGCCTATCCATTCAACTGGATTTTACGGCGACACCAAAGGATCAAAACGGCACCTTTTTCCCCTGGATTATCTGCGACTATCCGCTGGCGCAAGCCATTGAAGACCGTATTGTAAAAGCGCCGCTAATCGTTCACAAAACGGATAAGGCCGATCCCGACAAGTATTCCAAGGCAAGTGTCGCCTACGCGGAATGGATCAACATTGCCATTTCCCGATGGCAGGATCACTTTACGGCTTACAGTAAGGTGGGCAAGCGGCCGGTGCTTTTTATTATGGCGGAAAACACGAGAGACGCCGACGATATTTTTGATTTCTTGAAGGGGAAGGCAGAGTTTAATGGCGCGGGGCAACTTCTCCTCATTCATACGGATAAGACCGGTGAAGTAAGCAAGAAGGATTTGGAGACAGCGCGGGAAGCAGCCCGTTCTATTGATCTGCCAAAAAATAAGATTCGGGCGATCATCAGCGTCATGATGCTTCGAGAAGGTTGGGATGTCCGAAATGTTTCAGTCATTCTCGGACTTCGCCCGTTTACGGCGAAGGCGAATATCCTGCCGGAGCAGGCTGTTGGCCGTGGACTGCGCCTGATGAGAGACGTCGGTCCGAATTATGTTCAGATTGTGGAAATTGTTGGAACGCAGAAGTTTGAAGAATTCGTCCAGAATCTGGAAGTCGAAGGAGTCGGTGTGGGCCGAACGGTAGATCCGCCACCCCTGGGCGTCCATATCTATCCCGTTAAGATCAAGACGGATTTCAATATCGAGATTCCGATACTAACCCCCGTGCATACCCGGGAATTTAAAGGGTTGGACGATTCGGTCATTAAGGGGTTGCCTGCCAATCCAAGGGGCCTGACGCCTGCGGGCAAAAGCAGTGTGAAAGTTACGCTGGTGGAAACGGTTACTCAAAAGACGGTTGGCCAGAAACAGGTAACGATTGATACGGGCTTGCCGGAAATCAACGAAATACTCACTCACCTGACGAACCGGATTTGCAAAGAGGCGAGAATCGACGGCCAATTTGCCGTTGTTTATCCTATTGTGCGAAAATATGTGCGGGAAGTATTTTTTGGCCAGGAGGTAGAACTGGATACGGAAGAAATCAGACGCTTGCTGTCTCATGCTGAAAATCGGGATCACATCATATCAACGCTGGCGAAAGCCATCGGCGATAAAAGCATTTCCAAAATCACTTCAACATTAAAATCCGAACCGCTTTCCCTGTTGGAGCTGGACGGCTTTTACTGGCGGCGGGACTGGTGCGAGTTGGACAAAACCGTTTTTAATATCACGCCATGTTTCAACAACTTTGAAAAGCACTTTGCCCAATTTCTGGACCAATCGGGTGACATCGAGCGATTTGCAAAGCTTGCCGAATCCTACACAAAATTTTCCATTGAATACCTGAATCACAAGGGCGCTATTTCAACCTATTATCCTGATTTTGTGGCCGCGCAAAATGATGGCGGCAAAACAGTCATGTGGCTTATCGAAACCAAAGGATGGGAGCAGGCGGATGTCCCATTAAAGGATGCGCGCGCGGCGGAATGGTGCAGCGATGCCTCGAAATTAACCGGCGTCACCTGGCAATACCTAAAAGTGAAGTATGTGGACTACATGGCGATGACAGCCGATTTAAGCCGATGGCCGGCTGCAACATTCGGCGACTTTTGGGGCAAATTGAAAGACGCTTTTAAGAAAAGCCAAAGCGTCCTGCTTGAGTAATCTTTTTAAACTTGGGCCACGGGAGGAAGAAAATGGTAATCGCTTCAAATCTAAGAAAAGATGCGATTGACGGAAAGGTGTTAAGAATCACTTTCGAAAAGCCAGGCGTCAAATACTTGGAGTTTGAATTATCCAATGGAGAAAAGTGTTTTTGTAGAGGCAACGCCGCGCCTGGGAAAGATTTCCGTGATCTTACAACTGGTGCGAATGTTAAGCTCTTTGGTAAATGGGGGGTCAGCAATAATCCAAAATACAAGAGCATGGGAGAACAATTCAATTTTTCAGATTATGTATTGCTGTCCGCGATTGATAAGGCCACTCATAAGACACCGGCTGTAACGAGTTCTCCGGCCAAAGAGGCGTCAACCGAGCATCAGGAGGAAGTCAGAGGATCTATCGTACGTTTCAGGCCCTTTACGAGCGACTACCGGATTTTTTTACTGCACGCGATAGATGGGCGTGAGTTGTGGTGTCAAGGCACCATTGATTCTTCAAATCCACCCTACGAAAGTAATAAGGTTCGGTTAGTTGGAAATTGGCGAGTTAATCCACGCCGTCCGGAATACGGAAAGCAGTTTTATTTTACTTCTTGTGACATCATACCGTCAGACAAGCCGGAAAAGGTTATCCGCCGACCAAGAATGAGTAATCCGACGATGACTTCGACCATTGCCGGAGATAATGTTGCAGAAAAAGTTGCCACCTACCTAAAAGCGATCGGCGGGAAGAAGATTACCTATGAATTCCATTCACCGAAACATGCATCAATCGTTGCTCATGTCACGGCGCAATTGAAGGAACGCGTCATTCATGCGAATCGCGAGGATAAAGACCTCTTCTTTCTAACAGCCCTTCTCGACCGAAATGTGGAAGATAAAATCGTCCAGGCCTTTCGCAACACCCACAGGACATTCAAAAAAGACCTCCTCCGCTGCTGGGAAGAGGCGGAGGGACCACTGGTAAAGGCTACGGGAGATATTAGACGAGCGCTTGTCGATGAAACGCTTCTAAGAGAGATCTCCAAGCAAAGTCCAGCTTATCGCAGGCTCGCACCTTCAATTCCAGGGGATGATGGAACTAATCAGCTTCTTGCCTGTCTGAAGATCATTCGGGACCTGTATCACCGAAGCGAAAATTCCTTTATTTCCGACTTTCTAAAGGACATGAAATCTGAAAGAGAGATAAGAACTTATCTTCGAAGCATTTATGGCATCGGACCCAAGCTAGCCAACTGGTCCCTGACGAATGTAACCGGACATTGGTTTGTCATAGATGAGCCGCACATCAAGCCGCTGATAGAAAAGGATTTGGCTGATGCACTTCCGGCAGGCATGGCGGTTTCGTTGGATAATGCCGACACCATTTTTGAATACTGGTTCGGCAAATTCGACGAAACAAGCAGGCAGTTCGAAGGTTTCTCACAAAGCGAATTCGCCGCAGCTTTTCCCGATTTTCCTGTTGAAGCCTGCGAATTCCTTCCTTTTATCGTAACGCAGTGTCTTTGGTTTTTTGATCTGTTTTATGGTGATGGAACCGTTTAGGAGGGAATATGTCACATCTTATTGAGCGAAGGAAAGAATTGAAGAGACGACGCAAAAGAAGATGGGAAAGGTTGAAAGCAAGAAACAAAAAGATTGCTGTTTTGAAACCTAAACCGTTGTTGCACCCTAATATCCCAAGGGACACAGAAACAATTACTACGATTCTGCAGCCGGTGGCCGCAATCCCAGCGCAATTAAGTCATTCGCATGAAACCAATACCGAAGAACCGATAAGAAGGCCTAGTGTGCCGGCAAGAAATATTTACCAGGCCGGTAGGCTTCAAGTTGCATCTGTTACAGAATTAATCAAAACCCTGCCGGAAGGCGTCAAGTCAAAGAAGATCTGGCAGGACGTCCCTGAGCAGTTAAAGGAAGAAATCATCACGCGGGCACAACAGCTGTTGTCGGAAAGAAATTTCACACCGCCCGCAGGATGGGATGGGAGCCTGAAACAGGCACTTTTAGAAATGTACCACCATGGTCGTATCCCGAGGGGCTTTGGCGTCTATCTGGGGCTTGCATGAAGATCTGTCAAAAGTGTTTTCAGATAATTGAGGAAATGTCTTAGCCATGTAAAGCCGCACCGAAATACTGTGAAATATTGTTCTTCTAGGCGATTCGACGATTCAGCACTCTTTTTTATCATTCCTGTGAAGGCGGGAATCCAGTAATTTAAAAAAGTTATGGAAGCATGCCCCCCCCCCGATTTCTCGATTGCAGGCTTCGTGAGAGTAACCGGAATATTGCATTTTTACGAATTCAACAAATATTGAATGGAAAAGAAAAAAGTAAGCATGGTTAAAACAAGCATATCCCATCCGCTGCGGATTGATGAGGTAAAGGCGCCCAATAACGCCGGCATTATCGGCATGACGTTGTGCCCCGGGAAGAAAATAGTCAGCGCTATCTCCGGTGTGTGGGATCGTGATCTGGATATTGACCTGCGCAATCTGGAAAACGGCAATGGCGGCTCTGCCACAGGGGCGTTACAGGAAAAGAAAGACTCTCGCCAGTATCGCGTCCGGGAGTTG
>JAGVUJ010000123.1 GCA_019136325.1 Deltaproteobacteria bacterium
GTATATCTGGGATAAGGACTTGCCTGTTATTAGTCATAGTATTTATTTCAATCATAAAATTTGTTATTCCCGATCAGCCAGATCATAAAAAATTCGTGAATGGTGAAATGTTACTGGTGAATGGAAAACACCGTTCTCGGTTCAATGTTAACACCCGGTAAATGGTGAATAGAAAAAACTGTTCTATGTTGGAAAATGGTTTCATTTCCCCTGTTTTTTAAAAGACTTCTGCTTGATGAATCCACGGGAGGTCTTGATCCTTTTTGGAAACGATAGGATTGTCTATAGGCCAGGAGATGGCAATATCCGGATCGTTCCAGCGGATGCCTGCATCGGCTTGCGGGTCGTATTCGTTGGTGCATTTGTACAAGAGATGTACATCTTCAGTTAGCGATATAAAGCCGTGAGCAAAACCGGGGGGAATATAAAGCATGGCATGGTTTGAGTCATTGAGTTCTACTGTTACCCACTTTAGAAATGTCGAAGATTTTCGGCGAATATCGACGGCCACATCCCATACACCACCTTTGAGAACCGACACCAGTTTCCCTTGGGCCTTAGGATTTTTTTGATAATGGAGTCCGCGAATGACGCCCTTTTTTGAAACGGAAAAGTTGTCCTGGACAAAATGCGTCGGCAGGTTGGCTTTTTTGAAATCCGAGGCCTTGAAGGATTCCATAAAATAGCCCCGTTCGTCCGGAAAGACTTTTGGTTCAACCAGAACGATGTCAGGGATCGTGAGATTGGTAAATGTAAAAGGCATGGTTAAATATTCTTTAGTTCATGGTATGATTTTTCTTTAAGAATTTTTTCCAAATAGTCCCGATAGGACGATTTGGGCGTTTCTTCGACCACCTGCTTCATTTTCTTTTTATCCACAAAACCCATGCGAAAAGCGATTTCTTCCAAACAGGCAATCTTCAATCCCTGACGTACCTCCAGCGTCCCGATGAAATGGCTGGCTTCCAGAAGGCTGGTGTGCGTTCCGGTATCGAGCCAGGCGATGCCGCGTCCCAGCGGAACAACATGAAGTTCGCCGCGGCGCAGATAGGCCATGTTGACGTCCGTGATCTCCAGTTCACCGCGGGCGGACGGTTTCATGGATTTGGCGATTTTGGTTATTTTCTGATCGTAAAGATAAAGGCCGGGAACGGCGTAACTGGATTTGGGTCTGGCGGGTTTTTCTTCAATGCTGATGGCTTTGCCTGTTTTGTCGAATTCCACGACGCCGTAGCGCTCCGGATCATTGACGTTGTACCCGAAGATAACGGCGCCTTTCTGAAAACCCGCAACGATTTTATTCAATCCCATATTTCCGTAAAAAATATTATCACCCAGAATCAGGCACACGGCACCGCCGTCGATAAATCCCTCGCCGACCAGAAAGGCCTGGGCAATGCCTTTGGGTTCGGGCTGCACTTTGTAGTGAAGCCGGATGCCCCAGCGTTTGCCGTCGCCCAGCAAAGCCTCAAAACGGGGCGTATCCTGCGGCGTGGAAATGATGAGAATATCCTGAATGCCCGCGGTCATGAGCGTTGCCAGCGGATAGTAAATCATCGGTTTGTCGTAGACCGGCTGCAACTGTTTGCTGGCCACCAGGGTCAGAGGATAAAGCCTGCTGCCCGCGCCGCCGGCCAATATGATTCCTTTTTTGATGCCTGCCATGGGTTATCCTTTCTTGCGTTGGCTGATGGTAAAGAAGTTCAAAGTTCAATGTTCTCCGTTCAATGTTAAGACTTCTCTCCTGCATAGCTGGACTAAAGACGTTCGTTCGAAGTGACGAAAGTCTTGCATAATTCCTTTTTTGGTCATTCCGGTGAAAACCGGAATCCAGGAAGGACGTGAAATTACTGGATATACCCTAAAGGGCACTATAGCCGGCTGCGCCGGTATGACAAAATTGATGCATGGACTTCGTTACGCAAAGGCTTTGTGACACTACTCACTGTTCCACATTGCAAAATTTTCGAGTCGTTAAAGCAACGGGATTCCCGGATGTGTGGGCTGCTTACAGCTCCGCCCTCTCAGTTACATCTTCCAACCTGATGTAACTTCCGGAAAAAGATTAAATATGTTATCAAATTGATATTATAATGTCAATTGCTAAGTTCCCGCAGACGGTCAGAGGACGGTTGTTTTTTTTAGAAACTTTACCGGCGAATGGTTAAGGATTATCAATTCGAGTTTTTGTTTTGCTGATTTGTTTGCGAAGACTGCTGTAATGCCTGTTGAACTACTGTTATCAATCTGTCAGATGAAAGGTTCTGGAGGCAGTTGCTCAAGCTCCCGATATGTCGATCACAGCCTTCTTCATGGCAGGGAACGCAATCTCC
>JAGVUJ010000221.1 GCA_019136325.1 Deltaproteobacteria bacterium
TCCCAAAGGTCATTAAGGTATTTCGCATCTTTAACCGTGTCCATGCACTGCCAGAAACCTTCGTGTCTAAAAACGCGCAGACCCTTATCCCTGGTCAGATCTCTCATGGGCTCCTGCTCCAGGAAACAATCGCCGTGTTTTTTCAGATATTTGAAAAAAGATTTTTTAAAGACAAAAAATCCGCCGTTGATAAACCCTTCTTTAACCTGTTGTTTTTCAGAAAACGTTTCAACGATGTCTTCCCTGATGTAGAGCTCGCCGAAACGGGAGTCGGGATGCACGCCTGTTACCGTAGCAGTTTTTTTGTGCGCCTGGTGAAACTCGTAAAGTTTTCTTATATTGATATTGGCAACGCCGTCACCGTACGTCAGCATAAAGTCGTCTTCTGAATCGATGAATTTCTCCACACCCAACAGACGCCCCCCCGTCATCGTTTCCTGGCCGGTATCGACAAGCGTGACCTTAAAATCATCAAAATTATTTCTCTTGTGTATGAACGTCGAACATTTTTTGCCGAACGTTAATGTCAGATCGTTGTTGAAGGCCTCATAATTGAGAAAGTATTCCTTGATCATTTCGCCTTTATAGCCGAGGCAGATAATAAAATCATTAAATCCGAAATGCATGTAAGACTTCATGATGTGCCAGAGAATAGGACGGCTGCCGACCAAAACCATCGGTTTGGGACGGTATTCCGTTTCTTCCCTCATTCTCATACCCATGCCGCCTGCCAGAATGACAACTTTCATAATATTTCCTTATCCTAGAGTTTGTTATTCATCTTTATAAACGGACTTTTCAAAACCGGAACATTAGGTATTACATACACGAATATAATAAAAACCACAATTCCTATCGAATAATTCATAAGGAGTTTTATCAATCTATTCTTTCATATGCAAAGTTTTCATGGATAAAAATATTTGACAGAAAAATACATCTTACCTATACTGAACTGGCATTGAAATAGTTCCTTTTCCAAAATACATCTTTTCAAATATTAACATGAATAATTCTATACAAGTTAAGAATTGTAGAGTATGTGGGCATAAATTTTTTGAAGAACCTTTACTGCGCTATGAAAATATGCCCAAGGCGGCTCAATGTCTTCCGGATGCCGGGTCACTGAAAAATGACAAGGGAATTGATCTGGACCTTTGTCAATGTTCCGGGTGCGGGCTGGTGCAGTTGAGCGGCCCACCGGTCTCTTATTACAGAGAGGTTATTCGCGCCTCCGCTGTATCGGAAGAAATGAAAAATTTTCGCAAAAAACAGTTTAAGGCTTTTGTGAATCAATATGCACTTAAAAATAAAAAAATTATTGAAATCGGCTGCGGCAGGGGAGAATTTCTTTCTATAATGCAGACCGTTGCCGCTGAATCTTATGGTTTGGAATACTCACCCGAATCAGTTTCACAATGCATAAACAACGGCTTGAAAGTTTTTCCCGGCTTTGTAGAAAATAATGATTATAAAATAAAAAACAGTCCTTTTGACGCTTTTTTTATATTAAACTTTCTGGAACATCTTCCCGAACCGAATGCAACGCTTCGCGGCATATACAACAACTTAAACAATGAAGGCATCGGATTAATTGAAGTTCCCAACTTCGACATGATTCTGCAAAAAAAGCTTTTCTCCGAATTCATCAGCGATCATCTTTTTTATTTTACAAAAGAAACCCTGAATTTCACTTTAGAATTGAATGGTTTTGAAACAATCGATTACAAAATTCAATGGTACGATTACATCATCTCCGCAATCGTAAGAAAGAAGAAAAAGACAGACTTGTCGGATTTTCAAAATGATCGGCTGAAACTCAAACAGGAGATAGAAAATTATTTATCAAATTTCGAAAATAAAAAAGTCGCCATATGGGGCGCTTCACATCAGGCGTTGGCAATTCTCTCCTTATTAAATTTAGCAGGCAGGATTGAATATGTCATAGATTCTGCCGCTTTCAAACAGGGGAAATTTACTCCCGCCACGCATATTCCCATTGTGGCCCCAGATAAATTGAATTCAGATCCGGTTGATGCCGTCATTGTCATGGCTGCCGGATACTCCGATGAAGTCGCTAAAATTATCAAGCGAAACTTCGACAAAAACATCAAAATCTCCGTATTGAGAGATTTTGGATTGGACATTATTCACCCTTGAAAGCCAAACAAAGAATTTACAGCAACCCTCTGGAAGAAGACCTTGATCACATCCTCACCTATACTCAAGGATTATGGGAGGAATTACGGGGAAAGAAAATTTTCATGACCGGAGGGACCGGCTTTTTCGGCTGCTGGTTTCTGGAAACTTTTGCGTGGGCGAATGAAAAG
>JAGVUJ010000211.1 GCA_019136325.1 Deltaproteobacteria bacterium
GGATGGTTACCGCGATATTTTCCTTGCACCCGACTGGGCAATGAACAAACTGGACGTGTTAAACTCAATCGATAAAGAACTGATACGGCGTGATTCTTATCAGGGGAAAAAGTATCAGGCAGATCGTACAAAACCATTCTATTGAGTAAATCTATCGCAACCTATTAAGTCCCGTCTAAATTTAAGACGAGGTCGATATTTTCATAACTTATGCAAGCTGATAGTTTTTCTCTTTAAATAATTTCAGGCAGGCATCTGCAACATTTGCATCATAAAGAATCCCTTTATTTTTTTCGATCTCATCAAGAGCAGCTGCGATACCCAAGGATGGCCGGTAGGGACGATGAGTAGCCATGGCCTCCACAACATCTGCCACAGCCAGAATACGGGCTTCTAAAAGAATCTCATTGCCTTTCAATTTTCTGGGATAACCGCTTCCATTCATTCGCTCGTGATGCTGATGGACTATTTCTGCCAAGTTCCAAGGAGATTCAACATCTTTGAGCATTTCATATCCAATTTTAGAATGTTCTTTAATCAGGGAAAATTCCAGGTTTGTCAATTTTGTAGGCTTTGTCAGTATTTCTGCAGGGATGGATAATTTCCCGATGTCGTGGATCGTGCCAGCCATGCGGATTCCTTCAATTTTATCATGAACTAATCCCATCTCTGTGGCAATGGTACGTGCCAAATTCGCGACGCGTGACTGGTGACCGGACGTATAGGGATCTCTTGCTTCCAAAGCGGACACCAACACCTGAATGGTTGTACCAACCGCTTTTCTCAGACTTTCCATAGTTTTCTGAAGATTTTCTTCCGCCTGCTTGCGCTCGGTAATATCCCGCAACACACCGATCATGCCCACCGCTGTGTTCTTTTCATCCCTCAGAAAAGAAAGCTTGGTCTCCACCCACACCTTGGTTCCGTCCTTGCGGATATGCTGATATTCCAGAACACGCGATCGTTTTAAATCCCTGTCCGGCCGCTTTTCAGTCTCCATCTCGTCGGCAAAAATTTCAGCAAACCATTGGAGTGTTTCGGGTTCAACGGTCTGCGCTACGTTCATGTTCATTCCTTCTTCTGCTGTATATCCGACAATGTTATATATGGAAGGACTGGCATAGGTATAATTCAGGTTCATATCCATGGTGAAAATGGCGTCGGTTAAGTTGTCCGCAAGAAGACGGTATTTTTCTTCACTCTGTTTCTGTCTTGCCTCAGCCTGCTTGCGTTCGGTGATATTCAGGATAATCCCATCGAAGATGACCCGATCTTCAAGACGAGTCGGTATGGATAACCCCTGAAACCAGATCATTTTCCCCGATCTGATGAAAACCCGTCCTTCAAAATTCCAGCGGTTCATCGTCTCTGTTACAGATTTAATGGATTCAAGAAATCTTTCCTGATCGTCCTTGTGAATTCGGGAGAAAAATTCCGGGAAAACGGCATCAAGATTTTCCTTTTCTTCCTTCAAAATGATTTCCGCAAATTCAGCCATGGGTTCGCTGAGATAGCTGATGCCGTATTCGCCGGTGTCTTTTGCATAAAACTGAAAAATAATACCCGGCAAATTATGAGTGATGCCTTGGAAAATATTCTCTTTTTCACGTAATGCTTTTTCAATAAGTATCTTCTCTGTGATGTCCTGATTTTGCGTCAGAAGATATGATTCTTGCCCGATTTGAATGATTGACGCGGAGGTGATCCCCCAGCGAATGTCGCCGTTCCGGTGACGATAGCGGAGTTCATGATCCGCTACTTTCCCGTTTTCCATAATTTTCCGTATTATCGCATCACGGTCGGCCGTATCGACCCAGAGGTTTATATCGGATGACGTGCGGCCGATTAATTCGTCTCTTTCATATCCGAGGCCATTTGCATAAGCATCGTTTACATCCTCGTAACGTCCGTCACGGAGACGGGATAGGCTCATGGCGTTGGGACTGTTTTGAAAAGCCAGTTTAAATTTTTCTTCCGAATACCGCATAGCTTCCTCCATTTGCTTGCGTTCGGTGATATCTCTGCCTTCACCTAAAATAGATAAGGGGTCCCCATTCTTATCTCTTATGAGACTGAACATGCACTCAACCCACACAGTATGACCGTCTTTAGCGACGAACTCCAGATCCAGTGTTTTCTCTAAGGTATAATCTGGAGAAGCGGCCAGTGCCTTGGGTAATTCAACGGAATAGAAATCAATTGCTTTCTTTAAAGATGCTGGCGTGAATCGTTTATCGAGAGGAAGTTGCTCAATCTCCTCTACTGTCCATCCCAGTAGCTTTGCTATTGAGGGGCTGATATACGTTACTTTTAGGTTCAGATCTGTAATCCACACCCCATCTTTCGTGTGTTCTGCAAGCAGGCGATACTTTTCTTCGCTTTGTTTGAGTAATTCCTCGGAGCGCCTGCGCTCGGTAACGTCGTTCACAATACCGATGAATCCGATCGGTTTGCCGTCTAAATCTTTTTGCAGAGACACGGAAGTTTCGATATATCTTGCGGTACCGTCTTTTCTGGTAATACTCCAGCTAAATCCATGGGAGGGCTCACCCGTGGTGAAAACTTTATTGTATTCTTTAAAGACCTTTTTCGCGGTTTTTTCATCGGTATATTCCCGGTAACTCATCTCCATCAAGTCATCACTTGAGTAGCCGGTGATGCGGCATACGGAATCGTTGAAAAAAACAAATTTACCGGTAAGATCCAACTCGAAACAGCCGTCGTGAATATTTTTTAGGAAGTCATAGTATTTGTTCCCGCTTTTGTTATGGAGCGGCATGGAGGGTGGAGGCTTTTGAAAAATGGCAGAAATTTCCGAATCCGGTTTCTTTTCCATTAATGCACCCTATGAAAAACTTGTTTCTTTCTGGTAAAGGGTGTGAGCAGACCGTAAATGATTGCTCCGTGTATTAATAGCGTTTGTTCATTTCTCGTCCGTTCAATTATCCAATAATGCTCGGTATCGATTAATTTCGGTATCCTTGGATATCCCAACCAACGCAACTGTCGGTTAGTTTCAACAATTAGTAGTTTTGGTGTAAAATGATATTGCTTACTGCCTTCGGGAGCAAAACGTACTTTCAGTTTTACTCCGGGACGTATTTCTCCTTTGGCCCATCGTATCATTGGATTCCATTGAGGAAAGAAATTGAAATCAGTAAGGATATCCCAAACAGTTTCCGCCGCTGCGTTTATTTCTATTTTTGTGACAATTTCTCTCAAGAACACTTTCAATCTCAGCTTAAAAATTTAAAAGTCGGAATATAATCTTTATCGGTTTTTATTAATTTACTTCAGGGTAATTGTCCACTTCCATTGTTTTGGATTAACATCATTTCTTTGAACCTGCACATCTTTTTCACCCGTTCTTTCAACTACCCCTTTAATATACCCTGCAAGCATTTCCCTGAAGTGTTCCGGTAAACTAGGGTAATCGGCAACGTTGAAAATTAATGATTTTTCATTAATTTTATCTGTCCATGCTCTTCCTTCATCATGATATTGACTCCAAAGCTTTGCAGATTGAGACATAGCCATTTCGACAGATAAAACCGGCATGAGTATTTTATAAATTCCTGACAAGTCATTATGTGCCATTTTATATCCTATGGTCCTTAATCCGGCAGGGTCTCCCGGGTATAAAACATCTGCAGCAGCTTTTAGTATTTTTGAAGCTGCATCAATTGAGATTCTTGATATAGCCAATACTGTTTCATAAGCTTTACGTTCATCGGGATTAAGCATCGACAAAAGAGCTTTTTCCTTCTCGGCTGATGTGGCACGCACTAAACCTTTAACATAAAAAATACCGGTTCCCTTGAAGTTAGCCATATACACCTCCTCATTAATTGAATCTATTTAATAATTTAAGAACAACATTTTAACAGTTCTCATTTTGATGATATTTGAGCTAAGTCAAATTAATTTTTCCAGATAGCCGCTTCCATGTGTTTACAGGCCGCTGTTTACAAAAAAGTTTAATTTCAAAGAACTACTTTATGAATAAGTGAGATTTTATAATTTTATGGTTTTAAGTTTCCGGTTTTGATAAGTTCTTCAATAATTTTAGAATATCTCGAATTCTTTCCTTCTTTAATATGTTTCGGATTTTTAACGATTTTCGTCATCTTTTGTAAAGTATTATAAGGGTTAATTTCAATAAAGCGCTTCGCTATGAATTTGGGGATTCCTTCGCCGGTTACATAAGCGCTGAGTTTACTAACACCTTATCATTTATCTTCATTCGTTTTACTTCTTTATCCGAATCTTTAAAAAGCAATTTGTACAGAGAAACGTGATAACTATTGAGCAATTTGCGATATTGCTCAATAGTTGAAAGTTTGTCTGTTGTGTCCAAGATCATAGATGAGAGCATCAATTCTTTTTTCATCTCTATATGTCTTTTTATGCGTTCTTCATCCAGTGAAGAATAAAAGATTTCTATCATTTTTTTAAGTAGAGGACGACAGGAATGCGTTATGAGTATGGCAACAATGTTATTTCCTATCTCTGCGATTGTTTCCTGGGATTTAAGTTCCAATTCTATCAAAGAATTCCTGTCATGCAAATTGGCAAGTTCTTCGTCCAAGATATCCATGATTGTTTTAAAATCACGTGGTGTAATGCGTTTTGCTGCAAGTTTAAGCATTTCCGGTAAGAAGAAAACCCAAAAGTTCCAAATCTCGTCCAGGGTGTATGGATCTACCAGCCATTCGTCATCCGGCTTTTCCGTTGGCAGAAAAAGCATTCTCAAAAAATCGAGACTGGCGCTCTTCATGTAGTCACGTACATAAATGCCGTCACCTTGTCGTATGGTGAGCACGTTCATCATTTCCAAATGCTTTAGTGCAATCCTCAACGATGTTCTGTTTACATGAATGTCATTGACCAACTGCCGCTCAGAGGGAAGTTTGTCTCCTGGTTTTAGCTGTCTGCTGAAAATCTGCTTCACCAGCCTGCTCATAACACGCTCATGTGCTTGCAGTGTTTTCATGTTTTATAATCCTCATGAAATGTCGCCGCATCTTTCTGGTCGAGAGCAAACGCCTTGTCTAAATCATCGATTGCTTCATCATATTTGCACATTTTACCGAAAATAACGCCTCGGACATAATAAGACATTGCGTGTTTTGGATTAAACTGAATGGCTTTGTTTATATCTGCGACGGCCGGTTTGTGTTTGCCAAGTTTATCAAATGCCACAGCCCTGCAATAATAGGCCTCAACGTATTTGGGGTCGAACTCGATGGCTTTGTCATAATCCGCAATCGCCTGATTGTCGTTACCAATTCTACTATAGGTCAAACCGCGGTTATAGTAAGCCTTGGCATATTTCGGATTGAGCTTAATTACTTTATTATAATCGGCAATGGCCTTAGCATAGTCGCCAATACTTCTGTAAGCATCACCACGTCTAAGATAGGCTTCAGTAGATTTCGGATTAAGTTTGATGGCGCTATCACAGTGCTCGATTTCCTGATCCCGGTTATCAGGACCGCGAAAGATATTTTGGCGGCTATAATAGACCGCCGCTTCTTTCTCATCGATTTTTATCATCTTATTGAACTCATTCAGCGCTTCTTCCCAGCGCTTATCAAATCTTCCTGAATCGATTTTTATCATTTTAATGATCTCATTCAGCGCTTCTTTCCAGCGCTTATCAAATCTTCCTGAAAGGTTATGTATTACGCCACTATTACCCTGTTTCTTCCCTGATTCTTGCCTTCGTAGAGAGCGCTATCGGCACGCTTGATACAGTCTTCAATATTGTCATCTTTACCCCGATACATGCTAAGGCCGAAGGTCATTGTGACAGGCATCTTTGTGTCCTTATATTTGAAGACCATGTTTTCAATTCTTTTCCTGATTCGTTCGGCGACTTGTTGTCCTCCTTCCAAGTCTGTCTCCACCAGCATAATAAGGAATTCTTCGCCGCCCCAGCGGGAAGGGCAATCAATACCGCGAACCTGGTCCTTAAAAAGACTCGCAATCATTTTCAGCACGTAATCTCCGCTGTCGTGTCCGAAGTTATCGTTTATTCGCTTAAAATGATCAATGTCACACATAATTAATGTAAATAAACTGCCCTTTCGCAAACAACGCTCCTGCTCCTCTTCCATCTTTTCCATGATATCCGTGCGATTGGAAAGACCGGTTAACGCATCATGCTTCGAAGCATGCTCATATTTTTCCTTTTCCTGCTGAATATATTTAAACAGCATTTGCTGTGACGATTCATAATAATACATAGCAAACGTCAGGATTAAATATATAATACTCGAGCGTGCGATTACAAAAGAAGAATACGGTTTTGAAGACAACAAGAGCGACTCCGGCACGGTCATTAAAACGATGTTCAGGAAGAAAAAAAACAGGCAGAAAGCTAATCCCTTTTTATCTCCCAGAACGGAGAAGGATGCAGCAGGAAGCACAAAGGCCCAAGAAAACAATGATATTTCCGTTCTGCCGAGAATCGTCGTTATACTGCAAAAAGCAACCATTATAACAGCTATAAGCCAGTAAATAACAAATGCTTTCTCCTGACGGCGAACATATAAAAGACAGAGCAAAGCAGCCACAAAACCCAGGCCATCCAGCGCGACAATATTGTAGTCGCCTCGGGAAAAATGGTAGAAAGAAAAAATAGAAGCCCCGATGATCATTATCAAAAGGGTTAATACGGCGGATATTCTTTTACGTCTTTCTTCAGGATCAAGCGGTGATGAGCTGCCAATTTGAATTAAGAAGCGAACAAAACGGGAACTTATTATGTAAGCGGGGAAAGTGTTTTTCATTTTAAAATTAAGACCTCGGGTCTGCAGATGTTACAACTTGTCATATGTCGGTATTCTCCATCGGTCTATCAAGCGATATCTTCCATGCCCCCTTTTTTAAAATTCGTGGAGCATCTTTCACGTTGTCTTTGCCGCCAGGAGGCTGATCACCGTCAACCGTGGCGCTGCTTGCCATTTCCGCGACGTAAATAGCCTCCGCATTATTCAGTTACTGGACCTGAGCTGTACCCATTATAACGTTTTCGCCGGTTACATGAGCGCTGAGTTTACGAACATCTTATTATGTCCATTTAACCTGTGGAAATTCTCTGGGCACGGCGCCGTCAACCTTCACTGCGGGATAGCCCATAACAAACATGACGGCCGGTTCATACGGCCATTCTATGCCCAGCTTCTGACGCAATCCTTTTTTAAGCTTCATCCAGGGAGCCTGTTTCATGGTATTAAGCGGCAATCCCTGATAGCAGGTGCCCAATCCTAGCGAATGCGCCGCAAGCACCATATTCTGAGCGATAATACCCAAGCCTATCTCCATATGCGAAACATGGTGGTGATGACCATGCAGCAGGATGGCACAGGGAGCTTCGAAGAATACATCGATTTCCTTGTCTCCGAATCGGGAATGCTTCTTGCTGCCTATTCTAGGCCGGGTCAAGCCGGATATGGCCGCCATGGGCCGCTGGTCGAATGAACTGGGACGGGCAATAACCAGAATTCTTTTAAGGATGTCGATCAAAGGATTTTTATGCATGACGATGTTTGCCACATTGCTCAGGAAGAAGATAGTGGATTTATGCCATTCATCCAAAACTTCTCTGTCGGTGATAACTGTAACCTTATATCCTATGCAATTACCCGCCGTGGGCGCGAAGCGGCCTGCTTCCAGAACACGCTCGATTACATCTCTAGGCACTGAATCCGGTTTGAAGAAACGCACGCTTCTTCTTTCGTAGATAACCTTTTCCGTAGGAGTTATTTGAGATTCGATTTCACTGAAAGGCGCCGGTTTTTCGAGCCGGAGCGGATTAGGCATTCCATCTCTTGAATCCAGCGGGAAGTCGTAGTCCGTGGCAAATCTTCCCTCGTCGATCCTGTAGAAGTTCGGCATGATCAGCGCGCCCTGCGGACAAATGGTTTCGCAATCATGGCAGGCAAGGCAGATCTTTCCGAAGTATTCAGGGAATCCTGCAAATGATGCCTTGTACGAGCCGCATCCCAGACAGCGCCTGCTCTCGCTGAGGGCCTGATCCTGACCGAACGGTAGGACTTCTTCGGCATCGGGGGTGGCCAGACGTTTAGCGGCATCCAGTTTGGCGCCGTCAGTGCGTTGAAAATCTTCTGTATCTCTGAAGTGAGGAGCCCCTATCAGCGCTAGCGGGATACCTTTGTAGGATACTTCCGTCTTCTTCGGAAGTTCATAATTCGTACCCCGGATAAAGGCGTCTATGCTCAGCGCCGCCTTGCGTCCCGCGCCAATGGCTGAAGCTACCAGATCCGGACCGGTCACGGCCTCGCCTCCGGCAAACACGCCTTTTTCCGCCGTCTGACCCAGAACATCTGCGCCGATCCAATTGGCTGCCTTGGGAAGGTTTTCCAGACCGGTCAGATTGAGGTCCTGGCCGATGGCAGCGATGAGGGATTCGCATTGAACATCGAACTCGCTTCCTTTGACCGGCACTGGTTTGGGTCTTCCGGAAGCATCAGGACTGCCTAGTTCCATCTTCGTGCAGGTTACGGTTATTGAGTTGCTGCTTCCTCCTATTTTTACGGGAGCGCACAGGAACTGAATCTTGACGCCTTCTTCTTTGGCGGCTTTTACTTCTTCCTCGTGTGCGGGCATTTCGGCAACGGTTCTGCGATACAGGATGGTCACATCAGAGCCCATTCTTCTTGCTGTCCGGGCGGCATCAATGGCGGTGTTGCCTCCGCCGATGACCACGACTTTTTTGCCTATTTTGACCGGATTCTTTTCCTTGACGGATTTTAAAAAGGCCAGGCCGGAGAGCACCTTGCCGTCTTCTCCTTCAACACCCATGGCGGTACTGCCTTGAGCGCCGATGGCGACATAAACGGCTTTGAACTGTTTTTTCAGTTCATCAAACGAAATATCCTTGCCGACAACGGCGCCAAGCTTCATGGTAACACCCAGATTAACAATGCGGCCAATCTCGGCATCGACAACGGACTCCGGCAGGCGGTATGTCGGAATTGCGTAACGCAGCATTCCGCCGGGTTTAGGCGCGGCTTCAAAAACGGTTACATCATAGCCCATCTTCGCCAGCTGATAAGCGCAGGAGAGGCCTGCGGGACCGGAGCCCACAATCGCGACTTTTTCATTCTTTTTCTGAGAGGATTTTTCAAAAGCCAGTCCTTTTTCCAGACCGAAATCACCGACTGCTCGTTCAACGCAATTGATGTTGAGCGCCGCTCCGTCAAAGTAGGTCCGGTTGCAGGCGGTTTCGCAGGGATGAGGGCATACCCTGCCGGTAACGGCGGGAAACGGATTATTGCGGGTGAGAACTTTCCATGCTTCAACCAGGGGAGCGCCGTCATTGATGAGTTTCAGATATTCCCGGATGTCCGTTCCCGCGGGACAATTGAACTGGCAGGCGGGCGCCTGTAAATCTGAGTACTTGCTCTTAGGCACCATGACAAGACTGTTACCGGGACAATTATGCAGACACACCCCGCAGCCAAAACACTTGTCTTCATCCACATTGATGGTAAAGGGTGCGCTGACGACGGGCGGATCAACCATATATTTGAATTTGCCGGGTTTATAGTTTCTTTTCTCTAACTCAATTTTTACTTTTGAACCCTTGCCAAATGTAGAAGACATTTATTTTCCCTCCCCTTTCATCATATTGTTAAATCCATTAATGACATCCTGATGCCATAGATTTATGATGCGTTTGCTTCGTTCAGGTATTGATTTTTCTGGGCATCATAAGTTCCGGCAACAATGCCCTTCTTTTCCAGTTCTTTTTTGATGATTCGCTGTGTTTCTGTTTTGGGAAATTCTTTGACGATCTTGACAAATCGAGGAACGGCAAATTTCGCCAGGTCTTCCTTTAAAGATTCGATCAGGTCAGCCTCCTTCAGTGTATGTCCTTCAACCAAAGAAACACAGGCCATGATTTCATCTTCGGCCAATTCTGAGGGGACGGCATAAACAGCAGCTTCGAGCACCGAGGGGTGTTTTTGAATCGTATGTTCCACTTCATAGGCGGAAACGTTTTCGCCCTTGATGCGCATGAATTCCGCATTGCGTCCGACAAAGTAAAGATAACCGTTCTTATCCCGTCTGACCAGGTCTCCGGTGTATATCCAGCCGCCTTTCAGCTTATCATTGCCGGCTTTCTCATTTTTAAAATATTCCACTGATTTTTTCTTGCCTTTGGATTCAAAAATGAGTTGACCCGGAGTGCCGTCCGGAACATCGTTGCCTTCGTTATCCACCAGCCGATATACTGTGTTGGGTGCCGGTTTGCCGATAGAACCGACCGGAGCGTTTCCCATATTCATGATGCTCTTGCCTCCACCGTCAACGGAGCCGTAAGCTTCATAGATTTTAATGCCGAATCTCTTTTCGAATTTCTCCCATTCGTCCACCGGGCATGCGGCCGATATAGTAAAGCGTACGCAGTTGTCACGATCATTTTCCTTCGGCGGCTGTTTCATCAAGATAGGAATCATGGCGCCGATGGTATTGAATTCCGTAACCTTGTACTTGCGCATTTCGTCCCAGAATTTACTCGCGGAGAATTTTCTGGCCAGTACCACCTTGCAGCCACGGTGCATGGCCTGAGTGACGCAGAGCCAGAGAGCGTTGCCGTGGAAAAGAGGGAGACTGGTGTAGAGAATATCCGATTTTTTGTACAGTGCATTTGCCGGTATCGAAAGTAACTTCACCGTGGTTTTCCCGTAGCGGTACATTACCCCCTTGGGCAGGCCGGTTGTTCCCGAAGTGTAAAGGATGAAGCAAATATCGTTTTTATCATATTTTATATTTGGCTTGTTCGGTTTTTGACCATAAGCGTCGGAAAGATTCAACATCCCTTGAGGAAGGGCAGATTCGCCTGCAGGGGTAGATCGGTTCACAATTACTGTTTTTCTTTTTTCTACCTTGTCCGCTATTTTTTTGTAGGCATCGAGGAATTCCTCGTCAATAACGACAAATTCCGCATCGCTGTGGTCCAGAATATAGAGAAGACTGTCGCCGCGCAACGATGTATTGATGGGAATGGAATACATCCCGATTTTCTGCGAACCGATATAGACGTCCAGATACTGGGGGCTGTTGCCCATGATGATGGCAACGCCCTTGCTCTTGCCGGCGCCCAGCGTTAGGAGATAATTGGCTACCCTGTTGGCGTTTTCGTCCATCTGCCGAAAGGAAAATTCCTTGTCTTCGAAAAGCAGAAATGTTCTGTCCCCATACTTGCGGGCTTTTTCTTCGATGAGCTCAGCCCAGGACATATCTTCCGTGATTTCCTGCGCTTTAATCATACTCTTTAAATTTGCCCCGAGCGTTCCACGCCCCATCTCATCTTTAAAAAATGTTAATAAACTTTTTGCAATCGAACCTGCAATTCTTAAATTCGCTAACACATACATTTTCGTACCTCTCTAAATAAATTAATAAATTTCTGAGTAGTCAGGAACCCTGATATCGCCTGAAGACGCTATCAGGGTTCCTTCGGTTACCTACCGACTTGGGGGGGGGTAGGAACGTTTTATTGTGAGACTCAAATTTCAAAAACGTAGTGCATTGAAATTTGTAAGTCGAACAATCCCGCGCAGCGGAGGGTTTAATACCCCGCAGCTTGCTGCGGAATAGTTTCCAAAGGAGCCAGTCCCAACAGTGCCTGCGTGTGTTTCGCGTCGCGAAACCGTTTCTCCTGGCCGTAATCCTTCATATAGCCGTTTCCGCCTAAACACTGGATGCCGTCCGTCGTCAGTGTGCAGGCCAGCTCCGACAAATGAAGCGCCGCCGCTCTGGCGTAGAGGTTCCACTGCGGTTCTCTGTTTTCCACAGCCATGGCCGCTTCGGAGACGACCATCTCGGCAATCTTCACCTGAACGGCCATCTGGCCTAAGATCATTCTCAGTCCCGACCAGTGGATAATTTCTTTTCCACCCTGACAGCGCTGCTGGCTGTAATCGAGGGCTTCGTTAAAAGAGCCTTTCATGATGCCGCACTGGATGGCGGCAACGGCCGAGTGCATCCGGTCGGAAGCCTGATTGAAGTAATGGGCTCCTGCTCCTTCTTTACCGATCAGCTTTGCTTCTACACCTGCAACATTGATATCCACGGCCGGGCAGGCATGGAGTCCCAGACTGAATACCGGCTGATTTTTGTAGATGCCCTTGTCATTCAGGTTGATCAAAAAGTAACTGTAGCCTTCCTGTCCCCTGATTTTAGCCGGAACCAGCGCGTGACCGGAAAGGCCGCCCAGAACGACGTATTCGATGGCGCCGTTCAGCATGTAAGTGTCTTTAATTTTGACAGCTTCCAGTGCAACGCCGGTTTCGGAGGGATTGGCAAAGGACGGGCAGGCGATCAGAGCGGCATTAGCGTTGGACGCCTGACTCGTGATGGAAGAGAGCTCTTCTTTGTTGCCCGCGGCCAGGATGATTTCCTGGGATAAAGCGTTGGTGAATATGATTCCGGCAAGGCTGGCATCCGCCGCGCTGATGTGGTCGAGGATAATGCATAAGGCGCTCACGTCCTGACCAATGCCGCCGCATTCCTCCGGCAGCGTGGCGCCTAAAATTCCGACTTCATAGGCTTTGTCTATAACGGAGTCGAAAAAAGGACCGAAAGGATAGCGGTCGCGCTCTTCCCGGTTGGCGGTAAGCTCTTTTGCCGCAAAGCTGTGCGCCAGATCTTCAAACGACTTGAGTTCGCATTTTATGGTTGTCAGCATTTATATTTCCTCCTATTCCTCGAATACCTTGGCCTGGGGAACACAACGCGCAATCAGGCAATCGAAAAGATTAAGACGGTTTAATTGATTGGTGCCTTCATAAATTTGCAGCAGTTTGGAATCACGCAGAATTTTTTCCGCCCCAACCTCGTGTTTTAAACCGGCCTGCCCCATCATTTCCAGCGCCATCTGACTGTTTTTCACGCCCATATCCGTGCCGACAAATTTGGCAATGGATGCGTATCCGGAAGAACGTTCCTGCGCGTCCATGGATTGCCCGTCTACAAAAATCTTCCTGATCAACCGATCCACGATTTTCATTTTATAGAAAGGAACAAAGAACATATCGATGACAAACTGAGGAATGAATTTAAGATAATAGTAAACCGGTTTGAGTTGAAGGAAATGAAAGACGCCGCCGGGCAGGCTATGCGCATAATTGGCTTCTGTATAGGTGAGACGTCCTGTAACAACATTCTTATACATCTCGGCCAGCATGATCTGCGCCCACTCGTGA
Source organism: Deltaproteobacteria bacterium (assembly GCA_019136325.1). The sequence goes on from JAGVUJ010000211.1 coordinate 13,242, forward strand.
TTGATCAACAGTTTGCCTTCCACCTCGGTTTCAGCGGCAAATTTGAGGGCCTGTTCATAAGCCCCTCGGGCGACGCCGGTTCCGAAAGCCCCCACCGAGGCGCGTGTGACTTCCACCACATAATGGATATACTGACGCACCAGATCGGCGGCCTCGCGGATCTGGGAGTTAGGCAAATAACGCGAATCAGTCATAACGCAGTCATCCGGTATAAAGCAGTCTTCAAAAATCAGTTCGCTCGCCACGCATGCCCTTTGACCCATTTTATCTTCATGCTTGCCGAACGTGAATCCTTTCGTGCCGGTCTTCACCGCAAAGGTTACCGTATTGGCGGAAGGTTTTTTCAAATCCGTGTAGGCCACCAGAGCGCACCAGGTGGACACATGACCGTTGGAAATAAATATTTTGCTACCGTTGACCACATAACCGCCTTTGACCTTTTCGGCGTAGCAGGTTATCTTGCCGCGGTCCAGCAGTTGCGTTTCTTCCGTATCGGTGCCGGCGCCCGGTTCGGTGATCGCCAGAGAAATAAGACAGGGATTGCCGGTGCGTTCCCCTTCGGCCACGTCACGGCAGACTCTGTTGATCAACGGGATATTCCATGATGCCAGTACGGTCATAAAACCGAGATAGTGAACAAAAGCAACATTGGCAAGACCCACACAGGCGGAAGATAGTTCCTCAATGACATAACAGTTCGCCGGCATGGCATATCCCTGGCCGCCGAATAATTTGGGGATAAACATGGTGTAGAAACCCCATTCATTGGCCTTATTGACGAGTTCCCACGGGATGTAATCCGGATCCTGAAAAGTCTTTAATTCCGTTTTGAGAGCCATGGGCCTGGCGACTTCGTCGTTGAATCTGCGCGCGTGGCTAATCAAGGCTCTCGTTTCCCTGAGCTGCAACTTGGGAATCTTCGGAATGGCCTGAAGACTGATAAAGCTGTCCTCAAAACGCGGCTCTCGTTCCAATAAAGATTTGTTCTCCTTCGGCGTGATCATAATACCCCCTTCCGCATTAATTATGTCTGAACAATTTGGAATACCTTTGTTCTTCGAATTTCAAGAAGTGCGGTACTCTATGCTCGTCAAAAGTGGATCTCGCAACAGCCTGCCAATACTTATTGTCAATTTAACGTGACGGCGCTTCCAGAATATGGATGCACATCGCCGCTTCTTCCGTACCCAGAGCGCCTCCGCCGTTTTCCGCCAGGGCCAGTCTGGCGTTTTTGACCTGACGTTTTCCGGCTCTGCCTCTTAACTGGGTAACCAGTTCATGGACCTGGGCCAGACCGGATGCACCGATGGGATGGCCGCGCGAAATCAAACCGCCGCTGGGATTGATGGGAATGCGGCCCTTCAGGCTCGTTTCTCCTTTTTCGGCAAAAATTCCACCTTCGCCTCTGGGACAAAAGCCTAGATTTTCCGCCTGCACCACTTCACCGAAGGCCGAAGCATCGTGTACTTCGGCTACATTGATATCCTGAGGACCAACTCCGGCTTTTTCATAAGCCTGTTTGGACAGCCTCTCTCCTATTTCCGGAATGTCCGAATCAAAAGATGTTCTGATGGCTGAACCGAGAATCGAAGCCCTGATTTTGACAGCTTGACCGGTCAAACCAAGTTTCTTCACCATAGCTTCGGAACATAAAATGGCCGAAGCGGCGCCGTCGCCGATGGGAGCGCACATGGAACGGGTCAATGGCCACGATACGATACGGTCAGACAAAACTTTTTCTACCGGAACCTCGAAGCAGTATTGGGCGTTAGGATTGAGTGTTGAATTGAAATGATTCTTGGAGGCAATCATCGCCAGTTGTTCCGCGGTGGAACCATATTTTTTCATGTGCTGGCGGCAGGCATAGCCATAAACATCCATGAAGGGAGAGTGGTCGCCGGCTGTCAGTTTGGCCAGTTTCCGTACAGTATCGTAGCCGATCTTTTCACCCAGAACAATGGCCGATGTGAACTGGTCCCGGTATTTTTTCCATCTTGATTCTTTGACTTTGGCTTTTTTTGCGCCTTTATCTTCGTTGACGGCCTTCTTCTGATATTTTTGTTTAAATTGTTCTACCTTGACTTTCTCGTCATCCGTAAGGCCAAAAGCAGAAAGTGCGTTCGCAATGGGTAAGACATTTTCAATATCGATTCCTCCCAAAAACCCCTGGAAGACAAGATTCTTGTTGGAATAATATAGTTTTTCCGCGCCGACCGCCATGGCGATGTCATACAAACCACCAGCAACACCATACCAGGCGTGATGCAGAGCCGTGGAACCGCCTGCACAGGCATTTTCTACATTGGTGATGGGAATGCCTTCGATTCCCATTCCCTTGAGGGCGACCTGGCCGCGAATGGTCATCTGTCCTTTTTCACCCCATCCGGCATTGGCAAACCAGAGGGCCTGAATATCGTTCTTGGTCAGACCGGCATCTTTGAGGCACCCGGTGGCTGTCATAATTGCCAGATCCTTGATGCTCTTATCCATGTGTTTGCCGAATTTAATGGTGTCTACCGCTATTACATATACATCTCTCATCACATTTCTCCATATTCTAAATTATATTTTCATCACCGCCGACATATTGCTGCCGCCATATGTTTACGGCTAGCCGTTCATTTCGGCTTTATAAATTTACCCAGGAGGATCAAACTTTTGCTGGCGATCCAGTCCATCATCCAGGTGGGCCAAATTGCAAAACTGTAGACTAATAACCTGGCCTCATAACCCACCAGGTAGCGGGCCTTCGGGCTTCTTGCGCTGAGGGCGCGAATGATTACCCTGACGGCTTTTTTCATGGATATCCCCATTTCCGCCTGCCATTTAGGAAAGACGCTCAGTGTCTTCAATTCATTTTGGTACAGGTCTCTGGTCTGCTTCGGGAGAGATGCCATCAATTTCTCGGTGCTGGTGTCTATCTTTTCCCACATGGGTGTTTTTATGGTTTGCAATTCCACGGAAGAGACCCTGATTTTCCACGGACGAAGCTCTATCCTGAATGCGTTGGCCACAGCCTCAAGCGCGAATTTTGACGCGGAATATGGCCCTATCAGCGGCAGTGTTATCTTGCCGCTCTCGGAGCTTGTGAATACGATTCTCCCCTGCGCCTTGCGCAGGAGCGGCAGGAAGGTCTGCGTCACGAAGACGTGACCGAAAACGTTGACCCGTATCTGCTGTTCAAACAGTTCGATGGGTATTATTTCCAATGGCCCCTGGACCGATATCCCCGCATTGTTGAAAAGGGCGTCGAGACCGGCTCCGCCGAGAACCTTTTCGATCTCTCTCGCGCCGCGCTTCACGCTTTCGTAGTCGACGATATCCATGATCACCGTCGTGATTTTTCCGGAGGAGGCATCCCGCAGTTTCTTGGCGTCGGCCTCTTTTCTAACGGCGGCAAATACACGCCATCCTTTTTCGGCCAGTTCCAGCGATGTTGCCCAGCCGATACCGCTTGACGCGCCGGTTACCAGTATTGTTTTATTCACAGTTTGCCTCCTTTAAGAAATATCAATGTTTAAATTTATAGAGTTTGCCTTCCTCCATGTGCTTCACTGTTTCCTGTACGATATGATTAAGATCTTCAGTAGTTATTTTTTGACGGTCGATAGGGTTAATATGTTCATCCAGATAACTGATGTAGGTCTGCATGGCGTTCATTGTATCTTCAGTATCCAGGCAGCGAATATTTTGTTCCGATTCGATGCTCAATCCATGCCTCAATGTGGTTTCCATGCCATCATGAACGCATTTCTTAATTGCATCGACAGCCGTCATGGGACGTTTGCTCATCAGATCGGCAAATTCCTGCACTTTGTTTTTGAATTCCACCTTATTGAATGATGCAGTAATCAACCCGATGCGTTGGGCTTCCTGAACATCCAACTGATTGCCGCGCAGCATCAGTTCCAAGGCTTTGGCCCGGCCGATCAGCCGGGGAAGTCTCTGCGTAGAACCTCCTCCGGGAACGATATTTATCAGCACTTCCGGCTGTCCGATGGTAAACCCCTGGTCGCCCACCATGAGTCTAAAGTCGAAACAAGCGGAAAGCTCGGTGCCACCGCCGTTGCAATTGCCGTTGATCGCGGCGATGGTTATTTTATTGAGACGTTCAATGGCAAAATAAGTTCTTTGCATGATAAACCACAGATACAAACTCGACGAATAACCACTCATGATTTTGGCGAATTTCAGCATCAGCGTTTCGTACCAGCCGAACCAATCCATCAGCCAGTTGGTATAGGTTGTAAAGTATTTTAAGAAAGCGCCTGTTATTTTGGATTTTACGAAAAGATTAAGAAGCAATTTTTTATTGTCTTTTGATAAATTTAAAAGTTCGGGAATAGAGAAGTGCATGATGTAGACATCTTCAATGCCGCCCGTCAGGATAAATACCCGGATAGAATCCTCCTTGGATACCTTTTTGATAAGATCGAAGAGTTCTTCGAGCAGGGCCACGGTCAGAAAGTTTACCGGCGGATTGTGCATCTCAACCCAGAGCGTATAATTCTCTTTTCTTGTTTTTAGATATTTATAATCCATGATTTCCATCTTCCCCTCGCTTCTGAAATCGTGGAACTGCCAATTATTATAATCGTGAATAAAAAGTGAATATGACATTGGATTCGTATTGTCAAGAAAAATATGAACATGACATCACATTTTTATTGATTTTTTAATAAAATTGCGTAATGAATTGTTTTGTATAGGAAATTAAACTGATTCTTTTTGGAGATTAATCGTGACGGTATTAAAAAATAAAGCTCGAATTCCTGTGCAAAAGCGCAGCATTGAAACCAAGGATAAGATTTTGCAGGCCGCCTGGGATCTTTCTGCCGAAAAAGGGTATTTTAAAATAACGACACATGATCTGGCTCAACGTGCTGGTGTAGCGACAGGATCTTTTTATGGGTATTTCAATAACAAGAAAGAAGTTGCCATAGAGTTAATCAAGAAATTTTATAAAGAGGCCTCGGAAAAAGCCCTCTATAATATTCATATGGATGTAGGCGATGAAGTTTCAGAAAGTCTTGATAATGGCAAAAAATTAGTTCGGTCTTTAATTCGCACCTTAAAAGAAGCTCATGAAATCAACCCGATGATTCATCGGGATGGACAAGCTCTCATTTTACTGGAAGAAGATGTGGAAGAAATTAACCGCGAAGAAGAGAAAAAGATAATCGAATTTTTAATAAGTTTATTACAACAATATAGGCGATTTATTCGTGTAAATAATATTGAGGCCGCTGCAACAATGTTGTTCTGGATAAGCACCGAGATGATCCACCGCATCATGAATGATAAAGAAGGGGGTGATGAAAAGCGACTGATGAATGAACTTGAAGATATAATCTGCAGTTATATTTTCATCGCAGCCTGACCTTTCTGT
>JAGVUJ010000148.1 GCA_019136325.1 Deltaproteobacteria bacterium
CCAAATCAACTCTGCGGTCGACACCCGCCTGACTTCTTAACTTGATTTGATCGTAAAATCGCTCATGAATCAGAAGATTTTCTTTCGCCAGGTTATCCTGCTCAATGGCCCGCAAATAATTTAAGTAAACTCTGCACGCCAGCAATGCCGTATTCTCCGAAACTCCCTGCAATTGATAGGCCGCAGAAATCACTCTGGATTTTTGACGTTTTGTTTCCGCGAAGGTAGCGCCGCCCCGGAATATATTCTGGTTGAGTCTGACGGTCGCTGATCTCGGATGAAATTCATCATCCAGAAGATAAGGATGATGCTGGTCAATATAGCCATCCGACAACGTGGTCTCGATCCTGGGGAAAAAATCAGCCATGGCCTGCCGGACCTCCTGGTCCCTTGCCAGTCGATTGTAGGCCACAGAAGTGACATCCGGATTATTCTGGAGAACTGATTTTACTGAATCGCGAAGCGTTTCTCCCATGACGCCGGTCGCTCCGGCAAAAAGCAAGATAACAACAATGATGAAAACATTCTTAATATAAGGCTTCATAGAATCCTCCTTATAGATATAAAAATATATACTTGCGGTTAGAAAACAATGTTTTTTTCTTTTTTTTGAGAGCCGAGTGTATTTTTTTAAAGCCAACGTAATATGCGGCGTTTACTTTTTAAAATCCACATTTAGGTAAGTACAGCTTTAATTTCAGATTTCTTAAAACTGTATTTAGATGGGCTTTGGATTCCTTCATCCTGCGATTTCAATTGCGGCAAAATCTTATTACTATTTTAATCCTTGTCAAGCGATTATTTTAAATTACAATATGCTCACGGCATCACAGAATATCTTCTACGATAATATTGTCCGATGATATTTTTTCACGTATTTTTTCCCGTTCAATGATCTTGGCCTGGGCTTTTTCCGGCAATTCCGTAAAAAGAATAATGTTCTTCTTCGTCAGCAGGGCGATGAGATCTTCAAGCAGCCGGATCAATCCTGCGTCAGAATGGACTAGAAGGTTCTTAAGAAAATTGTTGTCCAGATTGTCTTTAAGAAAATCAAGAACCTCTTGATCGTTAATCGACTTTTCCTCGGTTGAATTGGAACCGGCAATGGTTCTCAATCCAATAATTTTCCCGTCGGCTGAACGCTCAATGTAAGGCATTTTTATTCATCCGCAGCTTAAAAAAAGTTAAAACGACATTGCATTATTTCACGCATACCGGATAACCCGATAGCAATTCTTCCATTATGATTGCCGATAAATACCTTCTTTCATTGATGATACCGTTTTTAAAAATATATATACTTTTTTTAAAAAAATGTATAATAAAAAATATTGACGTATTGCATTTTGGAAAAAAATAGGGAACCCCTTGTATTGTTGAAGCGACTTATGTCAAACGATAATGACGATTGCACTGAAAATACCTGGAATGTTTTGGAAAATCAGGACATTCATGACGATCCACTTTTGGATTGTCTGATCGTTCTGAGCAGAACATACGGCCGTAACATATCAAAAGCAAGCCTGATTGCCGGTCTGCCTCTGGTTCAGAACCGTCTGACGGTCAAGCTTTTTAATCGTGCCGCAAATCGGGCGGATTTATCTTCCCGCACCCTCTCCAAGTCACTTAACGACATCAGATCCATTCATTTACCGGCCATATTGCTGCTACAGAACCGCGAGGCATGCATTCTGGTTGAAAAAAACAGTTCACTCAACCGCTTCAAAATCATCATCCCCCAAAGCGGCGGCGGAGAACAGGAAATTTCCCACGATGAACTGGAAAAAAATTATACGGGCTATGCCATCTTCGTCCGTCCAAAGTATCAGACCGATCAGAAATCCGTTGCCGCTGAACAAGCCGATCAATCAAAACACTGGTTTTGGGGAACCATCATGGAATCATGGCGTGTTTACCGCGATGTTTTTCTGGCGGCCTTTCTCATCAATGTGTTCGGCCTGGTCGGGATCTTTTACGTCCTGAACGTCTATGATCGTGTTATTCCCAACAATGCCACGGAGACGCTCTGGGTTTTATCGATCGGCGTGCTGGTCATTTATCTTTTTGCGGTCGTTATGCGAGCCCTCAGGAGCTATTTCGTCGATGAAGCGGCCAAGAAAACCAATCTGAAAATTTCAGCAATGCTTCTTCAGAAAGTTCTCAACCTGAAGATGGAGTCGCGCCCTAAGTCCATCGGTTCCTTCACTAAAAATTTGCAGGAATTCGAGAGTATTCGTGATTTCATCACATCGTTTTCGATTACCGCCGTAATCGACCTGCCCTTCACGCTTCTGGGCCTGCTGGTCGTCTGG
>JAGVUJ010000206.1 GCA_019136325.1 Deltaproteobacteria bacterium
AACAGGAGGAGAACAGACTGAGATGAGCAAATCCGATTATCACGATTTTAAGCCCATTCTGGCGGAAATTGAAGAACGGCCGACAAATCCGCTGGGCACCTATTTTCTGTGGACAATCATCTCTCTGATGCTCATTGTCCTGCTGGGGTTATTTCTTATCAAAATCGATGTTGTCGTTTCCGCTCGCGGGAAAATTATACCCGCGGGCGATGTCAAGGTTGTTCAGCCTCTGGAAACAGGTGTCATCACCAAGATACACGTCAAGGAAGGAGACTATGTCAGGAGAGGTGATATCCTGCTGGAAATAGATCCTTCCGTAGACACAGCTGATCTGGAAGGCAAGGAAAGAAATCTGAATTATTCACGTTTATCCATGGGCAGGATTGATGCCGTCCTCAACGAAAAAGGATTTTCTCCCGCAGGGAAGGGCCTTGCATCGGAAATTGTAAAAACGCAGATGACGCACTATCAGGTGCAAAGAGATGTTTATAATTCGACCCTGAAAGAGAAAGAAAAGGAAGCTCTGGAGAATCAGAGCGCGCTGGAATCCCTCAAGAAAGAAATCGAAACGATCAATCACGTCTTGTCCATGACGCTGGAAGAGGAAAAGAGGCAGAAAGCCCTGGTGGAAATCGGAACGCTGGCGGATAACCGCTACCGGGAAAAAGTCAAAGAAAGAATGAACCTGGAACGCGAACGAGATGCCAAGGAAGGACAGGCCAGACAGTTGGAAACCAAATTATCCCGAATCGATGATGAAATACAGACTTTTAAAAGCAATTTCCGGGAGAAACTGCTTTCCGATTACTCCAATAATATTCATGAACGAAATACTTTGGAAGCGGAAGTAAGCAGTCTTAAATTCAAACAGGGGAAACGATTTATCATAGCGCCGGTGTCAGGCTGTGTCCATCTGTTACCGGTAAAAACAATCGGCGGCGTCGTAACAACGGCCCAACCGGTCGTAGGCATCGTTCCTGAAGGCACGCCGCTCGAAGTCAATGCCATCGTTATGAATAAAGACATCGGTTACGTAAGAGAAGGTCAACGTTGCGTTGTTAAAGTCGACACTTACGATTTTCAAAAATACGGGACTATTGAAGGCATGGTCGAAATTATCAATCCTTATAGTATGGAAGAAAAAGAAAATAAGGAAACCAACAAGGCCGCTGAGAATGAATCCGGAGGCTACCCCGTACGCGTCAAAATGACGGTGGAAACCCTGAAAACAAAAAATGGCGATGTGTATAAAGTCAAACCGGGGATGTCCGCCACAGTGGAAGTGAATGTGGGCAAGCGCAGAGTGATTGAGTTTTTCCTTTTCCCGATCATTCGTTATCTGGATGAAGGTCTCAAGGTTAGGTAAGTTTTCATATGAAGATATTTTTAGACCTTTGAAAGACGGCTCCTCGTGTCATTTCGAGAAGTCCCGACATTTCGGGACGACGAGAAATCTTTTTTATATTATTACGTTACAAGATTTCTCCCTACGGTCAAAATGACAATTTGATAATTATTCAAAGGTCTTAATTTATTATTATCCGAGTTTAAACAGTATAAATAACATAAAAAAATGAAAAAAGGAGGATTCAACATGGCAACGGGTGATAAAATTGATGAAAATTTGGAACAAATTGCTCCGCAGCAGAGAAAACTTCGTTTTACAGAGGAAGGAATTAAAACTCATTATTCCGGTATATTCAATGTCGGTCTCGGAGCGGAAGAAGTTATTCTGATGTTCGGCAATCCTTCAATCGATCCCAATGTTATTCACATAGAATCGAAAATTGCTGTTTCGCTGAAAACAGCCAAGCGAATCACTCTGGCTTTGAGCAATCTTATTCGCCGTTATGAAGCGATCAACGGGGTGATAGATATCTCTCCAGCAATGAAAGAAAAAAACGGTAAAAATGAGGGCAAACCCGTTCAATAATATATATTGTTATTGCAGAGAGTTGGGCCGATAGACGAGTTATGAAAATTCTTTTCTTGCATTCTAATTTTCCGGCGCAGTTTCGTCATTTGGCGGTCAATTTAGCCAAAAACGCTGACAATCGTATTGTATTCGGCACCACGCGCAAGGAAGGACAAATTCCCGGTGTATACAAATTGATTTACACGCCTTCCCGTGAACCCAAACGCGAAACTCATCATTATATTAAACCGCTGGAAAGTGCCGTTTTGCATGGACAGGCGATTTATCGCGAGTTAAACAAATTAAAGAAGGACGGCTTCTACCCCGAGATAGTTTATGGTCATTCCGGTTGGGGACCGACTATGTTTATTAAAGATGTCTTCCCGCGGTCTAAAC
>JAGVUJ010000202.1 GCA_019136325.1 Deltaproteobacteria bacterium
CGTCTTTGGTCAGGCCCGGCTTGAGATTCAGCATCGTATCGAGCGCATATAATTTAAAATAATAGCGGTGTGTGCCGTCCGGAGGGCAGGGGCCGTCATACCCGAAACGTCCAGACGTGTTTTTCCCGTTTTTCCCGAATCCGGGAATGTCTTCCGTTCGGGAAAAATTTTGCGCAAGGGCATTGACCGATGCGGGGATGTCGAAAAGGACCCAGTGCACCCACAAACCGACCGGTGCGTCGGGATCATCGCAGATCAGCGCGAAACTTTTTGTCTTGTCGGGAGCGCCGCTCCACGAAAGTGGCGGAGATACATTCCGGCCGTCACAGGTATATTGAGCCGGAATCATATTTTCATGCTGAAAAGACAGACTTTTTAATTCCATGGTCTTTCCTCCTTTAGTTTTGAAACTGCCTCGTTGATGGGCTTGAATGGTGACGGCGTTGCCAATAATGAAACAAATAATCACAGAAAAACAAAAGAAATAAATTTTCATTGTTTCACCATTTTCGATCTGCCAAGCTTATGCAGGTATTTTAACCGGAGATTTTAAAATCGTCAATAGCGCCAACGAACGCTGTTGACACCTGATGATCCTGTGGTATCATGAACCTTAATCAGGAGACAAGGTGCGCCATGCATATCGAAGAACAAATAAGCCGGGAGAGCGGAGCTCATGGAAAACAATGGCATTCCATGCATGACGGATATTTTGCCGATGCGGCTGTTGCGCGTCCCTTGATTGAAACCATTATCAGACATGTCTCCGATTCCGATACAGACATTGTGGTGGATCTGGGAGGCGGAACAGGGTTTATTCTTCAGCGTCTGATTGCCGCCGGACTGTCCCGACATATCGCGTCGGTAAATCTTGATTGTTCTGCAAGCCAACTGGGGGCCATGAAAGAGAACCGTATTGCCTGTGTAAACCGGTACATCTCCGATTTTACCCGCAGAGATTTGGCCGACGAGAACAAACACATCTCTTTTATTATGCGGTCTGTTTTACACTATTTCGGACAGAATGGCTTAACGCCCGTCCTGCGCCACATTCGCCGCCAGGCCAAAGATGGCGAGGTATTTATTCATCAGACAGCATGTTTTGAAAATGAAACGGATGCGCAATGCATTAATTTTCTATATCAGGCGATGCATACGCCAAAATGGTATCCGACCGTCGGGGAGCTTAAAGAAAGATTGTTGGAAGCGCACTGGGAGGTCATTGATGAACACCCTGCGCCGCCGCTGAAACTTTCCTCCGCTGAACTCGGTCGGCGCTACGGGCTGAATATGCCGATGATGGAAAGCATCTCCCGAAAACTGCTGGATCAATTCGGCAACATCGATCATGTTTTTCAATACGGGGAAAATGAGTTTGTGGCTCATCTCCATTATCGGATTTTTGCCGTCCGGGCGATTTGATGGGCGCTTCGGCGTTTTACCGCATGACCATAGATGATTATGGAAATGACGCAGGCATATTTTAACCGGATTTTAACCGTTACAAAAGGAGGTTGGCAATGACCAGGGAACAACAAGCCGCATTAAAAGTCGCGATGGAGTTTCTTAATCATTATGCCGAAAGGGATATTGAGAGCTTAATGGACGACATGGCAACTTCAAAGCCTTTATTCATGATGGGCACCAATGACAACGAAGTTTTTAAATCGACCAGAAGTATTCGCGCCTCTTTCAAGAAAGACTTTCAAAACATGGACAACATCCGTTGGGGTAAACGACGCAATGTCCATGTTCAGGCCGATCCCTTTCTGGCCAGCGTCATCATCGAGATGCCGATTTCCTATCAAAGCGCCGGAAAAAAAATTAAGACGCTTTTTCGCTATGCTCTGACGCTTAAAAAGGAACGCGGTAAATGGAAGATTTGTTCCGGAATGGCGAGCGTTCCGTTCGCGACCGGGACCTATTCTTTTTAGCCGGGAAATACCGAGCGGCTCGTTCATGTTTTCCGATGACGGGGGGATTGCGGAAACATCCGTCATCAGGAGCCGTCTGTTCATGGGGCGTTAATTGAAAGTTCACAACACTTGACATTTAACAACTTAATTCAGGAGGAATTGTCATAATGAAAAAAAATTTCAGACGTTATCGCGTAACCGGAACAACGATCGTGTTTGCCATGTTATTTTTTCTGGCGCTGACCGCCGCCGGTGCGAATCTTTCTTTCGCGCAGAGCGCTCAGGATAAATCAACGGAATGCTATAAAGACATTGCGAAAACAATCGTTCATGCGACCGCTACGGGATTGGGAGAAATCTTAAAAGATGTCAAATC
>JAGVUJ010000050.1 GCA_019136325.1 Deltaproteobacteria bacterium
GGCGCTCTGCACCTTTGCCATGATCGGTTTTATAAAGAACATTCATCCGCGACAAAAAATTATTCTGGGCGGATCGCTTGTCACATCGTGGATGAAGCTGGGCGCACATCTCCATACCTTCGGCGGTCTGGTTGACGAAATTGTGGAAGGCGCAGGAGAGCAAAAACTGCTCGAGATACTGGGTACACAAAACAAGCTGATTCACAACGCCCCTGCCTACGATGATTTTCCACTTGATCAATATTTATCGCCCGGCCTGATCATCCCCTACAGCGGCGCGCGCGGCTGTTACTGGCGCCAATGCGCTTTCTGCCCGGAAAAAGCCGAAGGAAATGCTTATCACCCTTTGGAAGCCTCTCAGGCCAACGCAGAACTGCAGGAATTAACCCGCCAAATGAATCCAACGCTGATTCATCTTCTGGATAGTTCTATTTCGCCGTCGCTCTTACAGACTCTGTCACAAAATCCGCCCGGGGCGCCCTGGTACGGCTTTGTCCGGGTCACTGCACATTTAGCTGATGAAGATTTCTGTTTATCTTTAAAAAAAAGCGGCTGTGCCATGCTGAAGCTGGGTATTGAATCCGGCGATCAAAACGTTCTGGATCAACTCCATAAAGGAATTGATTTACTGACAGCCTCTGTCGTTTTAAAAAATTTGAAAAAAGCGGGGATTGCCACGTATTGTTACTTCCTTTTCGGCACGCCGCCGGAAAATGAAAATAGCGCATTCACAACAATGAACTTCATTGCCGATCATCGCGACTGTATCGATTTTCTGAATCTGGCCATTTTCAATTTGCCGGTCCGGAGTGTCGAATCGGACAATCTGGCGACGCATGATTTCTACGCCGGCGACCTGTCTCTTTATCGAAACTTCAAACACCCCCTGGGCTGGCACAGACCCGCCGTTCGTCGTTTTCTTGAAAGCGTTTTAAAGAAACACCCGGCCATCTCTTTGATCCTTAAAAGAAATCCGGTTTTTTTTACGTCCAACCACGCCCCTTTTTTTGCTCTCAACGGATTGTCACATGAGCATTTTTAGCAAAATATCCCCTGCAGAGACTTGTTGACAACGCTTGTCCAATATTATAGGTATGGCGACTAATCCGCTCCGGATTGACATGACATAAACCGATGAACTTAAGCCTCCGAATTCAAATAACACACTGCTGCAAGACCCGAACATGAGATAAATATATCCAATGATTTTTAACGATATAACGGTATCCAGCCTCATTCTGTTTTTTGCTGTCTATGCTTGCATGGGATGGGTCATCGAGGTCATTTACAGATCCGTTTCACAGCGGCAGCTGATCAATGCAGGCTTTCTTTTCGGTCCTTTTATTCCCATTTACGGTTTCGGAGCGGTTTTTATTATCCTTCTGGAATTTCTGATTCATCCGTGGCCGCTGCCGGTCAAAATTGCCTTTTATGGAATTATTTTAACGGGCATAGAGTATTTCACCAGCTATATCATGGAAAAAGCTTTCAAACTGAAGCTCTGGGATTATTCGAACAACAAATTTCATATTCATGGCCGCGTCTGTCTGCTTTTCTCCATATTCTGGACGGCAATGGCTTTGGGATTCATCACCTTTCTTCATCCGGTCGTTTCACGCTTCGTTGCATCGCTGGATGCTGCTTTGATGAACATGCTCGCGGCCGTTTTCCTGGCTTACAGCATCATGGATTTTGTGTTTTCCGTTATATCCCTTACATCGTTCAGAAGAAAAATCGCTTATCTGTACTCCGAATATTTCAACCTGAGCAATTCGGAAATAGAAAAAATATTCGATTCCTTTAAACGTCTGCGGACCGCTTTCCCCAACTTGAGCAGGTATATCGAAAATAACATCAACGCTGAGATAAAAAACAAGATCAGCGCTTTTGTAAAATCCATTCCGGCCAAAATTATACCCGGCGATTACGGAAGGAAACCGGCGGAAAACGAATTCTATACAATTATCAGTGACATTTGCGAACATGAAGAGTTCCTGAAACTCAAAGAACATTACCATCACAACTCTTCCATCTACGAACATGTGATGGACGTCTCCTATTTTTCCTATAAAGCTTGCAAACTTCTGAAGCTGGATCATCACTCCGCCGCCCGCGGCGCACTCCTGCATGACTTTTTTCTCTACGACTGGAGAAATCACGACGTCCCCGATCTCCCGGAAGACAAATTCCACGGTATCGAGCACCCCAAAATCGCGCTTGCCAACGCTCAGAAACATTTCCAACTAAACGATATCGAAACGGACATTATCATCAAGCAT
>JAGVUJ010000015.1 GCA_019136325.1 Deltaproteobacteria bacterium
GCCTGATGCCATGGTCTCGGCAACCAGGAGGCTTCATCGGTTGATCGACAAACGTTTCGCTCCAAGCCGGAGCAATGTCCGTTGTGTTGAAAAGAAATAGGCAAAAGAAATTATTTTTAGTAAAAGGAAAAGCGATGGGAACGCAGAGAATGAAATATCAGCAAGGAGACACCCCATGCCGGAGTTACCTGAAGTCGAGACGTTGTGTCGGCAACTCACAAAGAAGATAAACGGGCAGAAGATATTGTCTACAGAAGTTTACGACAACAAGTTGTCCGGCGTCAAAAATTTTAAACAAGGAACTGTCGTCAATATCAAACGGCAAGGGAAAACGATCTGCATAAACCTTACGGATGGTAATTCACTAGCGATACATTTGCGAATGACGGGCCGACTTTTGTGGCAGGAAAGCGCGGCAAAACCAAAGTACAGCCGCTGGCGCATGCGTTTTAAGACAGGCAATGTCTTTCTCGTTGACCCAAGACGCTTTGCAACCGTCAGGGTGATGAAGACAATCCGGGGTAACATTCAAAATGACTTTATTACCGGTTTTGATGAAAAGATATTTTTTGCAATTCAAGCCGGACGCAAGGTTAACATTAAGACCCTGCTGATGGATCCGAAGGCTGTTGCCGGCATCGGTAATATTTACGCCTGTGAAATTTTGAATGGCGCCGGTATATCACCGTTACGAATAGCTTCATCTCTCTCCGGGCAGGAGTGGAAGAGGATATTTACCACAGCGCGAAAAATTTTAAAAAAGGGTATCGAGAAAAGAGGCACATCAATTTCGGACTGGCGCGACTTGTATGGTCACCCGGGAGAAAACCAGCGCGAATTAAAAGCATACGGTCGGGAAAAGAAACGCTGCACGCTTTGCGGTGGAACGATTTGCCGCATCAAGCAGGGAGGGCGAAGCACATTTTATTGCCCCGGTTGTCAAAAATAATGTGCATGAACATATAATATAAAATCAGGGGTCGGAAATCCTTCAACAACGATGTGTCGGTAAACGACTGGTGAAATTCACATAGATGACTTGATCAAGGATGCCATGACAAAACCAGAGCCGTTGTTGACATTGCTTTCTATCAAAAGCTGATCATCTGCTCCGGATCGTCCAACATAACATTAAATGCATTGCATGCCTCAAACCGGACATTTCATTCCCGGTCGTCAATCGCAGACATTTTTTCAGTTATATATTTTTAATCAATGAATAAATTTGTTATGACGTTGTGTGATGTTTAATATACGATTTATCATCAGTGGATCAGCGCAATAATTATATATTCAAGTATGAGATATTATTAATATATTTATTTAATATAAAACATTGTTTCAAATTATTCTTGACATTTGAAACAATGTTTTATATTTGTTCTGCAACCCAATCATATGAATAAAGGTTTTATGACGACAGAAAGGCCGGTAATTCCTGAAAAATTAAAAGAACGCCTTTACCCGGTGGTGTTAAAACAATTTTCCAGGAAAGATTTCCATGCTGTGAATATCCGCGACATTTCCAGGGAAAGCGGGATCAGCACCGGTACAATTTATAAATATTTTTCTTCCAAGGAAGATCTCCTTTTTTCTATTATAGACGAAAAATTACTTGTTTTGGCATCCTTATTAAGGATGCATCTTGAAGGAACGGAAGATATCCGTGAAATGTTTCGAAAGCTTTTCTGGGTAACGATGAATTTCTTCGATAATAATCCTGATCTGGCCGTTACTGCTTTTATAACGGTTCCGTCAAAAAGTTTCATGGCCAGCAAATCATATAAAAGAGAATCGGAAATAGATATTCTAAATGGCGTTGTGGAAAAGGCGAAAAAACGAGGCGCTGTTATATCTGAAATTGAAAACCATTATTTCGCAGACCTTTATATGATGATTACGCAAAGACACATACAAAACTGGTATGTTCACGGTATGAAGTGGAAACTCGCAGACTCGATAAACCAGTTCTTTGATTTCTTCTGGAAAATTGTAACGCCGATAGGTTCTTAATAACATTAATGAAAATATAATAATCATCTGTTGATATGGGGGGATCATGGCAAAAATTGATATTATCGAAAAAGCAAAAGCTGAAAAAAGAAATACATTAACCGAGGCGGAATCAAAGGAGGTATTGAAACACTATGGTGTTCCTGTCGTGGTTGAAAAAGTCGTCAAAACCATAGAAGAAGCTCTGACCACAGCAGAAAACATAAAATACCCTGTTGTTGTGAAGGGATTGGGATCAAAACTTACACATAAAACAGAAAAAGGGCTGGTCAAACTGAATCTGAAAAACAAAGAAGATGTTCAATCCGCATCCTTATATATAAAGGAAGCGGCCGGAAAGGACTTGGAAGGCTTTTTGGTTCAGCCGATGCTGGATGGCAAGAGAGAATTTGTTGCCGGACTTTTTCGGGATGAGCAATTTGGACCGACGGTAATGTTTGGCTTGGGAGGAATTTTTACAGAAGCACTCGGTGATGTTGTTTTTCGCGTCGCACCTTTTGATGAAAAAGAAGCGCTGAAAATGATTAATGAGTTAAAGACGCGGAAACTGCTCGGATCTTTTCGGGGAGAAAACGCTCCGGATAAAGATGCTCTCGTAAAAACATTGGTCGGTTTGTCACGTATCGGTTTGGAAATGCCGGAAATCAAGGAAATAGATATTAATCCGTTGTTAGTTTCTGCAGACGGTAAAGTTACCGCCGTTGATGCGTTAATCGTTTTAGGTAAACCTGCGGAGAAGAAAGAACTGGGTCGACAAGTCGATTTAAAACATATCTGGAAATTATTCCATCCCAGATCGATTGCCTTTGTGGGCGCTTCTTCGACCATCAGCAAATGGGGACATATCATGTATGCCGGTGTTATTGCGGGGAAATATCAGGGAGCCGTATATCTCGTTAACGCCACAGGAGGAGAGATCGCCGGCAGAAAGGTTTATACGTCGGTCACGGAAATTCCCGATCCCGTTGATCTTGCCGTGGTTACCGTTCCTGCTGATAAGATTTTATCTCTGATTCCGCAATTTAAGGAAAAAGGCATAAAGAATGTTTTAATTATTACCTCCGGGTTCAGTGAAGTGGGTTCCGAAGGGAAGATTCTGGAAGAAGAACTGGTGGAAAAGGCGCGTGAGGCCGGAATAGTTATTATCGGTCCAAATACGATGGGCATCTGCAATCCTTATATATCATTTTATTGTATAGGGTCTCATGTGCGCCCGCCCGCGGGAGGGACCTCATTGCTGGCTCAATCCGGTAATCTGGGAACGCAATTGCTGGCTTTTGCTGCAAAAGAGGATATTGGAATAAGAGCCTATTGCGGTTCCGGAAACGAAGCCATGCTGACCATTGAAGACTATATGGATGGATTTGAAGTTGATGAGAAAACAAAAAACGTTGTCTTATATATTGAAAGCATCAAAAACGGCCAAAGATTTTTAGAAACCGCCAGGCGTGTCGGCAAGCATAAACCGGTGATTGTTTTAAAGGGAGGACGTACAAAAGCTGGTTCCAGCGCTGCAGCGAGTCACACCGGAGCCATGGCTTCCGATATAAAAGTGTTCACGGCCGCCTGCAAACAGGCCGGCATCATCCAAGCCGAAAGTCCGATGGATTTACTCGACCTTTCAGCGGCATTCTCTTCATTGCCGTTGCCGAAAGGAAGCAATGTCGCTCTTTTAACTTTGGGAGGAGGATGGGGCGTCGTGGCATCCGATCTATGCGAGGAAAACGGTTTGACTGTGCCCAGATTATCAGAGGATGTAATTTCTAAGATTAATCCATTGCTGCCTACTTTCTGGAGCCATGCAAATCCGGTAGATGTCGTCGGGGATATGAATACTGAAACCTATATGAAAATTCTGGAAGAGCTTAGCCGGTGGCCGGGATGTGATGCCATTATCCACATGGGCATCATCGGCAGAAAGGTGATGATAAGATCTATCATGGAATCCACCGTCGCGGTAGATAATAAATACGACTCCAATTTTGTAGAAGGTTCTTTGCTATATGTTGAGAGCTTCGAAAAACAGACCGTGGAACAAACGGTAAAATTAATGGAAAAATACAACAAGCCGATTATAGGAGTTTACTTGTTGAGCGATGATAAAACGCAAACGGTTACTGATGTGAATGGCTGCACGTATAAAGGAGTCAATTTCATTACTCCGGAGAAAGCGGTTAAATCACTGGCCAAGATGAATCAATATTCGCAATGGTTGAATGGTTAACCGTTCTTTAATCAGAAATGTTTCACGTGAAACATTCTAACGCACATCATCTTTAGAAGCGAATAGCCTGATGATACAGGGAAGGGGATATGGGGTTTCCTCAAATACGCCTGGAATGGGTGATTGAGTTATTCCTTAGGTATCAACTGCATCATTAAGATGATATGCAATTGAGAGAGTATTGCAAATAAAAAAAAGACAGGCGGATTGGCCTGTCTTTTTTTTATTTTATAACGTATATGCTATTCCATGCTCATCCCGACGAAGAAATTTGCATTTCCCCGCTTGACCAAGAGAATTGCATTTTTCTTTTCGGCGGCCTTTCCTATTTCTGTTAAATATTGTTTGAAGGATAATATTTTCACTTTGTTGACCTGGACAATGATATCATGCGCTTGGATTCCAACGTTATCCGCCGGACTGCCCTCGTCCACATCAGTGACTATTACGCCCATATTTTGAGCAATTCCCAGTTGCTTAGCCATATCTTTTGTTATTTCCTGAACATGGATACCAAAATACCCCCCTGTTTTTTGAGACAAAACCATTTCCGGTTTGTCTTTTCGTTCCGCAACGATGATCTGAAAAACCATTTCTTTACCGTCACGAACGACTTTGATAATAGCTTTTTCTCCCACATGCAGACCGGCAGTGGTGATCAGCAGTTCATGCGTATCTTTGATGCTTTTCCCGTTAATTTCTGTAATAATATCGCCAACTTTAATTCCAGCCCGATCTGCCGGGTCACCTTTAAAAACATCGGAGATCAACACACCGTTCTTGTTTTTATAATTCATGCTTTTTGCAATGTCGTCAGAAATATTCTGGATCGATACACCTAACCATCCGCGGGTAACTTTCCCTTTTGTTTTTAAATCATTCAAAATGTTTTTGGCCATGTTGATGGGAATAGCGAAACCAATACCCTGGCCCTGGGCAACAATAGCCGTATTGATACCGATGACTTTCCCCTGCATATTGAATAATGGTCCTCCGCTGTTACCGGGATTAATGGAAGCGTCTGTTTGGATGAAATTATCATAAGCTCCCGCACCGATAACGCGACCTTTGGCGCTAACAATGCCTGCGGTGACGGTTTGTTCAAGACCAAACGGATTGCCGATCGCAATAACCCATTCCCCGACTTTTACCGCATCCGAGTCTCCTATATCCACTATGGGCAGACCATTATCAGGTTTGATTTTTATTAAAGCGATGTCCGTTTTTGCATCCGTGCCGATAATTTTTGCTTCGTATTCTTTCCCATCGGATATTTTTACAAGAATTTTATCAGTGTTTTCAACAACATGATTATTGGTAAAAATATATCCATCGTTGCTGATTATAAATCCCGATCCAAGACTTCTTTGTTTGAAATCACGTTCGGGAATATCACCGAAAAAACGTTCAAAGAAATCATCTCCAAAAGGTCCGCCGAAAGGTGATCGGCCAAACGGTGAACCGAGGCTTCTCCCTTTTAATACTTTTGTTGTGCTGATATTTACAACAGCCGGCTTGACGCGTTCTGCAAGATCGGAAAAAGAACCCGGCGTTATTCCTTCAATGGCGGACGCAGTCGGGATTTCCGGGGCTCCCGAAGCCAGAAATGACGATCTTAATACCTCTACAAAAGACACAATAAAAAAGGCGATTAAAAACGCCATTAAAAACATAAAGAATGTTTTTCTGTTTTTGTTTTCCATATTAATTTAAACCTCCGTTATGATTAATATAGTAGTATTGTTGAGTGTTTCAAAAATTAGTTATTATTATTAGAATATAACTGCTACCCTGCATTTGTCAATGAAATATTGTTCAGACAATAAGCTTGAACATGATGATATTGTACGTGATCTTTCATCAGACTCGAATTGTTTTCCGTACCGGCGACAATGGATTGTGATAGAAAAAAGGATTTTTTAAAAATTTGATTTATCTGAAAATTATCGGGAACCGGAATTTTCCACAGAGACATCTATTTGATAAGCAAATCCTTGACAGTAAAACTCAAAAATAATATAAGCCTAGCCGGCCTTCGTATTCTTTATTTTCACGCCTGGGTGGCGGAACTGGTAGACGCAAGGGACTTAAAATCCCTCGGTCCTTGAGGCTGTGCGGGTTCAATTCCCGCCCCAGGCACCAAATCACTTTTTAATACCCCCCTGCTTTTTAAGGATTAAAAAAAACTTTTTCATCAAAAAAATCCTTTAACAACGGATCGATCATGCAACATCGGATAATCATGCTGTGCAGATCAGTAAAATGGTGGAAATATTTTTTTGATGTCGATCAGTTTTTTCTTTCAGGAAAATAAGGGGTAAAGCCCGGAATGTAGATAAGCGCTATCGTTTAATTGATAAAAGAGCTCTAAGTCCAAACTTCATGAGCGGTCTGATAATAGGAAAAAAATATAAAAACTAAATGTCACACAGTAACAGACCGCACAATAAAGATGCAAATGCAAGCATTGATAAAACATCAAATATCTTTTCGGTTTGCCTAACGATACAATCAATAATGTACGAGAGGTCATGATGTTGGTTGATACACAAACGGTGTCACTGGTAGTCCCACGGGGACTTGAACCCCGGTTTCCGGCGTGAGAGGCCAGCGTCCTAACCACTAGACGATGGGACCAGTTATGATGCGCCTGGATGGGAATAAATTCAATAGCTTCAGTTGAATGATTCCGGCGGTAAGCTTGTTTCCACGCGCTGTCGAGCGTAAAGTATCTATTGAATCAGCCGGTAAAAGTCAAGGTAAAATTGGATTTATCCCAGACGAACCTAAGACCGGAAAATAATTTATACGCGTGAAGCAATGTATTGTATTGCATTGTTGATTTTTTTAATGACACGATCTTTGCCCAGCGTTACCATTATTTCATCAATGCCCGGACTCACTGTTTTACCGGTCAATGCCACGCGCAACGGTTGAGCAATGAGCTTGAATTTTATGTTTCTCTGCTGGGTAAAGTTCATGAAAAATTCTTCGAGCCCTTTTTTGCTGAAATCCTGTACGGTAACGATCGATTCAACAAGGGCTTTCAAATGGGATTCGACATCAGCCGTCAAGAATTTTTGAGCCGCTTGCTCGTCATACTTGATTTCGTCGGTAAAATAGAAATCGGCTGTGCCGGCCAGTTCTGTGAGCGTCTTGACCCTTGTCTGCAAATCGGCGATCACTTTTTGAACAAAAAATGAATCCGCGGTTTTTGCTTCCGCAGGCCACAGCGTTTTCATTTCTTCCATTAAACGCTCAGGAGACGCTTCCTTAATATAGTGTGCGTTGAGCCAGAGAAGTTTGTCGGGATTAAAAACTGCGGGTGATTTACCGACGGCATCCAGATCGAAGAATTCAATCAGATCTTTGGTCGAAAATATTTCCTGATCTCCGTGGGCCCAGCCGAGACGCACCAGATAATTTACGAGCGCTTCCGGCAAAAATCCCATTTCCTTGTAGGCCATGACCGACGTGGCGCCGTGACGTTTGCTCAAACGCGTTTTGTCGCTTCCCAGAATCATGGGGACATGGGCGAATTTGGGCACATCAAAGTCCAACGCCTGATAGAGCAGAATCTGGCGGGGAGTGTTGTTGACATGATCATCGCCGCGGATGACATGCGTGATATTCATCAGCGCGTCATCGATAACAACGGCGAAATTGTACGTGGGATATCCGTCGCCGCGTTCGATAATCAAATCGTCCAGCTCTTCATTATTGAATACGATGTTGCCTTTGATAAGGTCTTCCACGACCGTCACGCCCGTTTGCTGTCCGCGAAAACGCACAACACTGCCGGCGGTTTTCGTTAGATGTTTGTCCCGACAGGTACCGTCGTATTTCGGTTTTTTGCCTGTTGCCAGAGCCTTCTTTCTTTTTTCCTCCAATTCTTCCGATGTGCAGGTGCAGTAGTAGGCCTTTCCTTCCCCGATTAATTTCTGAACCATCTCTCTATGCAGGTCGACGCGCTGCGCCTGAAAATAAGGACCTTCGTCACAATTTAATCCCAACCAGCTCATGGCATCCAGGATGGCTTTTGTTGATTCGTCGGTAGAGCGCTGCTGATCCGTATCCTCGATCCGGAGAACGAATTCCCCACCATGATGACGCGCATAAAGCCAGTTGAACAGGGCGGTTCTTGCCCCGCCGATATGTAAAAAACCTGTTGGTGACGGTGCGAAACGAGTTCTGATTTTCTTCATAATTTTTTCCTGCTTTTTTTCAGCCTTATAGGATTGAGAGAGACCTTTTGTCAAGTATCTTGAAAATTTGTGTGTAAAGAAGTCCCGGAAAAGGGTCCAGAAATTTGAAATCGAATATAAAATTAGCGAGTTAATTCATGGTCTAAAGAGATAAATTGTGCTTGACATTAAAAGGATTTTATAATTTACTCGCAAGGTTAATTTAGGGACATTTATTAGGCAGCAGGCTTTTTTATGGCTAATTCTTTGAAAATTAACGTTTTTCTGATTCCGGAGGAGGGACACCATTTTGTTTTTTCTGAAGGTGACACCTGGTTCAAAACGTGTTTTCAGGAAGGTGACGCCCCTGATTTTTCATTGGAAAAAATTGATGTTGACTGTCTGATTACCAAAACATCAGGCACTGTTTTTATCAAAGGTTTGTTCTCCGCTTTTATTAATATTTGCTGCAGCCGCTGTCTGGAAAATACAAAAGTTAAAATCGGTAGCGATTTTACTTATACTTTGCTTCCCGCAAAAGCGGAGAAGAGAGAGGAATTGGAGCTTAAGCCGGAAGAACTGGAAGTGAGTTATTATCAGGGAGATTTTATTGACCTTACTCCCATAATTTGTGAACAGATTATTTTGCAAATACCGATTAAGGTGCTTTGCCATGACGAATGTAAGGGGTTGTGTCAGCAATGCGGCGCCAATTTGAACGTGACGTCATGCAATTGCAGGGCCGGTTTTATGGACAGCCGGCTGGCTGTTTTGAAAAATTTTACAATAAAAAATTAATTATAGAAAAGGGTGAATTATGCCAAATCCAGTAAAGAGACATTCTAAAACAAGACGTAATCAGCGAAGGGCGAATGATTTTCTGAAAGCCCCTTCAATTTCTTTGTGCCCGCAGTGCAATGAGCCGAAGCTGCCTCATCGCATCTGCCCGACCTGCGAAACCTACAAGGGAAGAGAGTACAGAAAAGCGGAAAAGAACGATTAAATCGTACTATAAACAATAACTATATTGATAATCAATTGGTCTTAAAAATCTTCTTTTATCTTTTTGAAAAGAAAGAATTACCCCGAGCGACAATTACGAGAAGTCCAAATTGATATCATCGGCTAAGCAATCAAAGACTTGAGGAGGATTTGCATGACGTTAGAAGAAAAAGTTATCAACATTATCGTCGAGCAACTTGATGTAACAAAAGAAGAATGTGTTCTAGAGGCGTCTTTCATTGATGATCTGGGTGCGGATTCGCTAGACATCGTCGAACTGCTTATGGAAATGGAAGAAGCGTTTGGTATCGAAATAGCTGATGAAGAATTGGAAAAAATTGCCACAATTCAAGATGTGGTGGATTTTCTGAAACAGAAAGGCGTTCAATAAAATAAGCCGTGCAGGATTAAATCCCATGAAAAGGCGTGTTGTAGTAACAGGTCTTGGCGCGTTAACCCCCCTGGGAAATTCATTAAATGAAACATGGGAGGCTGCGGTTGCTGGCACGTCGGGCGTAGGCCCGATTACCAAGTTTGACAGCAGTGCTTATAAAACAAGAATTGCCGCTGAAGTAAAAAATTTTGATCCCCTTCAATATGTCAGTAAGCAGGAGGTACGTCGTTACGACGATTTCATTCTTTATGCTCTGGCCGCCGCGGAAATGGCTCTGGCCGACGCTCAATTGGTGGTCGGGTCCGAATTTGCCGAACGCACCGGCGTGATCATCGGTTCGGCCATCGGCGGTCTTGCCACATTAGAAGAAGAATACCAGAACCTTTTAAATGCCGGTCCCCGAAAAATTTCTCCTTTTGCCGTGCCGGCCATTCTAGCCAATCTTGCGTCCGGCCATGTATCCATCAGATTCGGAGCCAAAGGTCCCATCAATTGCGCCGTGACGGCCTGTGCCGCGGGAACGTCGGCCATCGGAGACGCTTACAAAACCATTGCGCATGGTGACGCCGATGTTATGATTACCGGCGGTACCGAAGCGGCAGTTACGCAACTGGCCGTCGGCGGTTTTGGTTCCATGAGGGCTCTTTCCGTAAGAAATGAAGAACCGCAACGGGCCAGCCGTCCGTTCGACAAGGATCGCGACGGGTTCATCATCGGCGAAGGGTGCGGCATCATGATCCTCGAGGAATTATCGTTTGCCCTGAATCGCGGCGCGCGTATTTACGCGGAGCTTGCCGGTTACGGATGCACATCCGATGCATTCCATATGGCCGCTCCGCCCCCCGGCCATGAAGGGGCTGCCCGCAGCATGCGGGTTGCGATAAAAGATGCCGGTTTGAATCTCGAAGACATCGATTACATCAATGCTCACGGCACATCAACACCGCTGAACGATTTGTATGAGACGCAGGCGATAAAATCTCTCTTCGGCGAACACGCGAAAAAGCTGATGGTCAGTTCCACGAAATCCATGACCGGACATATGCTGGGCGCTACGGGAGGCGTGGAAGCGATTTTTGCCGTGAAGGCGTTGCACGAAAAGATTATTCCGCCGACGATCAATCTCGGCCATCCCGGCGAAGAATGTGACCTGGATTATGTTCCGAACGTTGCACGACACCAAGCCATTAGCACGGCCATGTCCAACACATTTGGTTTTGGCGGTGTCAACGCCGTTCTGGTATTTAAAAAATTTAATGAGACTTGCTGACGATAGGAAGCGTCAGCCGCACTATCCAACAATCAGAGGTTGTTGGAAACAATCCTCTGAGCAGGGCGACGGGGACTGTGAAATACGTAGAATTTAAGAATGAAGGAGAAAAATATTTTCATGTCTTTTTTAGAGAAAGTTGATTTGGAAGTTCTGAAGGCCATTGATCTGGAAACACGCCGTCAGGCGGGAAAAATCGAATTGATTGCCTCCGAAAATTTTGTCAGTGAAGCGGTGCTGGAAGCGCAGGGCTCCGTGATGACCAACA
>JAGVUJ010000245.1 GCA_019136325.1 Deltaproteobacteria bacterium
CGGCACCATGGAACGGGACGGTATCTTATAGGCGCATATGATAAATGTTCTGATAAACAAAGCGATCAGAATGGCAATGATGATGGATTCGACATATTCTTTAACTTTTGATTTCGATTTTTTATCTTCCGTCATTTTAATTTCAAACTCCTAAGAATAAATATTAGAGAGAGAAAAGGCAATCATGCAAAGGGAAATAAACCCTTTAACTGCGTTCTTCCCGACTATATTGAGCATAACGCGATTCAGCGTTCGATGAGGCGCTTTTAATCTGTATTGCACTAAAATTTCCGCAATCAGAATACCCGCAAGTCCTCCTAAAAAAAAGCCGATCCACGCGCCCGGTCCCAGCAAAAACGGCGTCAAGAGAAAACCACCTGCAACCGCTCCCACGGCCACTGTTTTTAATGATTTTCGGGGACTCGACTCCTGTTGCGGCGCTTCACTGACAACCCAGAAAAATTCAATGGTTTCGGCGGCGACGGCAGCGACAAGAAGCAATACGATGACCTGCCATCCGATTTGCTCGAATCCGGTAACCATTGCATAACACAAAACATCAAAAAAAATTACGATAGTTCCGGGTAAACCGAGAAAATTCAAGAAAATACCCGTAAATAATATCAAGATAAAAAGGGTTAATCCCGCCGCTGCGAAAAAAGACAAATTATTCCTTCCTCTGTATTTTCGAAAGCTGCATATTTTCTAAAAACAGCACACTGGTGCAGGCAATATAGATCGTGGAATATGTTCCGACAACGGTACCGATCAGCAGAGCAAAAGCAAAATCACGAATGACTGCGCCGCCGAAAATATAAAGCGCCAAAACCGTGAAGAAAACAGTCAGGGATGTTAAGATGGTTCTGCTGAGTGTTTCATTGATGGCCAAATTGATGATATCACCCAGCTTCTGTTTTGGATTTCGTTTTACAATTTCCCGGATTCGATCTAACGTAACAATGGTGTCATTGATAGAAAAACCGATCACGAAGACGAGTACCGCGAGAATATTGATGGTAAATTCCATGTTCATCAACGCGACCGCTCCGATCACGATCAGCGTATCGTGAACCAGTGCAAGAATCCCTCCCGCCGCATAACGGAACTCAAAACGCCAGGTCACGTAAATCAAGATGGCCAACCAGGAAAAAATAACAGCAATGATTGCCTTTCTGGTAAAATCCGCACTGACTTTAGCCCCGACGACTTCCACGCGCCTGATTTCATAATCATGCTGGAAAGCGGCAGAAAGAGGCTGTTCCACATTCGCCGACAGCATCTTTTGATCGGAGAAAGATTCATGGGTTCGAATTAAGAATTCATTGTCGCCGAACTGTTGAATGGTGCTGTTGGCCAGTTTTGTTGATTGCAGAGATTCCCGGATCTGATCGGCGGAAACATTTTTGGAAAATTTAACCTGAATAATCGATCCCCCGGCGAAATCAATGCCGAGATTAAAGCCACCATGATATATAATTGACGCAATGCCGATGACGATCAGGATGACTGAGAAAGCCATCGCATATTTCAATTTTCCGACAAAATCTATGTTAACACCTGGTTTGATCAACTCCATGCTCATACTATATCTCCTGCGTATGCCTGAATTTTAAATGCTCAATTTTTTAATGTTGTAGTTCCATATAACGTAATCGAAGATTACCCTCGTAATAAAAATGGCGGTGAAAAGACTGGCCAGAAGACCGATAATCGTTGTGACCGCGAATCCTTTAATCGGACCCGTCCCGAAAAAGATTAGAACAACAGCAGAGACAATGCCCGTGATATGCGTGTCGATGATCGTAATGAATGCCCTGTCGTAGCCTGTGTCCAGGGCCAGGCGGACGGTTTTCCCCGTACGTAATTCTTCGCGGATTCTTTCAAAGATCAGGATATTGGCGTCAACCGCGACACCAACCGTGAGGAGCATGCCGGCGATGCCGGGAAGGGTCAGGGTTGCCCGGAAGGCCGCAAGAACCGCCAGGATCAAAAATATATTGACGATCAGCGCAATATCAGCGACTGCGCCGGAAAGGCGGTAATAAACAATCATGAATAAAATAACCAAAAGCGATCCGATGATGGTTGCCATGACGCCTTGCCGAATGGAATCACTGCCCAGTGAAGGACCCACCGTTCTTTCTTCGAGGATGTTGACAGGCGCGGGCAAAGCGCCGGCCCGCAAAACAATGGCGAGATCGCGCGCTTCTTCCATGGTAAAGTTCCCGGTAATCTGCGCCTGACCGCCGGATATTCTCTCCTGAATG
>JAGVUJ010000360.1 GCA_019136325.1 Deltaproteobacteria bacterium
TGACATACCGGCGGACGCCAGCTTCTACGATATGGTGAAGCACAAGGGCAAAGCCGACATCGGGGACAAAATCAACAAAATTATCGGTGCATTTGCCCAGGCCAACGGACTGACGGGTGTCATTACCGTTGCGGACTTCAATGATGATGAAAAGCTGGGCAAGGGAAAGGATAAGGTTGATAAATTAACCAATCTTATTTCCATCTTTGAGAAGTCGGAACTCGATTTCAGCAGCAACCGCGCCGAGAATGATGATTTGCTGGGTGATGCTTATGAATACCTGATGCGCCACTTTGCTACGGAAAGCGGCAAAAGCAAAGGCCAGTTCTACACGCCTTCGGAAGTGTCCCGCATTATGGCCAAAGTCATCGGAATCAGCAAATCCAAAAGCCAGACAGAATCACTTTATGACCCCACGACCGGTTCCGGTTCGCTGCTTTTGAAATCGGCAGATGAAGCGCCGCACGGCATTACCATTTACGGGCAGGAAAACGACAATGCCACACGCGCCCTGGCGGTGATGAATATGTGGCTGCATGGCAATCCCGATGCCGACATCGTACAGGGCAATACCCTGGCCGCGCCGGAATTTAAAGATGAAACCACGGGCGAACTCAAACAGTTTGATTATGGCGTTTCCAATCCGCCCTTCAGCTACAAGTCATGGATGAACGGCTTAGACCCGAACAATGACCTCTACAAGCGCTTTGACGGTTATGATGCCGTGCCGCCCAAAAAAAACGGCGACTTTGCTTTCCTTTTGCACCTGATTAAATCCCTCAAATCAAAAGGCAAAGGCTGCATTGTTATGCCCTTGGGCGTGTTGTTCCGTGGCAATGCCGAAGCCGACATCCGCAAAAAGATTATCCAGAAAGGTTACATAAAAGGTATCATCGGTTTGCCGCCCAACCTGTTTTACGGAACGGGCATCGCCGCCTGTCTGGTTGTGCTGGATAAGGAAGATGCCGACAAACGCGACACCATCTTTATGATCGATGCCAGCAAGGGTTTCATCAAGGACGGCAATAAAAACCGCCTGCGTGAGCAGGACATTCACAAGATTGTCGATACTTTCAACAACCGCATTGAAACACCCAAGTATTCGCGCATCATTCCCGTTACTGAAATTGCCGACCCGAAGAATGACTACAACCTGAACATACCCAGATACATTGACAGCCAGGAAGAAGAGGACTGGCAGGATATTGAAGCGCATCTGCTGGGCGATATTCCGACCCGTGACATTGATGATTTGAGCACTTACTGGAAAGTTTATCCAACGCTGAGAAATACTCTGTTTAAGCCGAGTAAACGCGCCAACTATTCCACCTTATGCGTTACCCATGATGAAATTAAAAACACCATTTTCAATCATCCGGAATTTACCGCATTCGGCAAACAGATGGATGAAGTGTTTAAAAAGTGGAGGGCCGAAACCGTTGCCTACGCCAGGGAATTGGGTAAGGGTTTAAAACCAAAAAAGGAAATACACACCATTTCCGAAAACCTTCTGAAACATTACGACAATAAGCAACTCACCGACCAATACGCCATGTATCAGCACCTGATGGATTACTGGGCCCAAACCATGCAGGACGATTTTTACGAACTGGCTGCCGATGGCTGGAAAGCGGGCAACGAAGTGAAGCGCATCAAGAAGAAAACAAAAAAAGGCGAGAAAGAAGTGGTCAAAGAGGTGGCCGGCATTGAAGGACTGGAAGGCACACTGATACCGCCCGCTTTAATGATTCAGGAATACTTTGCCAAAGAACGAAAAGCCATTGACGAAATGGAGGTGCAGGCGGAAACGCTCAATGCCACGATGGATGAACTGCGGGAAGAAAACGGCGGGGAAGACCGACTGCTGGCAGAGGCGATGGATGACAAGCAGAAGATCAGCAAGAAAAATTTGCAGACAGCCATCAAGGACATCGGCAAGCGAACCGCCGACAATGCCGAAGAATACGATATGCTGCACAAGTATAAAAAACTGATGGAGGAAGAAGCCGAAGTAAAAGCAAAAATTAAGGCAGCCTTGGCCGAACTGGAAAAGAAAGTCATTGCCCAGTATCCGAAACTGACCATCAACGAAATTAAAACCATCGTGGTGGAAAAGAAATGGATGGAGGAAATGGAAAAACGTATCAGCACCGAAATGGACAACATCAGCCATCGCCTTACCCAGCGCATCAAAGAACTGGCCGAACGCTACGAAACGCCGCTGCCGCAGTTAAACAAAAA
>JAGVUJ010000052.1 GCA_019136325.1 Deltaproteobacteria bacterium
CCCCGACAGCACAAACCGGTTGGGAAGGAGAGTGGGTCGTTTATTTGCAGCAAGATGGCAGGTATATCACCGGGACCTTGACCTTGACGCTCAATGAGGGAGGAGTGGTCGCAAGCTCTGACTTTGATGGGGCTGCTTATACTTTTAATGGGATAACCTTCGCAGAGGGCATGCAAATAACCGGTTCCTGGCAATCAGATAATAGTAATGGCTATTTCTGGTGGGGTTTTATCTCTGAGAATCAATTTGGCGGCAACCTGGACTTAAAAAACGCTTTCTGCGGATCGAGGTCAGGGGGCGGGATGCCCACGCCTTGCTTTATTGAATCTTCCCGATGACCAAAAGGGGGCATATTATAGAAAGTAAAGGGAATGAAATTTCACGAAAACCCCATTCAAAACCCCATTCAAGGGATTGCAGTTTTCCTTTTTTTATGATAATATTTGCACAGAATGTATATTTTGATTTTTTCGGATTAGTGTAAGGAGGGCTTTGCCATGTTAAAGAAATTCGCGTTGACTACAGCACTTTCGTTTTCAGTATTATTGCTTTTATTTTCAAGCGCATCCGCAGCGATCAGTTTTTCCTATTCTGAAGGAGTCTGGGGGCGGGTGGATGACGGTTATGATGGCATTGTGTTTGATGTCGTGGGTGTTATTGGTGTCGACCCAGGAACCGCGTGGACGGGTACTAGTGGTCAAACAACCGCTGGAGCATTGATACGCAATTCAACTGTCTGCACCCATGATTCAAATGGTGATGCAAATTTGAGTGAGTGGACTGCTTCTACGACTTCGAATCTGGGTTTGCACACTTTTGATCCAGATTGTGACTACCAGGGTTTATTCATCTCTGAGTATCGTCAAGGTACGACTGATGCCATTGAAATCTACAACAATATGGGGCAGGATGTGGACTTGTCGGATTTCTCCATTCAGATTTACAATAGCGGCAGCGAAACCCCTAGCGTGAATATTCCTTTGAGCGGCATGATTACTGGAGATATTCTAGCCGAAAATGCAACCTTGGTTATCTCAAGCGCGGCTATTGCTGGGGTGACTGGTGAAATTGTAAGAACTGCGCTTAGCTTCTCCGGAGATGACGCGGTGGCATTGGTGCGGGACTATATAGATGATACTAATGCAGGTTGGTGGGACAACAACGGTCCGGACGGTGAAAATGACGGCGCCGAAAGTCTTCTTTATACGAGCGGTCCAACAGGATTAAATCCCCAATTAATTACTCATACATATGTTACAAGCACCAATCCATCCATTCAAAATACCACGATAGGGGATTGGAACCAGGTGCGATATGGTGATCCAGCTGGTAATCCTGAT
The DNA here is from genome assembly GCA_019136325.1 of Deltaproteobacteria bacterium. The sequence goes on from JAGVUJ010000052.1 coordinate 1,341, forward strand.
ACCTTTTATTATCAAAGCGGTTTGGCTTTCCAGGGGATAACCACTGCCGAAAATGCGGAATTTGAAGAAGACCAGGCCTTTCTTGCGGGCAAATTCTGCCATATCAATAATCCCATTTATGCAGATGACGCTTTCACTTACAGCAATTTGACCCTTGACCTTTACGAGGTCGACTGCGGTACCGGCGCGGTTGCGCCGTACCCTCCTCAAAGGATGACTTTTGTCTACCCTGTCACACTGGAAGAGACAAACAATGGTGGAACGTGTGTTTATCCCTCCACGACACCTTGCGCTGACGCAGTGGAATTTGGCGCAGCCGATGCAGAATTTACCTGTTTTTATGAGGGCAATGTTGAGAACACCTATAAAGTTGTCATTGTGGGTTTCATTCCGGTGGAACCAGATGGGAATTGCTCGGATGTTACTTATCCACCGAATGGGGCGGGTTCAACTGGCATATTTATCAGCGACGAAGGTTCTACCAACTGCGGTTGTCTTTTCGCCATGGTGACAGAATCAAACCCAACAGCCGTGGAATTGATTTCATTCACTGCTGAGAGCGTCCCTGAGGGCGTGAGAGTGTCCTGGGAAACCGCCACCGAAACGGATAATTTGGGCTTCAATTTGTATCGTGCCGATTCGTTGATCTCAGATAAGGTCCAACTGAACGACACCCTGATCCCGCCCAACGTGCCGCCAGGCAGCCCCTTTGGCGCAACATACGAGTTTGTCGACACGGGCGCGACAGCCTTCCAGACCTACTTCTACTGGCTTGAGGACATTGACGCTTCCGGGGAGATCACCTTGCACGGCCCTGCAATTGTGACCCGCCCGTAAAGCAAGGGATAAAAATGATTGGGGTTTAGTTGCCGCAGCCTTGAAATCTGTGCAGAGACCCTGAAGGTTTCAATCACGATTGCGTGACACCTGAAAGCCTTGTGGCAAGTAAGTTTTAGGATGCGGATATATCTGTAAATACCGATTAATGGAGAAATAAGACCTTGAAAGAACAGCTTTTCAAACGGAATCCAGATTTCATCTTTCGCAAAATCGTCGACGAAATGGTGTTGGTACCCATTCATCTGAATGTTGCCGATATGGAAAGTATCTATACGCTTAATGAAGTAGGCGCTTCGATTTGGGAACGCCTGGAAGAACCGGCAAGCCTGGAGCAGTTGTCTTCAGCACTGCTTAGTGAATATGATTCTGATCTGGATACGATTTCTCAAGACCTGATCGCATTCCTGCAGGAACTGCAGGAATGCGGTGCTGTACTGGAGGCCTGAATTTAATGAACTGTTCTTTTGAACCCGACCTGGCGCTGGATGAGTTTACCGAGCGCATGTTGGTACCATTAGGAAATGGCAGGTACCCGTTAAGTGCCTCCATTGAGCTGACTGAGCGCTGCAATCTCAACTGTTTGCACTGCTTTATCAACCAGCCGGCTGGGGATCCTGCGGCCAGGTCTAAAGAACTCAGTACCAATTCATGGCTGAGGGTCTTAGATCAGATGGCGGAAGCCGGCACACTCTTTTTACTTATCACGGGTGGAGAGCCGCTTCTGCGAGATGATTTTGAGGAAATATTTATTCACACCCGCAAGCGGGGTATGCTGGTCTCTTTATTCAGCAATGCTGCCATGTTGACCCCACGAATCGCAGATGTTTTGGCAGACTGGGGTTTGCATTCGCTTGAAGTCTCCCTGTACGGGGCTACGCCCGAAACTTATGAAAGGGTGACCCGCCAACCAGGCTCATTTGAGCGCTGCCTGCGCGGGATCGAACTGGCACTCACCAAGAACTTCAAATTCAGCCTGAAAACAGTGCTGCTGACCGCAAATCAGCACGAATTAGAGGCTATGAGAGCGCTGACTGAAAGCTATGGGCTTGAGTTCCGTTATGACAGCACACTCTGGCCGCGCCTGGATGGTACAACTGCCAATATGCAATATCAGCTCTCCAACCAGGAGATGCTTGAATTTGACCTTTACGACCCGGAACGCCGAGAAGGTTGGGAAGAAACAGCACAATCATTTGAAGGTCAGTTGTTGAGGGCGGGAAACGTTTTCACGTGCGGGGCTGGCTACCGAGCATGTCATATTGATTCCGGGGGCAGGATGAGCCCCTGTATGATGGTTCGGAAACCGCAATACGAGGTCCTGAGTGATGGTTTTTCCAGGGCATGGGAGAATTTGGGGAAGGTGCGCGGTTATAAACGCAGTATGCACACTGCTTGTGAAACCTGCCTCGCTGCCGCGCTCTGCACCATGTGCCCGGGTTGGTCCCTTACCATTGCTGGAGATTTTGAAAGTATATATCCCCCGGTCTGCGAGATAGGACTGGTGCGATATTCTCACTTTGGCAAACAATTAGCGTATAATAGAAACAGGAAGGATTAATTATGGATACTAATAAAAAGGTTTATTCAACTCCTAAGTTAACCAAGGTCAGATTGGTTGTGAAGAACTCAGTCCTCGGCACCTGCCATTCGAGCCCCGTGATGACTCCCAAGGTGGGTAGTTTAGGCTGCGCGAGTGTGTATCAACAATCCAAGACGTGTTGGGTAGGCGTTATTCCCTAACCTGGTGGAGAACTTTCTGGTCATAAATCGCGCTGTTGTCCAGTAATTAAGAATTCATTATTATTATGGAAATGATTAACGCGCAAAGAAATGACCATATCCCAGGGGTTGAGGTTGCTTTTTTTAGACTGCATATTTCTACCGTAGAAAATCGGTTTAATTTGGAAGATCCCCCCTGGCACAAGGGTTTTCAAGTTGCTGACAATACCGCCGAGGTTCACCAAACCTCGGCTTTTTATGCTGATATTACCCTGACACTTGAAAATCAAGACTTAACTGCAGATATTTCTCCAGAACCGGTTCTGTGCCAGACAAAGATCTGGCAATTGAACCTTGATCCGCAAAGCCAGTACGTCTTCACCAACCCCATGCAATCTTTGAGGCGTAAGTTAGTGGTTGACGAAGGTTTTACAAAAGGACGTTTGCTTGGAGACTTCAAGAATCCCAGTCAGTTTGGAAATTATCCAATGCCGCAGGACCTTGAAATCGTGTTTTATGCGAATTGGCTGGGTACCTATGGGGATTTAATCTTGCATGCCTCAGGGTTTGCCCTGGATGGCAAAGGCTATGCCTTTGCGGGTCCATCTGGCGTGGGCAAGTCAACTTTGGCTGGCTTGCTAAAAGATGAGCCAGGTGTCACCGTTCTGGGGGAAGATCAATTGGTCTTGAGATTACTGGGAGATACCTTTTGGATTTTTGGCACACCCTGGCATGAAAACAGATCCTTGTGCTCCCCAATGGGAGTCCCATTGGAAAAGCTGTTTATTCTTGAGAAGAACGGCGATAATTCCTTGAACCAGATGTCCCCCCTGCAAGGAGTGACTAATCTTCTCCAAACTGCCTTTATCCCGTATTATCGTCCTGAAGTTGTTAAAAAAATCCTGGACAGGTTATGTTTACTGTCTCAAGCCATTCCTATAAACCAAATTAGTTATGTAATCGGTGACGATGTGTTGTCCAGGATCCTGGCATAGTCATCAATACGCAAAATATTACTAATTCATAAGGAAGTATTTTATGAAGAACCTATTTTTTCGAATATCATTGATCTTTGTTTCAATACTTCTGTTAGGTTCGACTTTGCCTCATTCCCAGGTGGCAAGCTCTTTTGGCGAGAGTGTTCAGTTAACAAAATCTGATTCAACAGGCATTCATTTTGAGGTTCGGGTACCCTGGAGTTTGTTAAGCCTTGAGACTATCAGCCATGAGGGGCAAACTTTTACAAAGGTTAGTCTGCCGCAGACTGCTGACACCGCAGAGCCAGGTGCGCCTAAACTCCCTTTGATGAGTTATATGCTGGCAGTCCCCTTTGGTGTCGAATTTGATCTAAAAATCCAACCTGGCGGGTCGAGAAGTATCAGCCTGGATAGCCCTGTGCTTCCGGTGCCAACAGAGAAAGTTGATTGGTCTCTGAAAGAGGATCACGGAGCATTGTCAGGTGAACAACAAACACGATTACTCTATGAGCCTAATCCCGATATTTACGCCATGGATATCCACTATCCGGGGATTTTGGGTGAGATTGCCAATGAGGGTACCATTCGGCAACAGCGGGTGGTCAGCATTGCTGTGTATCCCGTTCAGTATCTCCCATCGAGATCAAGCCTGGTTCTATATGAGAATTTTACGGTATCGCTCTCTTTCAGGGGTCAGATGAAAACAGCGGAAGTTCCAGAGGAGACTGAGTCCCTGGCATATGAAGAGCTTTTCAAGCAAAAATTGTTAAACTACTCGTCCTCATCAGCCTGGCGTTTGCCAGTCAGCCAACAGGCAGCGGCAAGCCTGGAGCAGGTGGGGTCATCGAAATTGAATACGCTGCCCTGGACACCTCCCGATCCTGCATGGCGTATCCAAGTGAGAGAAGAGGGAATTCATCGAATAACGTATACTAACTTGTCTGAGGCAGGTCTGGATGTTGACAACCTTGACCCCCGTACCTTCCAAATGTTTTACAGGGGACAGGAGATAGCAATCTGGGTGGAAGGCGAAGCAGACGCTGAGTTTAACACAACCGATGGGATCCTCTTTTTTGCAGTACCACTGGAGGATAAGTACTCGTTGGACAATGTGTACTGGTTGACTTATGGCTCTGCGGATGGATCACGAATGCAAACCCGCTCATCTCAGGTTCCGACCAACCCGGCGGAAACTCACTTTGTTGACATAATGAGTTTTGAAGAGAATAATTTCTATGTAACCAATTCAAGCGGCGATGACGATTTTGAGCGTTTCCTGTGGGGCTATTTCTATGCCATCGGTCAGAATCCGGGAACCTGGAATCATTCCTTCTCATTGAATCAATCCGTAAATGGACATGAAGGTGATTGCGTCCTGGATTTGGATCTTTTGGGATTCTCGGTTCTCCCCCAAAACCACCATGCAAAGATTTTTATGAATGATCATCTGATTGGTGAATTGTTTTGGCAAGGCAGATCCTGGTCACATTCATCTATAACATTTTCTAATGAAATCCTGCTGCCTGTCAACACGCTAAGAATAACCCTGCCCAATGACCAGGGAGCTTCGCTGGATTGGATCTACGTGGATCGCTTTTCAGTAACCTATCCTTCGAATTTCAAAGCGCAGAACAATACCCTTGAATTTGATTTCGACCTGGAGGGTGGAAATCGATTTGACCTGGAAGGGTTCAGTACCGATTCGGTTTACCTCTTTGACACCAGTGATCCGGAAAACCCTCAATTTATAACAGATTTCCAGATGCAGCCTGCCGGAGCAGAAGAATATTCGTTATCCTTCCAGGAAGGGGTTGCACTGGGCGGCAGCCATGCCTATGCGGCAGTTGGAACTGAAGCTTTGCACCAGGTTCATGCAATTGAGCAGGACACTTCCTCTTTCGAAGATCCAATAAACGGTGCTGATTATGTGATCATTACGCATCAGGATTTTCTTGTTCCAGCGCAAACGCTTGCGGACCACAGGCAAAGCCAGGGGTTGCGGACAGCGGTGGTGAAGATCCAGGATATTTACGACCAATTTGGATATGGTATCGTGGGAAAAGATCCAATCCATGCCTTTCTGTCTTATGCATATCAGAACTGGGAAGCACCCGCGCCGTCTTATGTGGTTCTGATGGGGGATGGTCACTATAACCCCAAAGGCTATAACTCAGGTTATTATGGTACCTGGCGGGAGAGTTTTATTCCGCCTTACCTGACTTATGCCGATCCATATCTTGGAGAAACAGTGACTGACAACCGCTATGTGGACATAACGGGGGATGACCCCTTACCCGATATGATGTTGGGCAGAATGGCGGTCATGACTGAAGAACAAGCTGCAGCTTTCGTAAACAAGATCATCTCTTATGAGCAGAATCCCTCATCCATTGATTGGCAATCTCCAGTTTTAGCAGTAGCGGATAATTCTGATTCTGGTGGGAACTTCCCCGCTATATCGCAATTTCTGCTCTCCAGCAGTTTGCCGGAGGAATACCAAGCCCAGCGGGTTTATCTTGGAGTGACACATTCTACGATAGCTGATGCTAAAGCAGCGATACTTGCTGCGATCAATGATGGGAAATTCCTGGTGAATTACATAGGGCATGGAGCAACTTACCAGTGGGCTGATGGTGCAGGAGGGTTGCTTGCAGCTGATGATGTTGTTGGCTTGACTAACCTCAACAAGTATCCAATTATCTCCGCTATGACCTGTAAAGAAGGTTATTACATCAATCCTGACCTTACAGCAGGTGACGCCGAATCTTTGGCTGAAGTGATCACCAGGGCGGAGAATAAAGGGGCAATAGCCAGCTGGTCACCGACTGGTATGAGCGTCGCTACCGGGCATGACATCATCAACCGTGAGTTGTTTGTGGCTATTTTTTCTGATTTGGTGCCAAGAATAGGACAAGCCACTCAGCAATCCCTTCTGGATTTATGGGCGAGCGGCACTTACTTGGATCTGATTGATACTTACCTTTTGTTTGGCGACCCCGCTACCATGATCAAGCGCGAGCTGAGAGCATTCCTACCTCTTATTCTTAGGTAAGTATTGAAAGTGACAGCAAGGTTAAAGGGAGGTCTTCATTTTTCTGCTAAGTGACTGTATTACCAGCGAATAAGGGTATTGAATGTAGGATTAATTCCTTCAGAATGGCTGGTATTCGGAGGAAAAACGAATCCAGAGATAAAACTACAAATGATAGACCTATTTGTGGCTGCCTAAGGTCACGATTAAATCTAAGCTGCTTTTGATGAGACTCTCGATCTCAAAGGCGATATCGCCAAAAGGTTCTTTGGAAACATAGGGGTCCGGGATGCTGTACGGCGTGCCTGAAAGCTCGGTCAGGAGGAATATCCTGCCAGTTATGCCTGGGAAATCCAGGAGGATCGATTCCTTTTGCCCTTGTTCCATGACGAGCAGCAGGTCGATAGAGTCAATATCCATGCTTTCTATCCCTTGCGCAACGTGGGCAGACAGGTCAAGCGAGCGTTTCTCTGCTTCGGCGAAGGCTTCGGGCGTGGGGGGCATCTGTTCCTCCACCCAGGAACCCGTGCTCTCAATGATCCAATCTCCCGGGACCTTTTTTATCATTAACTCACGGCGCAGCATTGCCGCTGCCAGAGGAGAGCGGAAGCGGTTTTTTGTGCACACAAAAACGATCTTTGGCATTGTCTTCTCTTACGTGTCGGAATCGATTAACTCTTACGATTGACCTTATTGAAAAACGAAGCGACGGTCGATTTTGGTTCTTCTTTCGCTTCCTTTTCTGTTGACTCCTCTTCACTTATGTACCGATTACCGTATGGTGAGTAATAATTGTATCCGCCATAGTAATAATCGCGGTTCTTGGGAATCTTATTGGCAACCACTCCCAGAATATGGGCATTGATGCGGTGAAGTTCTTCAATCGGACGAAGGGCTCTGATAGCCCGGGTTTGCCCGGGAATTACAACAAAAATGATCCCGTCCACTTTTCCTGAAAGGATTTGAGTGTCCGAAACTACCATTGGCGGAGAGTCAACGATGACAAGATCAAAACGCCCTTCGAGCTCCTTGATGAATTGTGACATCCTCTCGCTGCCCAGAAGCTCTGACGGGTTGGGAGGGATCGTCCCGCAGGTGATGATGGATAAGTTCTCCACCTGGTCATAGGTTTTTAACACGTCATCAATGCTGAGTTTGCCCGTAATCACATCGCTGAGCCCTTTTCGATTGGACTTATTAAATTGTACGTGTACTTTAGGGCGGCGCATATCGGCGTCAATAATGACCACGTTTTTGCCGCTTTGCGCTTCAACAATGGCGAGATTGGCTGCGATAGTCGATTTTCCTTCAGATTCCCCAGAGCTTGTCACCAGCATGGTTTTTACCGGATCATCGACAGATGAATACTCCAGGTTGGTGCGCAAGGACCGAAAAGCTTCCGTGACAGGGGAACGCGGATTTTTGGCGACGAAAACACCGAGTGAATCACCGTTCTGCCTTGGGTTATACTTTAGATCACCAATAAAACCGATCACTGGACTGCCCAATACTTCTTTGATTTCGTCGGGTGTTTTGAGTGTGTCGTCCAGGTATTCAACCAGGAAGATAATGGCAGCAGTCACGAACAGTCCAATAGCCCCTCCCATCACGGCGCTCTGAATGGGTTTCGGAGAAATCGGAACTGCGGGTTTGGTAGCGGTTTCGACCTGCATCACAGTAGGCGTGGATTGTGCCTTGGAGAGGCGCAGGGTTTCAAGGCTGTTGATACTGCTGATATAAATCTGCTGGTAAAGCTGGAGGGTGGTCTTGAGGCGTTCAAGATCCGTTGAGCTTGCGGACGCGGTATCGGGGGTTTTGCCCAAAACAACAAGCTGGGTATAAATTTCCTGGTAAAGTGCCAGAATTGGGCTCAACTCGTTGATTTTTGCCTGGGAGTTCACAAGTCTTGCTTGGTCAATCTCGGATTCAGAATAGGGATCAATGCTCTCCATATCGAGTTTAATGGCATTGATTTGGGATTGGACATCAGTAATTTGCGCTTGAACGTTTTCTATCTGCTTTTGTATTATCTCAGTAGAGAGAGTGGTGATTTGGTTTTCGATGGTTGTGATCTGGTCTTCGGCTTGATCCACCCGTGCCTGGAGGTTCCGCTCCGCTGATTCAAACTGGACTGTCTGGAGTTTTATATTCTGATCGATCAATATGTTGACCAGACCATTGGCAATCACTGCTGCCTTATATGGATCGGTATCCTTGACCGTGAGGATGACAAATTTTGTTTCCCCAACCTGCGTGGCTGTTGCCTGACCTTTCGTTACCGGAAAACCAAGCCGATTGGAAGCCTCATACAAAAAATCCTCGGTTGTAAGCAGTTCGGTGTAGGTATTGATGATGTTTTGGTTGTTTAAGTAGGAATAGTAATCATAAGATGTTTGGGCGGCTGGCAGAATCACAAACTTGGCTTGAGCTTGGTAAACAGGGGTTTGTCGGACACTCAGATAATAAGCGAGAGACCCCCCCATAACAGTTCCTAATGCCACAAGCCATAGCCAACGCTTGAAAGTTGAAAACAGTTGATTAATATCCATTCCTACCTCTTAACTGCTAACCAGAAAGGCGTTCTAAACCTATAGGATACCATAAGCTTATGAAAAATGAAAATCCGCGTTTTTGCAGGGCAAACGCATCTTATTCGTTTATTCTCCTAACAAATGGTCTCTCAGATAATAAGCCCTCCTGGAAGATGGGTTGGCGTCATTCGGGGGGCAGGTCAGGTCAGGCTGCAAAGCCTTATTCCAAATTGGGAATAATTAATCGTTTGTTCGCGGATGGAGTGAACCCCATCCGTACAACCCCATCCGTACAACCCCATCCGTACAGCAGGGCTTCGAGTGCACGCGAAGCAGGGTATCAGTCCCGCCGAGTCTCCCAGTTGTGCGATAGTGTAGAAGAATCGACCTGATGGACCGGAAACCTTCGTTCAGGATCTATTAGTTGCAATTGCCTTGAAAACCTGCGTTTTAGGGTGTGTTTTTGGATGTTGTGTTTTGCAGAATCTACCGACTCACTCGCCTTGAGCCACGGCAATTGCCGCAGCCATCCCGCCTTCGTGTGTGATGGAGACCGCCCACTTGCTGAGCCCCCTGGCTTGCGCGGCTTCCAACGCAGCGCCGCGGAGGGTCACGACAGGCTCACCGCTGGGGGCGTGCAGGAAACCCTCCCGATGCCTGTGCCGAGCGCCTTTGATACAGCTTCCTTGGCGGCGAAAATCCCGGAAAGGGCTTCGTTGTCATCGCCAGCCTGGTTGATCTCGGCGGGCGTGTAGACACGCCAGATAAAACGCGCCCGGATGGCGGGATTGACTTCCGCCATCCGGGAAATTCGCAAGAGGTCGATGCCGCACTTAATCATGCGAGCGCCTTTCCCGCGGAGGTGATAATCAGTTTGTCCATTTCCCAATATCGCCCGGCGGCAGTCTGGATTTCTTCGATGCTGACGCTTTCAATGATGGCAGGCAACTGGCGCAAGTGGTCCAGCCCATAGCCATAGCGCTCGATGCTCACCAAAATTGAGGCGATACCCGCGTTGGCTTCGAGCGAGAGGGGCAGCCTGCCCAATGCCTGGGTCTTGACGTCCTGCAGTTCCTGGGCGGTGACCGGTTCATCGCGGAAGCGCGATAGTTCCGCGCAAAGCAGGGCGATGGCTTTGTCGAGGTTGTCTGGGTTGACCCCTGCGGCG
>JAGVUJ010000263.1 GCA_019136325.1 Deltaproteobacteria bacterium
CGATTGCCAGTTTTTCTTGCCGGGAGATGATTTTGAAGTTGTTTCAGACCTTAAAACATCTTTTTTCTCTGAAAAAGAATCCGTCATAATGGCCTCCATGTTTGATAAGATTGTTGATAATAATAAATAAAAAAATTTTTATGTCAAGAAGTTAAATCTGCACATTCAGAGCGAAGCTGCCGAACGGTGTCCTTACCTTTTCCCATCTCTTTCCTATAGTATTCAAATATCGAATCGACATTGCCGCAGCGTTTTGCCGAACGCTCGCAGACTTTCTGCCAGCGTTCGCCCATTTTCTGCCGGACAATTTTATCCGGCAGGTTGCTTAATTGCACAAGCCATTGTCCCGCTTTTTCCAGTTGCGGAAGGTTATTCAGAGGTTGCTTATCGGAAACCAGCGCCAGCGGAAGATAGTCCGCCAGCGGCGTCCGGGGAAACATTTTGTAAAAATAACGGAAACGATATCTTTGAAAATCTTTGCCGACCTCCTCTAGTCTGATTTTGCTGACTTGTTGATCGTGTTTCCGGTAGCGCAGAAGAACCGACGGCACGTTGCCCAGGCGATAACAAGGGGCGAGACGCGTGAAAAGCTCATAGTCGTCGAAAACGCATTCTTTTTCGTAAAGATTGTTCCTGAAGACATCCGTTCGAATCATGGCGGCCGGATAGAGAATAGCGCAGCGGAATAACAACTCACGGCATACGGCGTCGTGGCTTTCAGGAAACCACAGCATCTTTGCTTTTTCTCCGAACGTCTCAGCGTGTGCGCCACAAACATCAACCCTGTTTTTATTTATCCAGTCCAATTGTACGGCAAATCTGTCCGGCAGGGCGAGATTATCGGCATCCATCCGGGCAATCCATTCACCCCGGGCCAGGCGCACGCCTTCATTCATTGCTCCGGCGATGCCGCGTTGATCGCGGAAAACGGGAAGAATACGATGATCTTTCCCGGCATAACCGGCAATGATGTTTCGGGAACCGTCCGTGGAACAATCATCCACGATGATAAATTCAAAACGGGCATAAGTTTGCCCGAGGATGGATTCGATGGCTTCCGCAAGAAAGGATGCTCCATTGTAAACCGGCATGATGACGGAAAGGAAAGGAGGAGAGCTGCTTTTTCTATTCAGGGTTCGATTCATACGACGTGGCTTTCATGTCTGTTTGCGCCAGTAAACGCATGACGGATTGATAAAATGTATCGGTTCCGTAATATTGTGTTTTTGCCGGTACTCGTCCACGGCCTGACGGCAGACTGCATAAAAACCATAATCATCCACAATGATGAAGCCGCCCGGCGAGACTTTGGAGTAAAGATTTTCCAGCGCCACGCGGGTGGATGCGTACAAATCCGCATCCAGTCGGAGAATGGCCAGTGGTCCGATCGGGGCATCGGGAAGGGTGTCGGCAAAGAAACCCGGAAGAAAGAAAACATTTTCATCCAAAAGATCGTAACGTGAGAAATTATCCCGTACCCCTTCAAGGCAGAATGAGACGGATGGCGCTTTATCCTCGCAGAGATTAATGCCCGCTGCCAGATCGGGCTCGGATTCCGACGGCGGAAGTCCCTTAAAGGAATCTGCCGCCCAGAGGCGCCGGTTTTCTTCGCCATAGGCGATCTGCAAGGCCCTCAAAAAAATCGCCGCCCCTCCCTGGCAGACGCCGGCTTCCATAAAATCTCCCCGGATGTTTTCGGCAAACACGATTTCCGCGCATCTTTCCAGATTATCCAGAGCCGGAATGCCGATCATCGTATGGCTGAAACGATAGCGAGCCTTTTGCGATTGGCCGATATTATGTTTGGCATCAATAACAGACTGATACAAGTCCGGTTCCCGATAACGGATGTCTCGCATATAACGTTTTCTTTCAAGATCGTTATTGCCTGCATTTTGTTTTTCGAGAAAACGTATCCGAAGCTCATGCTCCGGGTACAGGAGATTAATCAGTGAACGTTTCAGCAATGATAAGTAACGGTAACGGTTCCGATCGGCAGGGGAAGGCGCTGCATCGCTTTCCTCCAGCAAACCGCTTTGATTCAAGGATGTGATGAACGCCGCCGTTTCCCTGGTAATGATTTCGATTTCTTCTGAATATTCGGCAGCCAGAATTTTTGCCGTTTCTTCAATGGAGATTGGGTAATCTAACGTTTCCCAAATCCTGCGGGCGGTGCCTGATAACCGGATAAACTTGTCTTTGTCCGCCGGTTGAATGAACA
>JAGVUJ010000254.1 GCA_019136325.1 Deltaproteobacteria bacterium
CCGTTTGAAGCCGTATTTTGTATTTCAGCGGCAGTTGTGATGGATCTGCTTTACATGTGACATAACGATTTTGCACATGATGAAAAAGCCGGAAGTGGATAACGCATTGCATTGCGGTCAACGCCGATTCACCTTCGGCTTTTTTCTTCAGACAGGAATGTACTTCATGAAACCCGTAACGAAAAAAGTCATTTATGCCCTGCTGGCGCTGGCGGGGCTGACTGCCGTCTGGTGGCTGCTGCGCCTGAAGATTATTATTTTCGATTGAGCGCAGTCATGATCACTGTGGAATACAAACCCTACGAGCGCCCCTGGCACGGCCTGCCGGTGGACAGGAATCTTCACGATAGCTGGCTTGAGCGGCTCAACAGGCTTAAATGTTTCGAACTGGCCAGCATCTGCGAAGGTCATACGGATGTCAAACCAACCTCCGTCAAGCGAAGACCTTCTGTAATTCTGATCGTGAGAAAGGATTACCTGAGACAAACGACGGAAAGATGGTATGAGATTAAAGCCGCTCTTGCCGATGAAATAGCAGGGACTTGGTCAGGGAACGACACCAGAATCGAATTGGAAATCCAGCATATGCTGGTCAGGGAAGCGGATCAAAGGGAGGATGAAGAAAACATTGTCATGCGTTGCTTATCTTGCAGGAAAAGAGATTCAGCGCCGTTTTCAGAATGGGTAGAGACGTGGTTTCAGAATACCGTTTTTCGTATAGAGGAATATGACAGGAGATTCAGGAAGCTGATGGAACCAGGAGAGGGGAAAACGAATTGATAACATTCCTGCTGGCCTTGCTGTTTGTTATCCTGAATATCCTGGATGTCAGAACAACCAGGAAAGCCTTGAGCCAGGGAGGTTACGAGGCGAACCCTCTGGCAAGATTGCTGATGAGGCTGCATCTGTTCATACCGGCAAAGGTTCTGATGGTGGTCGTCATCCTGGGCGTTATGCTTCTCCTTGACCAGGAGACAGCCATCAAGATCGGCGTGATCTGCTGCTGCATTTATTCACTCATTGTCTGGAACAATTACCGGACCCTGCGATTACAGGCCAGGGAACGATGTCAAGAATGAGTCCCGGGATAATCCAGGGAGGCATCTATCAGAAGAAGCTTTGTTTTGGTGGACCGCCGACAACCAGAAACCGTTTACCCATCAATCATACCTGCTTTGTCGGAAATGAAAACATTATGTAAATATCTGTTGGTTACAGGGATAAATGGATGACAAAGACGCGCTTCAAAAATTCGAAAGGCATTGATTGCAAAGATAAAAATGATGTGCTATGAAATTTATCAACAGACAAAGTCGGCACAGAACCATTAAATAGTAAAACTTGATAATAGATACGACATGAAACACCAAATCTACTTGGTATTGAGTTTCATCGTTGCGATCACCCTCCTGTCAGTGGCGACAGCTTCCGCCGACGAATGCTTCCAATCCTCCAAAAAGCTTAACCAAGACGCCCAGACCATCCGCCTCAAAGCAATGGACATGGGCTGGAAAATCGGCAAAACAGCTTCCCTTGCCGCCGCATCCATCGTCAAAGGCAAAACAGAACTGTATCCCAAAGACAACGTTGAAATATGCCTCCGGGAAGAAGATAACACCCTTCAGATCAAGGCGCAGTCCAAGTCAAGGGATGCTGGTAATGCCGAATGGCGCAAGATCACTGCTAATAAAATAAGAGAAGGCAGCGGCACTTTACGCCCGTAATATTATGGAAATGACCCCCGATGACATGGCGCGACTTCAATACGCGAAAGACCTGCTCGAAAATCCGGGGCTGGCCGCAAAACTGACCAATATTATCGGCATGCCCTTTGAAAAAGCCTTTGGCTACCTGCCGGAGAAATGGGCAGCCACCATCCAGACGATAACACATCAATCTCTTCAACACGCACTTGAAGCAGCCGTTAAAACGCTTGTCCGCGAAGATAGAAAATCATCCAGCGACAAGCTTCACAAATTGCTGGTTGCCGCATCCGGCGGGATCGGCGGCGCCTTCGGGCTTCCGGCCCTGGCGATTGAGCTGCCGGCCACAACCGTTATCATGTTTCGATCCATTGCCGACATAGCCCGCAGTGAAGGAGAGGATATTCAAAGCATCGAAACGCGTCTGGCTTGTCTGGAAGTTTTTGCGCTGGGCGGCAGTTCCAATAAAGACAACGCCGCCGAAAGCGGTTACTATGCCGTCCGGGCGCTGCTGG
>JAGVUJ010000136.1 GCA_019136325.1 Deltaproteobacteria bacterium
CTGATTCTTCCCGCGGACACGAACGAGGAAAAACTAGGCGTCATTCTTCAAAGCATCGAAAATTTTCTGGCGGCCGAATCGTTTCCCATCACCAGATCATCCAAAGGCAAAACCGTCACCCGGGATATCCGGCCTTTTGTCGAAGCCCTGTCCTTAAACATCAAAGAAAAAACCGTGACGCTGACCGTGCGGCACGCGCAGACCGGCTCCGTCCGCCCCGTGGATATTTTGAGGCATGTTTTGGGCTTTTCCGAAGAGGAGATGCAGCGGATCGGTGTCGTCAAAATGAAAACGATGCTTGCCTGAGAGTAAGGAAAACTGCCGGCAATGATCTTCAAGACTGGGCATGATGATCTTTAAACGATTGCGTTGTAATATCGATACAGAAAATCAGCTCCGTAAAGTTACAGCACTGTTCTGGTAAATCCGTTGATTGAAATTCCACAGGTTTTTTCATCCAGGGTGAAAAAATATCTGGCTTAAATTCTTCCATATCTCTGTGTGTGTCTTTCCCACAGTTTAAATGTTTAACTTGATTTTTGTATTTGGTCCAAGTGCACTCATTCGTTAGCTTTTCTGAAATACCAGCCAATTTCCCCGTTGTCAGAGCCTCTTTCATCAGAGACGGAGCCTTGTCGTAAATAGAGTCGCGATGATTGCCAATAGACAAAGCTCCGCAGCCTTTGTACCAGTGGCCAATCTTCAAACGGAACCTCCTATCCTTATCCTGTTGAATGGTGGAATAAAAAAAACGTAAGTCCTTTGATACCTCCAGAATGTAATCTTCGCCGGAACGCATAAGCGGGTCTTTAGAATGAAGCATGGAAATCGGTTTGAAATGAAACTCATAAATGTTATCAAAGACGTGATTCAAGTAAGATTGATTTTTATCGCTTTTTTCACAACACTCGATCCTTACAGCCGGACAAAATGATAGTGTATCACCGGTTCGATAAGCATTTCTTTGCATTGTATATTCAAATCCGGCCGCACCTTCGGCAATGAATATCCGTTGCCTGCCTGAATCTCTTCTGACATTTTCCACACCGTGCTTGACCTTCCTTACCTTCAACTTTGACTTGCCGTATTCCTCAATATTGTTGATCATTCTGCCGGGATAGCGATTCGGGCAAGCTTCCAGGTAATCAATGATGGCATAATTATCGACCGGACTCGAAAATACTTTACCGTCTTTCGTTTTAACTCGTACACTTCGTTTTTTTGTTTCATCAAAGTAATATCTCAAATGGACATACCCTCGATCTTCATAGGCATCGCCATCATGGGACTGTCCATGATAGAGAGTAAATTCTCTTTTTAAACTCGGAACGATTGCGGCATTGAAATTCGGATTATCAGCCCAATGCCATGTCTGAATGAAATCGCATTTCTCACGCTTGGCCAATTCAATTTCCATATGTTTCATGAGATTAGCCAGTCCACATTTCCTAAACATCGGACGCACCTCCACGTCAATAACGGCACAGTATTTCTCTTTGTTCTTCAACACGCCCGTAACAATCCAGTTAATACCGCCCGTGATTTTCATGGCCGAACTGCCAAAACTGATAATCGGTTCAATCAGAGAAGGCTTCAGAGGAATCCGCCAATTGGTATCCCTATGCAGCTGAGGATATTCTTTATGAAGCTGCCCGACAATCTTTTTAAAGTAGCCGGTTTCACACCAGAACTCAGCCGGTTCTATAATGCTCCATGCATTTGGACGGATTTTGTAATGACCGCCGCGATCCGGTCCTTCAAAATTTCTAATCTGTATCTGTACGTCCGGCAAGATACTTGAATTCAATCGCCGTCGAATCCTATTCCGGCAATATTCAACAACTGTTTCGATCTTTTTGGTTACCACCTGTACGGCCCTCCGAAAACTTCTCTTCACAATGTAAAAAACAGTATCGTCATGATATCCGGTTCAGCATCAGGCAGATCATGAAACGTAAGTACGACATCGGCACCGGTCAGCAACCATGATTCTTCTGAAAATTAAACCGATTGCCGATTGGCCGCTTTGTACTTGCCCCGCATGGCGAGATAGGCGGGAAAACCAATAATCCACAGCAGCAGGCAGACAAAAAACCAGGACCACGGCCCCATATTTCCCAAACCCGTTACCAACCCCTTGCGCACGCCCAGAGCGCGGGCGTCGAAATAAACCCAAATGCTCGTTCCCAAAATAACCAACATAATAAAGATTTC
>JAGVUJ010000005.1 GCA_019136325.1 Deltaproteobacteria bacterium
TCTGAATATCTTTCAGAGAGAGTTGCGGAATGGTATCCGGCATAAACAGGCCTTCATCGGGGGCCTGACCCTTGAGTAGAGCTTCCTTAAAAGAGACCTTGCCGGTAAACGGAGCAATGTCTGTAACATGTTTTAAATTGTGATTTGTGCTGTAATAGCCAATACCCATAATGATAACCTTTATTATTGTCCTGAAACTTTTAAACTTATTTAGATCAAAAAATCAATTTAAAATATTTTCCCGCCGGCTCAGGCTGTCGCGGGCTGAACATCTCCATATCACCGATTGACTTACAAAATTAATAACCCTATACTTCTTTTAACAGGAGAATAAAAAACAATATTATATGAGTGACGAAAAGTTATACATTGTCTTAATGGGGCTTCCCGCGAGGGGGAAATCTACTCTTGCCATACGCCTGAGAGATTATTTTCTCAAGGAAGGCATCCCGACGCGAATATTCAACAACGGCAATTTGCGCAGGCTTTATTTGCCCCAGTTGGAAACATCCAGCTCGGAATTTTATTCTCCGGAAAATACCGTCGCGCTGGAATTAAGAAAGAAATTCGCCTTAATGAATATGGATCGGGCAAAGAAATACTTGCGTGGCCACGGGAAGATTGCGATTCTGGATGCGACCAACGCCGGTCGTGAGCGGCGTGTTTTAATTGAAAAAAACCTCAATGATCATGATCTCTTCTTTATTGAGTGTGTCAACGATGACGACGACATACTGAAAATGAGCATTCAGGAAAAAATAAGACTTCCTGAATTTGTTCATCTCAAAGACAGGGCGGCAAAAGAATTCCTAAAACGAATTGATTATTATCGGATGATTTACTCACCGTTGAAAGTGGAAAGAAATTATATCCGTATAGACACCCTGCAAAAAATGATTATTGATGAAAAACACAGCGACGTGATTCCCTATTACGAACGCTTGCGAGACTATCTTGTAACGGATGAAGTAAAAAATCTTTTCCTGATCCGCCATACGCAGACGGAATATAATGTGGAAAGCAGAATCGGCGGAGATCCCTCTTTAACCCCCAAAGGCCTCAAACAGGCCAGCGCGCTGGGACGTTTTTTCAGGAAAAAGAAAATTTCTTATATTTTCACCAGTTCAAAACAAAGAACGATTCATACGGCGAAACTCATCGGTTCGCAGCAGGACGACTGCCGGATTATTCCGCTTAAGGAATTTGATGAAATCAATGCGGGAATCTGCGAAAGAATGACTTATGAAGATATCGAAAAAAAACTCCCGCAGGTCTTCAAAAAGAGAGGTGCGGATAAATACAATTATGTTTACCCGGATGGCGAAAGTTACGCGCTGATGAAACCCCGCATTATGGAAGGAATCAAAAAGGCTTTTTTCCTGAACCGGCACGCCAGTAATATTATGATTGTCGGTCATCAGGCGGTTAATCGCATGATTTTGTCTCACTTCCTCTACCGGCGCGAAGACGATGTCCCCTACATTTATATTCCTCAGGACCGCTTTTATCATATCGTTTCCAAACAGGATAAAAAAATATTTGAACTCAAAAGGTACGATTAATTTCGATGAGTCGTGCATCGTAGATGCGTCAGGGGCAAATGACCGGGCGGACGGCAACGAGAAACATTTTCATCTCGCTCCATTTGCGCCAAACATTACATTGACAGGCAAAACGGTTGTCCTTATAATCTCAAAATAGATTTTTTGTTTTAAAAGTAGCATATCGTGGCCATTAAAAGAGGAAAAATGGAAGAAAAAAAAGTGATCCGCTTAACCGAAACCGTGCAGAGCGCCGGTTGAGCCTGTAAGATCGGTCCGGGCGACCTGTCGGAAATCATGCGCGATTTGCCGCTTGTTCATGATCCCAATTTATTGAGCGGATTTGAGCATGCGGAAGACGCGGGCGTGTATAAAATTTCCGCCGATCTGGCCCTGGTGCAGACGGTTGATTTTTTTACCCCCACGGTTGACGATCCTTTCGTCTTCGGCCAGATAGCCGCCGTCAACGCGCTCAATGACATTTACGCCATGGGCGCGAAACCCCTGACCGCCATGAATATTGTCTGCTTCCCGATCAAGACGATGGATAAATCCATATTGCGGGACGTCCTGCGCGGCGGTTTGGATAAAATGCGTGAAGCCGGTGTGTTGCTGGTTGGCGGGCACAGCGTTGAAGACAACGAAATCAAATACGGCCTTTCCGTGACCGG
>JAGVUJ010000242.1 GCA_019136325.1 Deltaproteobacteria bacterium
TGGCCTTTGAAATCAGTGCAACGTTCGACACGCCGGTTTTTTTCCGTTCGACCACCCGTGTTTCTCATTCCAAATCAGTGGTCGATATCGGCGAACCCGATTTATGCCCGGACAGAACGGGTTTCTTTTTTAATGCGGAAAAATACGTCATGGTTCCGCACTGCGCAAGGTTGCGCCGGGTGGAGGTGGAAAAACGCCAGAAGGCACTCCGAGATTTTGCCGAGACGTTTTCTGAAAACAAAATGGAAATAAATAATACCGCTGCCGGTATTATTACCGCGGGTATGCCTTATAATTACGCGAAGGAAATCTTCCCCGATTATTCCTATCTGAAGCTGGGCATGGTTTATCCTCTGCCGGAAAAAATGATTCGGGATTTTGCCTCTCAGGTGAAAAAAATATATGTGATCGAAGAACTGGATCCGTTTCTGGAAGATCAGATTAAAGCCATGGGGATTCAAGTCGTCGGGAAGGAAATCTTTCCCTACACCAATGAGTTTGATCCGGGAGTCATCAGGGTTTCTATTGATAAAAATACAAGCCCGAATATGTCTCCGTACAAAGAAAATCTGGCGCCGCGTCCTCCCAATCTTTGCCCCGGCTGTCCGCACCGCGGTCTTTTTTATGCCCTTAAGAAACATAAAGTTTATGTTCACGGTGATATCGGATGCTATACACTGTCCTATATGAAACCGCTGGAAGGATTACATTCCTGTATTTGCATGGGCGCAAGCATCGGTATGGCGCACGGGATGAGCAAGGCGCTGAAAGAAAAAGGGAAGGGCAAGGTCGTTGGCGTGATCGGAGATTCCACTTTTTTGCATTCCGGAATGACTCCGCTATTGGATATGGCTTACAATCAAAGCGACGCCCTGATTATCATTCTGGATAACAGCACGACGGCCATGACCGGTATGCAGGAACATCCGGGAACCGGTTATACTTTAATGGGAAAAGAGACCAAAAAAGTTAAATTAATAGATTTGGTTTCGTCTATAGGTATTGAAAATATAAAAGTTGTTGATCCGATTAACCAGGAAGAGACTCGTAATGCTATTAAGGAAGGACTTGCCCAAAGTGGTCCTTCGGTTATTATTGCACAGAGACCCTGCGCGTTGTTCAAACGCAGCAATATCAAACCAAAACCAGCATTGAAAGTCGATCAAGATAAATGCGAAGGGTGCAGAGCATGCATCGGGTTAAACTGTCCGCCGATTTCCTGGAAAAAGGGCGTGACCAAAGAGGGATCCAAGCGTAAAGGCGTTTCTTTTATTGATGCAACTTTGTGCAACGGCTGCGGTTTATGTGCGCAGGTATGCAAGTTCGGAGCAATAAGTTAATTTAACAGGTTAGAAATTACGTTTTTTGATTTTGTTAAGTAAAACAAATTAAAGCACTTATCCCACTTAAGGGGGTTAAAGAAATAAGATAAATGTCTGATTATGAAGTGAAAAGCATATTATTTGCCGGTGTCGGAGGGCAGGGCATTTTACGGGCCAGCGATATTATTTGTGAAGTCATCATGGAAGCCGGTTTTGATGTTAAAAAAAGCGAAGTCCATGGCATGGCGCAACGGGGTGGTTGCGTCACCAGTCATGTTCGCTACGGCAGAAAAGTCTATTCTCCCCTGGCCGAGCCCGGAAGCATACAAACGCTGATCTCGTTTGAAAAAATGGAAGCTCTACGTTATCTGAAAGATATCAGAAAAGACGCTTCCATCATCGTCAATACGGAAGAAATTTATCCTCCAGCCGTTAACATGGGGGATATCCCGTATCCGTCTGACGCAGTCGGTTTTTTAAGAAATAATTATGGCCGAGTCATCAGCTTTAATGCGGTGGAACTGGCCAAAAAAGCAGGAAACATCAGGACAGCCAATGTCGTGCTTCTGGGCGCGTTATCCAATCATATGACCATCGATAAATCCATCTGGGAAAATGTCATTAAAAAATCATTTCCGGAAAAGCTGAGAAAAATTAATTTAGAGGCTTTTCAAATGGGAATTAATGCTTAAAATAATATCGCTAGATATCAATAAATAAAGGATAATAAGTTTATGGCGGAAGATTATTATCAGGTTCTTGGTGTCGACAAAAAAGCTTCGGCTGATGATATCAAGAAGGCTTATCGGAAGCTCGCCTTGAAATGGCATCCGGATAAAAATCCCAATAACAAAACAGCCGAAGAAAAGTTTAAAAAGATCAGTGAAGCTTACGCTGTTTTGAGCGATACGGAAAAGCGACAGCAATACGATCAGTTTGGCTCTGCAGACCGGTTCCGACAGCAATACTCTCAGGAAGATATTTTCCGTAATTTCGATCTGGATGAAATATTGCGGAGTTTCGGTTTTAGCGGCGCACGCGGGGGCAGGACAACATTCAGAACATCCAGAAGGGCAGGCGGGGACGATTATGATGATCCCTTTGCCGGGATATTCGGCGGCATGGGTGGCGGCAGGCATTACGCGAATCAACCCCAAAAAGGCCAGGATGCGGAATACAACTTATCCATTACATTAGAAGAGTCCGTATTTGGCGTCGACAAAAAAATTTCCTTTCAACTGGAAAACCGCATTGAAGATATTAATGTCAAGATACCTGCCGGTATAAGCTCCGGTAAAAAACTCAGGTTGCCCGGCAAGGGGCTATCCGGATATAACGGAGCTCCAAATGGTGATTTATATTTAAATATAAATGTCTTGCCGCATCCGATATTCGCCCGTGACGGAAATGACCTGTATATTGAAAAAACGATTAAATTCACTCAAGCCGCTTTGGGTACGACCGTTGACATCCCAACACTTGATGGAACCACCAAGAGATTAAAAATCGCCCCGGGAACACAGAACAATACAAAAATAAGGATGAAGGGATATGGAGTTCCTGGATTTAAAGGAACCGCCAAGGGTGACCAATACGTCAAGATTAATATTGAAGTGCCCAGAAAATTATCCGATCGCCAGATAAAACTTATTCAGCAATTGGCGGATGACGGTATCTAATAATAACAATCATTATATCAACGACATAAATTGGTTTTAAGGCATTAGGTGTTTGATTTATAAATTCAACGCAATGTCCTATAAGATATGTTATGTAAACATAACACGCAGGTAACTATGAATTCTGATAGCAGTTCAAAAGACAATTTTGCTGCTATTACAATTTAGTGCCCTGATTTATATTCGACAGAATTTCAAACAAGTTCGACATTACCAATCACGCCCATATCAGAGCCGATAATAATGATAATTCCACTGACTCCTGGAATTTTCATTCCGTAATCCAGAGATTTTGTTATATCTATTTTGCTTTTTACGGTATTGCCGATAGCGGAAGCAGCTGCATCAGCTAATGTTGCTGAAGGTGAAAGGACACATACAGCATCGGCTTTTCCAAAGCTGATTGACGGCCCCACTGTTGCCGATGACGTGCACACTCCCAAAGGTGTATCATCAGGTCTTACCTTGAAGTTAATTTTATAACTTAAGGGAGAATCTCCGGCATAGACTGATACCGTCAACGCTGTATTGGATTTTAAGAAAATGTCACCGCCATTTTCGATAATAAGGTTTTCTGTGAGTTTCAGGAGATCATGACCGACAAATTTAGAGACAGCTCCGGCAACGCCCGCCATCGGACCTACCCCGCAAATTTTAGCCTGAGAAAGCATGTCTTTAATTATAGGTGGTGCGAAATCATCTTCAGCTAACGGCAACAAAGACGTTCGGAAATCAGGATGGTTTCTGATATAGGTTTCCAAATAATGACGGTGTTTGGCAAGAGATTGAAGAGCTTCCCGGGAAAGATTCGCATCGGAGCTGATTAATAAATCACTCTCGGCTATGCTTACGTTATAAGAAAGAAGATTATCCTTATTAATTAATGACCTATATGTTCTTTCTTCATAATGCTTCATGCTTGAGATATATCATCAATAAAAAACTTCAATTGTAAATTGTGGCGCCCTGCCCCAGTATACTGTCCGCTTCTTTTTTCAGTTTATCATTGATATCCAAACGAAGTTCATCGCCGAGGTAAACAATGGTTTCGCTTTTTCCGTTCAGTATGTGCATGTAACCTTCGTATTTACCGTGGAATTTCTTAATGGAAGATATCAGTGTAGAGATATTTTCAGTCGATATCTTGCTGGCATCAACCATAAAACGGACCTGTTTATAAGGATTTTCCAAAGCTATGGCCAGAGGAGTTACCTCCTGGGCTATTAGCGTGATTTTCTGACTTTCTTCACCGCCGGATATATCAAGTGTTCCTTTAATAACAATTGGTTCATCTTCGTGAAGAATATTATAATATTTTTTATATAAGTCGCTGAAAAATAAAGTATTTATCGATCCATGCAAATCTTCAAGGGTTATGTAACACATCGTATCGTTTCTTTTGGTTTTCCGCTCATTGATTGCGCTGACCACACCGGCTACCGTTACGTTTTCCTTGTCTCTTCTGGACGTTAAATTTCCCGAATCGGCATCCGTAGCCAATTTGAGGCGGTCGGCGAAACGAAGCAAGGGATGCCCTGTGATGTAAAATCCCAAAGCTTCTCTTTCAATGGAAAGCAATTTCTTATGATCCCATTCGGGCATTTCCGGAATCTGATAAGACAGCGCTCCGTTTTCTCCGGATGAGGAATCGGATTCAAGCTGATCAAAAAAGCTTGACTGATTGCTTTGTTTTTCTTTCTGGCTGCGCTGAACTTCTTCCATGGCCTGTTCATAATATTCAGTAAGCTGGCTGCGTTTGTATCCGA
This sequence comes from Deltaproteobacteria bacterium, assembly GCA_019136325.1. The sequence goes on from JAGVUJ010000242.1 coordinate 4,768, forward strand.
GTGAATCGAAAGCACCGCATTTGATCAAACTTTCAATAACCCTTTTATTAACCCGTCGTAAATCGACACGGCTTAAAAAATCTATGAAGGAATTAAATTTGCCCTCCTGACGGACGGAAATGATTGAATCAATGGCGGCTACGCCAACATTCTTGATCGCCGCCAGTCCAAAGCGGATATTTTCTCCGGAAACGGCGAAGTCCATTTCCGATTCATTGATATCCGGCGGCAAGACATTGATTCCCATTTCCTTGCAGGCATTCATGTGCTTGATTATTTTATCGCGATTGTCTTTTTCACTGGTCAGCAGCGCCGCCATGAATTCTACAGGATAATGGGCTTTGAGATAGGCTGTCTGATAAGCGATAATTGCATAAGCCGTGCTGTGGGATTTGTTGAATCCATATGAAGCGAAGGTTTCCATCTGTTCCCATATTTTTTTTGCCTTTGCTTCATTGATTTTTCTTTTCAGCGCTCCGTCAAGAAACTTGGGCTTTTCCTTTTCCATTTCCGCCGCTTTTTTCTTACTCATGACTTTGCGCAGCGTATCTGCTTCCGCCATGCTGTAACCGGCAATGGCGCTGGCGATCTGCATGACCTGTTCCTGGTAAAGAATAATACCGTAAGTTTCCCTCAGGATTTCTTCCAATTGAGGCAGTTCGTAGGAAATCTTTGTTTCGCCCTGTTTACGCGAGGTAAATTCCGGCACCATTTTCATCGGGCCGGGACGATAAAGCGCTATCAGGGCGATAATGTCTTCAATGCAATCAGGTTTCAGCTTGACAGCGACATCCGTCATACCGGTACTTTCCATCTGGAAAATACCGTCTGTTTCCCCTCTCATGAAAAGCTCGTATGTTTTTTTATCATTGAGAGGAAGGGTGTCTATATCTATTTCAAGGCCTTTGGATTCTTTGATAAATTTAAGTGTATTCTTAATAACGGTCAGGGTCTTAAGCCCGAGAAAGTCAAACTTCGTCAAACCGACTTCCTGGATATCGTTCATGGAATACTGAGACACCACGTCATCTTTCGATGAACACAGAGGAACTCTTTCCACAAGAGGGACATCGGATATGACAACGCCCGCGGCATGAGTCGACGAATGGCGGTTTAATCCTTCCAGTATCCTGGATAACGATAAAAGCTTGGCTACGGTCGGGTTATTTTTTTCTTCTTCAGCAAGACGAGGTTCCAGTTTAATAGCTTCATCAAGAGTGATGTTAAGGGGCATACCGGGAATTAATTTCGCAATCCTGTCGGCTTCACTGTAGGGAATGTCCAGTGCTCGTCCCACGTCGCGGATCACGCCTTTGGCCTGCATTTTCCCGAAGGTGATGATTTGAGAGACCTTGTCCTGCCCGTATTTATCCGTAACGTATCTGATGACGTCGTCCCTTCCCTCCGGACAAAAATCAATATCAATATCCGGCATGGTTCTGCGGCTGGGATTCAGAAATCTTTCAAAAAACAGATTATAACGGATCGGATCAATGTTGGTGATTCTGATTGCGTAGGCCACGAGGCTTCCCGGGGCTGAACCTCTTCCGGGGCCGACAGGAATATCGTTGTGTTTGGCGTGTTTGACAAAATCGGAAACAATCAGAAAATATCCCGCAAATCCCATGTCCTTGATAATTTCCAGTTCCTCATTTAGTCGTTTCCTGTACTTTTCTCTGATGGAATCTTCATCGCCTTTGTTATTTTTTAAAATGACGGGGAAAATTTTTTCCAGCCCTTCCCTCGCCTTTCTCTCCAGATACTCATTGAGTGTCTCTTCCGGATTTTTGACTTCAAAATTCGGCAGAAAGAATTTTCCTTTTTCCAGCGAAAAATTGCATTTTTCGGCAATGCTTACAGTGTTCGACAATGCGTCCGGTGTGTCAGCGAAAAGCTGGTGCATTTCTTCGGAAGAGCGAAAATAAAACTGATCCGTGCTCAAGCTCATTCGGTTGGTGTCTTTGATGGTTTTACCGGTTTGAATGCAAAGCAATACGTCATGGGCCTCGGCATGTTCACGTTCCAGATAATGGCAGTCATTGGTCGCGATCAGAGGAATGGACAGATCTTTGCTGATTTCGATGAGTCCGGCGTTGGCAATTTTTTGTTCCGGAATGCCGTTTTCCATGATCTCGAGATAGAAATTTCCCTCGCCGAAAATCTTCAGATATTGACGGGCGGCATTTTTGGCTCCTTCCATATTACCCTGAAGAATTAAGCCGGCGATTTCGCCTTGCAAACACGCGCTGGAGGCAATAAGCCCGTCGTGACATTCATTCAAAAGTTCTTTATCCACGCGCGGGCGATAATAAAAACCTTTTAGAAAAGCGGTTGTTGTCAGCTTCATCAGATTTTTATAACCCTGCAGGTTCTTCACCAGAACGATTAGGTGCCGGGATGATGTTTCGCCGGCGGTTCTGTCCGTCAGCCGGTTCGGTGCCACATACAATTCAGATCCGATGATCGGCTTTATGCCGTGATCAAAAGCCTGTTTATGGAAATCAACCGCTCCATACATATTTCCGTGATCCGTGATGGCGACGGCCGGCATTTTGAATTGACGCGCCTTTTTGAAGACATCATCCAAACGAATCATGCCGTCCAGAAGGCTGTATTGAGTATGAAGATGAAGATGCACAAAATCAGAGTGTTTCATAATTACACTTAGAAGATATAAAAAAAATCAGAGAAGAAATGTTTTTAATCCAGCCAGTAATTGGGGGCTTCCTTGGTGATGATGACGTCGTGAACGTGGCTTTCTCTCAGTCCCGCCTGCGTTATTTTAACAAAGCTGGCTTTCTTAATCATTTCCGGAATGGTTTTACAACCGACGTAACCCATGCCGGCTTTAAGCCCGCCGATGAGCTGAAGAATACTTGCGGAAAGTGATCCCCGGAAAGGAACCCGGCCTTCGATTCCTTCAGGAACGACTTTTGCCGGCCCTTCAATGTCATCCTGATAGTAACGATCCCGACTGCCCATTTTCATGGCTTCCAGCGAGCCCATGCCGCGGTAGACTTTATAACTGCGTCCCTGAAATAAAATAGTTTCTCCGGGGCTTTCTTCCGTGCCCGCAAACAAACCGCCGATCATGACGCAGCTGGCTCCCGCACCGATGGCTTTTACAATATCGCCGGAATATTTTATTCCTCCGTCGGCAACAACGGGAATGCCTTTCTTGGCTGCGATTTTGAACGTGTCTCTGATTGCGGAAATCTGGGCGACGCCGACTCCGGCAATGATGCGTGTGGTGCAGATAGATCCCGGCCCCACACCGACTTTGATGGCATCCACGCCGGCATCGATCAGCGCTTTTGCGCCTTCGGCTGTTGCCACATTTCCGGCAATCAACTCACATTTGGGGAAACTGGATTTTGTCGCCTTGACGGCTCTGATAACGCCTGCGGAGTGTCCGTGCGATGTATCGATCGCGATGACATCCGCGCCGGCGGCCAGCAACGCTTCAACTCGGGCTTCCCGGTCAATAATCCCGACGGCGGCTCCCACTCTTAATCTGCCCAGTGAATCCTTGCAGGCGTTGGGATACTTTCTTATTTTTTCGATATCCTTGATCGTGATCAGTCCTTTGAGCCGGTATTCATCATCAACAACCAGCAGCTTCTCGATTCTGTGTTCGTGAAGTAGTTTCTTGGATTTCTCCAGAGAAATGTTGGAAGACACGGTAACAAGATTTTTTTTGGTCATTACATTAGATACCGGCTGATCCAGATTTTCTTCAAACCGGAGATCACGGTTGGTCAGAATGCCCACCAGCTTGCCTCTCTTAACGACCGGCACTCCGGAAATCGAGTACTGGTCCATTAATTTTAAGGCGTCGCTGACTTTCCGGTCCGGTTCGATCGTGATGGGATCGACGATCATTCCGCTTTCCGATTTTTTTACTTTATCCACTTCAATCGCCTGTTGCTCGATGCTCATATTGCGATGAATGATGCCGATGCCGCCTTCCTGAGCCATGCAAATTGCGGTGCGCGATTCGGTGACCGTATCCATGGCGGCGGAAACGATCGGAATTCTCAGGGATATATTTTGGGTCAGCGATGTGGATGTATCGACATCTTTTGGCAAAACATTGGAATCTGCCGGAACCAGCAGCACATCATCAAACGTTAACGATTCTTTTATTGTGTCATCGAGCATTTTTGCCTCCGTTTTTCTTATCAATGATCATGTTGGAATACGTGCATATTAGCCGGATAAACCTTCAGCAGCCTGCAGCTTGCCGATTCTATTTTCCGGAATCGGTCGATGGGGCCCCGACAACCTGAACGCCGGCAATGTAATATTTGTCTCCGTTTAAATTTATAAAAAAGCAGTCGCCGCTGTCCGACGCTTCGATAAATTCAGCAAGCTGATAATAACTTTTGCGGGAAAAACGGGCGACGAATTTCCCTTCTTTCACCCGGCAATAAAGGACATTATCCGGACCTTCGCTGAGAGTGTTCATCTCCAGTATCTCGCAGGAATCATCGTTGAGCACAATTTCAATCTGTTCCCGGCCGTTGAGGGGATTTTCAGTTTTATAAACAGCTGATACAACAAACACCGTATCTTCAACATCGAGATAACTGCGTTCCGGTCCGAGTTCAATGAGGTATCTGCCACATTCATCCATTTGCAGATGTTCGTAGAAGATGTGCAGAATTTCCTTGCGAAACATGTGTGCGCCTTTATAATACCACACACCGTCTTTGTCTATCTTTATATCAAAACTTTCCATCTTTTTTAAAAATATTTTCTACTGTCCAGTAATAGGGTAACCGGACCATTGTTGATAAGTTCGATTCTCATCATTGCCTGAAATTTTCCGGTGACCAGATCAGATATCTTTTCCTTTGCTTTGGCTACAAAATATTCGTAAAGTTTGTTGGCTTTATCCGGTTCTTCTGCAGCGGTAAATGATGGACGTCTTCCCTTCACGCAATTTCCCAACAGTGTAAACTGGGAAACAACCAGCATGGCCCCTCCAGTATCCAGAAGAGAACGATTCATCTTGTTCTGCTCATCCTCGAAAATACGGAGGTTGACAGCTTTCTCCAGAATGTAATCGGCGTCTGCTTCGGTGTCTTCTTTCTCCACACCTAATAAAACAAGAATTCCTTCTTTGATGGATGATAATTCCTGATGATTAATGGTGACGCAGGCGCGATCTACTCTTTGAATAACGGCTCGCATTGGCTATTCCGTAAACAAACTTTGCTTTCTTTAACAATAAATCGTTTCTGATTCAAGTTTTTTCTATGAAAAACGGTTAAATCATTTTTATTTAAAAAAATTCATTTTTCTTGACAGGCATAATTTTTGTTGTTAAGGACACGCCGGTTTAAAAATACAGAGGCGTTTGTGGAATATCGTTGTAAAACTTTCATTTCCTGTAACGTCTAAAAAACAGAATCATACAAGGGGGTTATTTAAATGATTTGCAAGACGGTTAAAGCTGGATTTGATTGCGCTTTTATGTCCAAAAACGGTTGTGGCTTTGTGAACGGCAGTTGTCAGGTTGTCATTGACAAATGCGAGGGTTGCGGGAAAATATTGGAGTACGAATCAAGCAAATATTGCAAGGTTTATCCTGATCCGGCCGGGAAATGGATGAGCGGACGGTGTCCGACCGCCACTCATGTCAAACTGGAAATCAAAGAAGCTCAGAAAATCAATCCGCTCAAGGCTTCCAAGCGAGCAAGCAAGAAAGCATAATAATATTTATATATGTTAATAAAAAAGCCAGCTTTCTTAAACTGGCTTTTTTATTAACTGACAAGTTCTCTGATTTGCCGCAATTCCTGCCTGATGCGCATCAAAAAAAGTTTTTGTTTTTCCCCGCTTTTTTCTTCGGGTTCTTCATTATTACGCATTTTATGAAGCTGCTTTTTCGCACCATCAATGGTGAAACGTTGAGCGTAAAGCAGATTTTTGATGGTTAACAATTCCTGCACGTCTTTTTTTCTGTATAATCGTTGTGCAGTTTTTGTCCGTACGGGATTGACCGTCTTGAATTCGGTCTCCCAGTATCTGATGACGTAAGGTTCCACATTGAGAATTTTACTGACCTCGCCAATGCGGAAATAAGCCTTGTCGGGAATTATCGTTTCCATAAACGTCCCCAAATCTCTTAGACTGAATCAAGCGGCGGAACCTGAGCCTTAAAACATTGTTCAGAGCATGAAAACGCGCGCTTGAATGTTGAAATTTAATTCAGGGCTTTACGCAGTACCTGAGAGGATTTGAATGTAAGCACTCTCCTGGCCGTAATGGATATTTCCTGTCCGGTCTGAGGATTACGTCCGCGGCGCGCTCTTTTTTCCTTGACCAGAAAATTACCGAAGCCGGAAATTTTTACTCTTTCACCTTTGGCCAGACAATCTTTGATAATGTCAAAAACGGATTCGACGATGTCTGAGGAATCTTTTTTGGAAAAACCGAGCTTTTCATGAACGTTCTGAATGATATCAATTTTCGTCATTTTTTACCTCCATTTTAACTTTATGAATTTTATGATCTTAATTTTGCACCTGTCAAACTGACGGTCTTTTGCACAATTCTTTCATGAACAGTGCTGGCTTCTTCATCAGTTAATGTTTTATCGGTGGCGCGGTAAGAAAATCGCAATCCCAGACTTTTTGTGCCTTCCGGAATTCCTTTTCCTGTATATATATCAAAAACGCTAACATTTTCAAGCAAATCTTCCTTCTGTTGCCAGACAATATTGATCATTTTATCAGCTTCCATCCGTTCGGAAACAACGAAAGCCGCATCACGCGTCACCGCAGGATATTTCGATAATTCCTGATAGAAAACTTTGCTGCCCCTGTAAATATCGCATAAAATATCAAGATTAATTTCAAATACATAGATATTATTTTTAGAATCTATTCTTTCGAGAACATCCGGATGAATTTCGCCTGCCACACCAATTTGCCTGTCCTTGAAAAGAATTTTACAGGCCTTCCCGGGATGAAGGAAATATTCATCCATTGTGGCAATATAGTGGCAATTTGTAATTTTCAAATCATGAGAAATATTTTCCAGGCTGCCTTTTAACGTGTAAAAATCAACCATTTTACCGGAGTTCCAGAGATCATCCGTGATTTTCCCCATGATGAGACCTGCCAGCATGTTTCTTTCTTCCGGCAGTTCCCCGTCCCGGCGATGCAAGAAAATTCTGCCGATTTCAAACATTTTTAAATCAAAAGAACCATTGTTGGCGTTTCTTTTTGCCGCATCAAGCAAACCATAAACCATGGTAGTCCGCATGGCGGAGAGGTCCTCTCCCAGCGGATTTTTAATCCTGACAAAATTACGTCTTTCGTCATGATCAGGTAAAGAAAGCATGTCCGCCGCCTGCGGTGTGCCAAAACTGTAGTTGATAATCTCTGTAAACCCGTCGCCGATAAGCAATTGACGAATTTTTTCTTCCAGGTCAAGACGAGGAATAATTTCCATTTCTGTTACGGATACGTCAGGTAGAGTCACCGGTACGCGGTCATAACCGTAAAGTCGGGCGATTTCTTCAATAAGATCCACTTCTCTGGAAATATCGACGCGACATGTCGGCGGTGTAACGCAATATCGTCCCTTCCCTCCCGGCTTTACAATCATATCGATTCCACGCAGTATCCGAACTACATCCTTTGCTTCAATATTTGTACCGATGATCTGATGGATTCTTTTCATTCTTAAAGGAATGTCCTTGATGGGGGAAATTTTCCGTGGATACTCATCAATATAATTCTTACAAACAGAGCCTTTGGAAAGGTCTGCAATGAGTTGCGCTGCCCGATTAAGCGCTCTGACGACACCTTCGGGATCAATGCCTCTTTCAAAACGGAAAGCGGCGTCAGTCGGCATGGCCAGTTTGCGGGCGGAGCGACGGATGGATGGCGGATTGAAATACGCGCTTTCCAGAAGAATCATCCGGGTGTCTTCTTTAACCTCGGAATTGAGACCGCCCATGATTCCACCGATGGCGACCGGCTTGACACCGTCGCATATTAATAATGTATCGGCCGGCAAGACTCTGCTTTTGCCGTCCAGCGAAATAAATTCTTCGTTTTCCCTTGATTTACGGACAACAATTCTTCCTTCTTCCAGATAGCGGAAGTCAAAGGCGTGCAACGGCTGTCCCATCTCCAGCATGACAAAATTGGTGACATCAACAATATTATTGATGGCTCGCAACCCTGCCGCTTCCAGCCGTACTTTCATCCACAAGGGAGAAGATCCTATGTTAACATTTTTTATGACTCGTGCCGTATAACGGGGACAAAGATCGGAATCGATTATTTCAACAGAAGTCAGCGAATGAATGTCTTCTGCTTTTTCTCTGATTTTCACGGTCGGCAGCTTCATTTTTTTTCCGGTTATAGCCGCGACCTCTCTGGCTATGCCGATCATGCTCAAACAATCGGAACGGTTGGGCGTTACGTTGACATCTAACACAATGTCTTCAATATTTAACGCCTGCTCCAGAGGAAGGCCGATCGGTATATCGGAAGATAATTGCATAATACCTGACTCATCGCTGCCGATTTCAAGTTCCGCCTCGGAACAAAGCATGCCGTCTGATTTTTCACCGCGCAGAATAGAGGATTTGATGGTATAGCCTCCCGGAATGACAGCACCGACTCTGGCCAAAGGAACAATATTCCCCGGCGCAATATTCTTTGCGCCGCAGACGATCGGATACGTTTCCGTTCCGTCGGTGACCTCACAGAGAGAAAGTTTGTCCGCGGAAGGATGAGGCTTGACCGAGAGGATTTTTGCCGTGACAACGCCGATGAATTGAGGACGAATGGTTTTAATCTCGTCGACTTCAAGCCCGGCCATAGTCAGTTTGTCGGCTAGTTCTTCAGCCGTTAATTCCACATCAATATAATCTTTAAGCCATTTGATACTGACCAGCATAAAGAAAGCAGTCTCCTAAAATTGTTTGAGGAATCTGATGTCGTTTTCAAAGAATAAACGAATGTCGGAGATGCCATACTTCAACATGGCAATGCGTTCCAGACCGAGGCCGAAAGCAAAGCCGGTATATTCTTCATAATCGTAGTTTACATTCTGGAAAACGGCCGGATCCACCATGCCCGAGCCGAGAATTTCCAGCCAGCCGCTTTGACCGCATACCCGGCAACCCTTTCCATTGCATATGACACAGCGGATATCCACTTCAGCCGAAGGCTCCGTGAAAGGAAAGAAACTTGGACGAAAACGCAAGGTGGTTGAACGTCCAAAAATCTTTTTAAGAAATGCCGTCAGGATTCCCTTGAGATCGCCGAATGTGACACCCTTGTCAACCAGGAGGCCTTCAATTTGATGAAACATCGGAGTATGTGATACGTCAGAGTCGGGACGGTAAACCTTTCCCGGTGATAAAATCCGCAGAGGAGGTCTGACTTTTTCCATCACCCGGACCTGAACGGGCGAGGTGTGTGTTCTTAAAACGATGTTGCCGTCAATATAGAACGTATCCTGCATGTCACGGGCCGGATGGTCCTTGGGAATATTGAGGGCCTCAAAATTATAGTAGTCCAGCTCTATCTCCGGTCCTTCCACAATAGAAAAACCGAAGGATGAAAAAAAAGAACAGATTTCCCTCCGGATCTGAAGAACAGGATGAACTCGCCCGCATTTAACGGAACTTCCCGGCAGCGTAACATCAATTTTTTCTTTTGCTAAAATTTCTTCTTTATTTCGTTTTGCGTATTGCTGAACTGCTTCATCAATCTTGACGGTCAGTGCGTTTTTTAACTCATTGCACAACTTGCCGAACACCGGCTTTTCATCATCGGGAACTTGCGCTATATTGCGCAAAAGGCCGGTTAACAGCCCTTTTCTGCCAAGATATTTGGTTTTAATATTCAAAAAATGCTCTTCAGTTACTGCTGAATTTATTTCAGCCAGAGCATCTTTTTCCAGTTGTTGAAGCCTGTTTATCATGAAAACTACTTGCCTTTAGCAATGGTCACAACCTGCGCAAAAGCCTGCGGATCATTGATGGCCAGTTCCGCAAGAATCTTCCGATCCAGCTCGATTCCGGATTTTTTCATACCGTCAATCAGGCGGCTGTAGGTAATGCTGTTCATGCCGGCCGCAGCACTAATGCGTGCGATCCACAATTGACGAAATTCTCTTTTTCTTGCCCGGCGGTCGCGATACGCGTATTTCATTGCCTTGTTTACCGCTTCAGTGGCCGTTCTCAGCAACCGGCTGCGGGCGCCAAAGAAACCTTTCGCCAGTTTCAGCACCTTTCTTCTTCTTTTACGAGCGTTGACGCTCCTTTTTATCCTGGACATTTTTCTTTTCTCCTAAATTACAAATGTGACTTTTATTCCAAATAAATTATAAATAAGGAATCAGTTTCTTGATGGCCTTATAATTTGCCGAATCGACTACGGTTGATTTCCTTAACGTCCTCTTTCTCTTTGTCGTTTTCTTCGTGAGGATATGACTGGCAAAAGCCTTGCTGCGCTTCACCTTGCCTTTTGCGGTCAGCGAAAAACGTTTTGCAGCTCCTCGGTGTGTTTTTACTTTTGGCATGCGTTTACCTTTCTGGGATTATTGTTTTTTAGGTGACAAAATCATCACCATGTTGCGACCTTCCAAACGGGGCTCCTGATCAATAATACAATCATTGGCCAGCTCGTTTCTAATTTTTTCCATCAACTTTCTGCCGATGTCCGTAAAAGCAATTTCTCTGCCCCTGAACATCATTGAAACCTTCACCTTGTCATGATTGCCGAGAAATTTTTTGATATGTTTCATTTTTACCTGCACATCATGATCTTCCGTTTTGGGTTTCAATTTAATCTCTTTAACCTGTATGATGGTTTGACTCTTCCTGGCATCATGCATCTTTTTGTTCTGCTTGTAACGATACTTCCCGTAATCCATGATCTTACAAACAGGCGTATCGCCGGAGGATGATACTTCCACCAAATCAAACCCAACCTCTTCCGCCTTGGCCAGAGCTTCTTCCAGCGTCAAGACACCGAGTTGTTTCCCATCATCGCTGATTACCCTCACGTTGGCGGATTTTATTTCTCTGTTGATTCTAAGATCCTTTACTATATGTCACCTCCTGAACATGGTTTATTGAAAAAATATTTCTACAGTTTCTTTTCGCATTTTTCTTTAATCAGGCTGATAAACGCATCAACCGGCATGGATCCCAGATTCTGTCCATCACGTGACCGCGGAGCAACGGCGGCCGCGTCGACTTCCTTGTCGCCGATCACCAGCATATAAGGAATTTTTTGCATCTGCGCCTGACGAATTTTATACCCCAGTTTCTCATTGTCGAAATATCTTTCGGATCGAATGCCGGCCTCGATCAATCGGTCGTGAACCGTTTGAGCGTAGGGAATGTGTTTGTCTGTCACTGTCAGCAGCATACACTGAATCGGCGACAGCCAGACGGGAAATGCACCCGCATAATGTTCGATCAGCACACCCATAAAACGCTCTATTGCACCGAGAATAACCCTGTGCAGCATGACAGGCCGGTGTTTTTCCCCATCCGCGCCGATATAACTCAAATCGAATCGTTCCGGCAGCGTAAAATCGCATTGAATGGTGGCGCACTGCCATTTCCTTTTCAGGGCATCTTTTAGCTTAAAATCTATTTTCGGGCCATAGAAAGCTCCATCGCCTTCGTTGACTTCATAATGGATGTTATTATCCTTAAGCGCATTTTCCAGGGCGGTGGTTGCCAAGTTCCAGTCCGCATCGGATCCGATGGATTTATCCGGTCTGGTGCTTAATTCCACTTCGTATTCGAATCCGAAAATTCCCATGGCGTAATTGACGAAATCGGCAATAGCGCGTATTTCAGCATTCAATTGTTCGGGCGTGCAGAGAATATGCGCATCATCCTGGGTAAATTGCCGTACTCTCATCAGTCCATGCAGAACGCCGGTTTTTTCATGGCGGTGAACCGTGCCCAGCTCGAAATAGCGCAACGGCAAATCACGATAACTTCTGATTTTTGATTTATAAATCAACATGTGTGAAAGACAGTTCATGGGCTTGATGCCGTAAGTCTGCTCGTCCACTTCAGTGAAATACATGTTGTCACGATAATGGTCAAAATGACCGGATTTTTTCCAAAGATCAACCTTAAGAATCTGCGGCCCCATCACCATATCATATCCGCGTTTCAAATGTTCTTTTCTTTCCCATTCTTCGATCAGGTAACGCAACAGCATGCCTTTGGGATGAAAAATAACGAGACCTGCTCCGGCTTCTTCATTAACCTGAAATAGATCAAGTTCTCTTCCCAAACGGCGATGATCCCGCTTTTTGGCTTCTTCCAGCAGGGTTAAATAATCATGAAGTTCGCTTTCCGTAGCAAAACCGGTTCCGTAAATGCGTTGCAGCATGGGATTATTCTCATTGCCGCGCCAGTATGCTCCCGCTACATTGAGAAGCTTGAAGGCTTTGATCATTCCGGTTGAGGGAATGTGCGGTCCCCGGCACAAATCAATATAGGTACCCTGTTTATAAATGCTGACTTCTTTAATCTCGTCAGGCAGATCATTTATTAATTCAACCTTGTAATTTTCGCCTCTGTCCTTGAATAATTTTGCTGCTGCCTCGCGCGGCATTTCTTCTCTGATGAAACGATGATCGGCTCTGATAATTGCTTTCATTCGCTTTTCAATTTCTGCAAAATCATCGATGGTAAACGTTTCTTTGTATTCGAAATCATAATAGAATCCGTCTTCGATCGAAGGACCGATACTGACCTTGGCGCCGGGAAACACTTCCTGAACCGCCTGAGCCATAACGTGAGATATGCTGTGACGCAAAATGGACAGTCCTTCGCCGGAGGAGATATCGATTAAATCAATTTTCGAATCTTCATTTACCGGACAGCTTAAGTCCGACGGTTTGTTGTTGATTTTAACCGCCACGGTATAGGTCAGAGTTTCCTTTTTCCATGTTTGGACAGCCTCGGCGGCGGTAATTCCCTTTTTGAAGGAAATTTCTTTATTGTCAGGGAAAACAATCTTTATATCCATAACTTAATCACTCATATCAACTTCATTTGAAAAGGGCATCACTGTCTTGCTGATGCCCTTTCGTTATATAATCAAGACATTCTTTTTATTAAAAAATGGTAGGCAAGCAGGGATTTGAACCCTGGACATCCACCGCGTCAGGATGGCGCTCTCCCCCTGAGCTACTTGCCTACGAAAATCACCAATATTTTTAACGGTGCGTAAATAGCAGTAAACCGAATCCATGTCAAGCTAAATATCTTATATATTAGCTTATTTTTCAGGGGTGCGATTCAAAAACTTTATGCCTTTTAATATATAAACCAAACCGGATATCACTGTGAAAAAAGCGGTTAACCAGAAAAGAATTTTGATCAAATCGTAGCTGATTTCATTATAAGCAAATATCTTTAAAGATAAGGAAATAAAAACCGTTCCTATTTGCAGAGCCGTAGTGATTTTACTGACGAAAACCGGTTTAATTTCATAGGTTACGGACAGCATGGTTAATGTGATGATGCCGATAAGGATAATCAAATCACGGCTGATAACAATCACCGTCAACCATCCGGGTATCAGACCGAAAATTGACAGAGATATAAAGCTGGTGGACAAAAGGATCTTGTCTGCCAGAGGATCCAGAAATGCTCCCAGCTCCGTCTGTTTTTTCAGGAGCCGGGCCAGAGCACCATCCAGTGCATCCGTAAGACCGGCAACAAAAAAGGCAATTAACGCCTTGGCATATTCATTCTGGATGAGAAATATGACAATGACGGGAACGAGAATAATTCGCAATAACGATAAAAAATTAGGAATGTTCATGGTGAATAACGTATCAATCTTTGTCTGCCGTGTTTAAATTTTAATATGTAACCCTTAGTTAACGAGGTTTGGTCCATCGGGAAGAGTCTCAAGAACTTTATTTGAAGCTTCATCGATAAGCGATTCAAGGCCTTCCATCGATTTTTTTTCCAGTCGCCTTCTGGTAAAATCAAAATTTCTTTTGACGGATTTTGTTTGAGCTTTCCAGACGACTTCGTTCGTATTCGTATTCCTTAATTCACAGTTCACTGTGATACTGACCGGTGCGTAAATCAACATGAATTCACTTTCTTTTTTAAGCGTGCAATACATTGACGCGTCGGCGTTGAGTGAATTTTTCAAAATGTCTGAAACTGTTTGCGGTGTTTTTCCTTCTCGGATGCTTTCCTTTAAGGAGCCTATCCGGGCATCTATTTCTTCCAGTGCTATTTTGGGATAGCCTTTAAAAAACATCTCTTCGGAAATTCTGGTTCGCAAGAGTTGAACATCTCGATAATCGGCATTGATTGCATCAATTGGAAGAATGGCGACGGCCTTGACGCTCATTTTATCTTTTTCATTTTTCGGGATAAGATTTTGCGAATGTTCAGCACATCCGCTGACGATTGCCAGGACAATGATCCATAAAATTATGGCCTTAAACTCATTCATAAGCTGATCAACGATTCTATTCGGAACTCCCTTTTTTTATTTTTTCAATTTCTTCCCTGATCATTCTCTCCGCGATTTCCGGAACAATTTTGCGGGCGATTCGTTCCAGTATTTCTTCCGCTTTTTTCATAACGTCTTCGTATAGTTTATTTCCCGTTTGGTTTTCCTCAATGACATCAACCAGGGTATAAACCTCTTTTGCGAGCAGGGAATCGTTATCGTAACCACGGCCGTCCACGACAATGACTTCCTGGTTGCTGTCATTTTTATCATCGGGCAACGCCTCGTTGAGGTCGTGAATTTCTTTATGATCGTCTGGAATGGAATGCGCATCCATATTCATCTCCTTATCGCCGTTTACTCAATAAGATTTTTTTGAAGTGTTGGAATTGTTACCATAGAGAACAAAACAGTTCAAGATATATATCCGGAGATATCGGGTATTTTAAAATTATAGAAAACCGTTTTTATTGTTGACTTTCTCCGATGATTTCGTATTGAATGATTTTCAAAATATGATAGAAAGAAAAAATATGAAAAGGATTCTAATTACCGGAGGAGCCGGGTTTATCGGTTCCCACCTTTGCGAAAGGCTGCTGGCTGAAGGTAACGATATCATCTGTTTGGATAATTTTTTTACCGGCAATAAAAACAATATTACTCATCTGCTCGGCAATCCTCGTTTTGAACTGATTCGTCACGACATCATCAATCCCGTCTACATCGAAGTTGATGAAATTTACAACATGGCCTGTCCGGCTTCGCCTGTTCATTATCAGTATAATCCCATTAAGACCATCAAGACCAGCGTTCTGGGCGCGATTAATGTCCTGGGTATTGCCAAAAGAACGAAGGCTAAAATCCTGCAGGCTTCCACATCTGAAATATACGGCGATCCCGAAGTGCATCCGCAAAATGAATCCTACTGGGGGAAGGTTAACCCGATAGGGATTCGCAGCTGCTATGATGAGGGAAAAAGAGCGGCGGAATGCCTGATGATGGACTATCGAAGGCAGAATGCCGTCAACACAAAAATAGTTCGCATCTTTAACACCTACGGTCCGCATATGGCTCTTAATGACGGTCGCGTCGTCAGTAATTTCATCATTCAGGCTCTGCAAAACAAAGATATCACCGTTTACGGAGATGGTTTACAAACCAGATCGTTTTGCTATATCGACGACATGATCGAGGGGTTGATCCTGATGATGACCTCGCCGAATGATTTTTACGGTCCGGTGAATATCGGCAATCCGGAGGAATTTACCATCATGGCGCTGGCGGAAAAAGTGATTAAACTGACGAAAAGTAATTCTAAAATAAAATTCCTTGCTTTGCCGGAGGATGATCCGGTTCAAAGAAGACCGGATATAACACTGGCGAAAACCAGACTCGGCTGGCTTCCGGAGATTAATCTGGCCGATGGTCTTGCCCGAACGATTGAATATTTTCGCAGAGCATTGAAAACATCATAAATAATTATAGAAGGGCTGAAAGTGCAATGAGATTCAAGAAAAAAATCCTTTGTATCGGTGCAGGTTATGTTGGCGGTCCCTCCATGGCTATGATTGCCTACAAATGTCCCGATTATCAGGTGACGGTGGTGGACATAAATTCTGCAAGAATTGACGCCTGGAATTCTCCGCAGCTTCCCGTTTTTGAACCCGGCCTGGATAATATTGTAAAAAAAACCCGAGGCAGAAATCTTTTTTTCAGAACAGATATTGAAAATCAGATCAAAGAAAATGACATCATTTTTGTCAGCGTCAATACGCCGACAAAGAGTTACGGCGCCGGGGCGAATATGGCCGCCGATTTACAATATGTGGAAAAAACCGCCCGGCAGATTCTGAAATTTTCACAATCATCAAAAATCGTCATCGAAAAAAGCACGTTGCCGGTTAAAACCGCTCTGGCCATGGAAAAAATCTTGTCCCATGCGAAAGGGAAAATCCGCTTTGAAGTGCTCTCAAATCCCGAGTTTATGGCGGAGGGCACAGCTATCTGCGATCTGGAGAATCCTGATCGCGTGCTCATCGGTTCGCGTGAGACAAAATGCGGATTGGAAGCAAGATCCCGATTGATTGATATTTACAATCGCTGGATCCCGCAGGATAAAATTATTACCTCCAACATCTGGAGCAGCGAATTATCCAAGTTGGTGGCCAACGCCTTTCTTGCTCAGCGTGTGTCCTCCATCAATTCCATATCCGCTTTGTGCGAAAAAACAGATGCCGACATTAACGAAGTTGCCAAAGCCATCGGAATGGACAGACGAATCGGCGATAAATTTCTGAAAGCCGGCATTGGCTTCGGTGGATCATGCTTTAAAAAAGATCTTCTGAATCTTGTTTATTTGTGTAATTACTATGGACTGCGGGAGGTTGCCTCTTACTGGGAAAACGTTATCCGGATTAATGAATATCAGCGGGAACGTTTCATCAACCAGATTCTTCACAGCATGTTCGGAACGTTAGCGGGCAAGAAAATCTGCATCCTGGGATTTGCTTTCAAAGCCGACACCAGTGATACCCGGGAAAGCCCGGCCTTGTATATTACCCAAAAGCTGATGGCAGAACAGGCCGAAATCGTTGTTTCAGATCCCCGGGCGCTGAAAAATGCAGAGTTGGACCTTGCGGGAGCCAAAGGAAAAGTTTCGTTTATTGAAGATCCCTATGCCGCGGCGGCGAACAGCCATGCCGTTATTGTGCTGACGGATTGGGATTTATACCGCAGGTTGGATTTCAGAAGAGTATACCGCTCGATGATCAAACCGGCTTTTCTCTTCGACGGCAGGAATATTCTGGACCATCGGAAATGTTTTTCCATCGGGTTTAATGTTTATCGGATCGGGAAGCCGGCTCTGACTCATATTTAAGATTTTCGCATTAATGAATGTCGATAAAATCAAAAGCGTTTTTGATCAAATGGATTTCATTGCGTTGAGATGTCATGGTTATCGCGACAACGTCAAAACGCGTTTTTTTATCCGCAAGATGATTGTTCTGAAGATACCATAAAGCCAGTTGTGATAATTTTTTCTGCTTCTTCATGCCTACAGCCTGTTCGGGATATCCCAATGCCCAGGATTTTCTCGTTTTAACTTCGATAAAAACAATGTCTCCGTCTTCCTCGGCAATCATGTCGATTTCACCCAAGGGACAACGGAAATTGGTTTCCATGACGCGATAGCCGTTTTTCTTCAAAAAAGCAGCGGCGATTTTTTCACCTTCTTTGCCGGTAATGATTTTCGTCTTGTCCTGCATTTAAACGTTAAACTCAAAAGAGATCTGATTTAAATTTTTCACATGAAACGATTTGCGATGAATTTTACAAATACCGAACTTCCGGATGGCGTCAAGATGTTCTTTGGTTCCGTACCCCTTGTTTTTAAGAAAATTGTAATGCTGGAACTGACGATGGTACATTTCCATGATGTGGTCACGGGTTACTTTGGCCATAATCGAGGCGGCCGCGATGGAAATACTGAGGTTGTCTCCTTTGATCAGTGGCTTCTGCGGGGTGATGATGGGAACGCGATGCACTCCATCGACCAGGATAAAATCGGGAGAAACGGACAGCTCCAGCACGGAATCGCGCATGGCCTGTAAAGAAGCCTGGAGAATATTGACACGATCGATAACATCAACATCAACCACCCGCATGCCGACGGCAAGAGAATCTTTTTCGATGATGGAGAATAGTTTTTCTCTTTTAGCTGCGGTAAGTTTTTTGGAATCTTTTATGTCGGCATTAACGTAATCGGGCGGAAAAACGACTGCTGCCGCAACAACCGGACCGGCCAAAGGCCCTCTTCCCACTTCATCGACACCGGCAATCAAACGATATCCGTCTTTGCGGGCGATTTTTTCATAAGTATTCATTCGTGAAGAAGAAGCCCTTGCCTTAAGATCCGGTAGGTTAAACGTTTTTCAAAAACGGCTGCGGACGTTTCTTACTGTTTCGCGGCGTCTTTAATCCTTGCTTTTTTACCTCTGAGATTTCTCAAGTAATAAAGACGCGATCGGCGCACTTTACCACGGCTGATCACTTCAATCTGATCGATTACCGGAGAATGCAGAGGAAATGTCCTTTCGACGCCCACGCCATAAGAAACTTTTCTTACCGTAAAATTGGCACGGCTGTTTCCCTGTCTTTTACGAATAACGACGCCTTCAAAAGCCTGGATTCTCTGCTTCTGGCCTTCAATAATTCTCACGTAAACCTTTACAGTGTCACCGGTTTTAAAGCCGGGAATATCGCCTCTCATTTGTTCCTTTTCAATCATTTCTACAATATTCATATTTCCCTCCAAAGATTGCTATAAAAATTCAAATACTCATAATTCTGTCCAGGATAATTGCAGCAGCCGATCGTACGGACAGATGATTATAACCGGAAGCACCTTTTATCGGTTCCAGTTTAAAGTCGGAAGCGTTAATCAACTCGTCGGATAAGCCGAATCCCGTGCCGAAAATCAGTAGATACGTATCGTCGCCATTCTTTAAAAGACTTTTCAGCTCCGCAAACGTTAAAACGTTTCCAGTAAAATTTGCGCCGGTAACAACGGTCTTCGGTTTGCGCCTCGTTCGAGCAATGATGTCGTCTATAACGGCCTGGAGGCTTTCTTCAAGCTTGATCAATTCAAACGCCGCTCTGCGGAATGCATTGTATCGAGCTCCGTAACCCTCTCGCCAGTGACGGATTATTTCCTGTGCCAGGCTTCGCTGTTCTTCAATGGGATTGACAATATAAAAACCGCCGGCCTTATATGTTTTTACTGTTCTGGCAATATCATGAATATCCATGTTCGCAATTGCCGTCGTGACGACATCGCCGTTTTTATTATATACCGGATAATGTAAAAGAGCTACATAAAGCATTTCGCTTGCCGTATCATATCAATCATCCTGACTATTCAGGCGCACACCCATACATTATAAATTTCTGAAAATCAAGGTTTTATATCTCTTTCAGCTTGATTTTTTCGATGATTTTCTGATCGTCCGGGGAAAGTTTCATTTTTTTGAGCAAATCCGGCCGTTTTTTATAAGTTCTTCGGAGTGATTCTGTTTTGCGCCATGTTTCTATTTCAGCATGATTTCCCGACAACAACACATCCGGAACCCCCCATCCTTTGTACACCGCCGGCCTTGTGTATTGAGGATATTCGAGAAGATCTTGAGAAAAGGATTCCGTAAGTTTTGATTCCGGATTGCCTAAAAAATCAGGTAATAAACGGGAAACGGCGTCGATGAGGACAAGTGCAGCCAGTTCACCTCCGGTCAGGATATAGTCACCGATGGAAATTTCTCTATCCACCAGATGTTCCCGTATTCTTTCGTCAACGCCCTCATAACGGCCGCATATGATAATGATGTTTTCCTGACCGGCAAGTTCCGCGGCAATTTTTTGATTAAATACTTCACCCTGAGGGGTCATCAAAATAACGCAGGATTTCTCTTTTCTTTTTTTATTGATGGAGGATAAGGCCTTTTCCACCGGTTCCAGTTTCATGACCATGCCGCAACCGCCGCCATACGGTGCGTCATCGGTCATTTTGTGTTTGTCTTCGGCCCAGTTGCGGATATCGTGCAAAGCAATGTTGATGATGCCTTTTCCCTGAGCTTTTTTTAAAAGGCTGCAATTGAGCGGAGATGAAAACATCTCGGGAAAAATTGACAATACATCAAAATTAATCACTTTTATAATCCGAGGGGAATTTTTACAGTCATAACCCGCTGATGTAGGTCAATGCTTTTTATAACATCAGAGATCGCTGGTAGAAGTATTTCTTTTTTTCCGTTTCGGCAGACGTAAACATCATTGCTGCCCGTCGGGAAAATGGTTTCTATTTTTCCGATATAATCACCATTTTCGCTGTAAACATCAAGGCCGATAATATCGTGACAATAATACTCTCCGGCGGACAGCTTTTTAAGAATATCCTTTGAAAAAAACACCTTGCCGCCGATAAGATTCCTTGCGGAATCCACATTCTTTATTTCATCAAGTTCTATAAAAAATGTCCGTCCGGATTTTTCGATTTTTTTGAGACAAAAACGATTTTTTTGTCCCGGAATTTTTTCTATATAAACAAAATCTGGTTTTAAAAAATTGCCGGCAGCCTCCAAACAAGACAAAACTTTTAAACAGCCGTGGAGGCCGCGGGTTTTTACAATCTCTCCAGCTTCAAAGAGATCCATGGAATGCCTATTCAATTATTTCTAAAACAGCTCGCTTATGCGCCTTGGCGGATGCCGCGCTTAAAATCATCCGAATCGCCTTGGCGGTTCTCCCCTGCTTGCCGATAACCTTGCCTAAATCTTCTTTTGCCACGCGTAGTTCTATAACAGATGTTTGTTCGCCGATGATTTCAGTCACTTCAACTTTATCCGGGAAATCTACCAAAGCCTGAGATATATATTTGATCAATTCCTTCATCGTCATAACCTCCGCTGAGTTTACTTAATTCTTTTTAGAAATAATTCATTTCAATAACTGATCGCTTCTCAAACAATTTAGTGGCTGGTTAAAACTCATTTGATCTTGGCTTCAATACCTTTGGTCTTAAGCAAATTAGCTACTGTCAGAGTTGTCTTGGCGCCCTTTGCCAACCATCTGCGGACACGTTCTTCCTTGACAATAATTTCTGCCGGATTTTTCTTGGGATCATAATTGCCTAAAATTTCCAAAAATCTTCCGTCGCGTGGAAAATCAGTATCAGCCGCCACAATTCTATAAAAGGGTTTGCCTTTGGCACCCATCCGAGTCAGTCTAATTTTTACACCCATCGATTTTTACTATTACCTCCTTAAAATAATAATTTTTTTAATTTTTTTATCATACTTTTTCGGATATTAAAAGGGGAAATTCCTCATCAGAGATTTAATCCCGTCTTTTTTACTAAATTTTTTCATTATTTTCCTTATTTCTATGTAATTTTTCAATAAAAGATTTACATCCTGAACGGTTGTTCCACTGCCCAAAGCGATTCGTTTGCGTCTCCTGCCGTCGATGATCAGGTAGTTGTATCGTTCCTCTCTGGTCATGGAATCTATGATCGCGGTGATTTTAACCAGTTGTTTATCATCCGGTTCTAATTCTCTCAGCGCTTTCATTTTCCCCAATCCCGGAATCATTCCCAGGATATCTTTCATAGACCCCATTTTTTTGATTTGTGCAAGTTGATTGCGAAAATCCTCCAGTGAAAAACTGTTTTTTCGGATGCTTTTTTCGAGTTCCAGAGCTGTTTTTTTATCGATATTGGCTTGCGCCTTTTCCACCAGAGAAAGAATATCGCCCATACCCAGAATGCGTGAGGCCATTCTTTCCGGATGAAAAACTTCCAGGTTGTCCGTTTTTTCTCCCACACCGACAAATTTAATCGGCTTTCCGATAACCGATTTCAACGACAAGGCGCTGCCACCGCGCGCGTCACCGTCCATCTTGGTCATAATCACGCCGTCAATGCCGATGAGTTCATTGAATTTTACACCCACATTGACCGCATCCTGGCCGGTCATCGCGTCGGCAACATAGATAATTTCCGCCGGATGGACTTTGCTTTTGATCTTCTGAAGCTCTTCCATTAACAGATGATCAATGTGTAACCTGCCCGCAGTATCAATGATCAGCACTTCATAACCGTTTCTTTTGGCATTCTCCACGGCCTGAAAACATATTTCGACGGGATCTTTTAAGCTTTGGTCTTCGAAAACGCCGGCGTTAATCTGTTTTCCCAGCAGCGCCAGTTGTTCGATAGCCGCCGGACGATAAACGTCCGCGGAAACGAGGCACACTTTTTTCCTTTCCTGCGACAACAGGAGAGCCAATTTCGCTGCCGTCGTCGTTTTACCGCATCCCTGCAGGCCGACCAGCATAATGACGGAAGGAATTCTGGATCCGAATTTTATGCTGGAACTTGTTCCTCCCATCAGCTCAACAAGCCGGTCATGAACGATCTTGACGATCTGCTGACCGGGTGTAATGCTTTCGAGAACTTCCTTTCCCACGGCTTTGCTGCGTACGTCTTCAACGAAATCTTTAGCCACTTTGAAGTTAACGTCCGCCTCCAAAAGGGCCATGCGAATTTCCTTGAGCGAGGCATTGACGTTTTCTTCCGTCAGCATGCCACGCCCTTTGAGTTTCTTAAAAATATTTTCCAGTTTTTCAGACAGATTCTCGAACATGATTAAACGCCCATTCTTTTTAGTTTGTTTTTATATCAATTTTTTTGATGATGCAATTTGATCCGGTTTTGGCGGAAATTTTTCCGGCAGCCTTGCGGGCCTGATCCTGACTATTTAAACCGGTGACAATCAATCGATAGACGACACCCTTCCCTTTTAATTCAGCCTTGATTATTTTTGACTGAAAACCCAGAGCGGCTACTTTTTTATTCATTTCATAGGCCTTGGATTTGTCTTTCAGGGATGCCACCTGCACAATAAACTTCTGTTTGCCGACAGTATTGT
Organism: Deltaproteobacteria bacterium; assembly: GCA_019136325.1. The sequence goes on from JAGVUJ010000242.1 coordinate 27,737, forward strand.
CTGAAGATCCTGTACGCTCACGGGCAGAGTCTTCTTTGTCGCTGTTTGCTTTTGTAATGACATGCTGTTTCTTTTCCTGCAATTCAATATTTTCTTTCGCCGCAACAACAGCCGGAGAATTTGTTTCAATATGAAATTTCCCTTTCTGAAGATCTTCCTCGGCGATGATTGTAACATTAGCCGCCTGCTTGTCCGGAATGGTTTCATTCTGGAATAATTCTTTTTTCCCCGTCAGCGCGGAATGATACGTGAAGTCCAGATTTTCCTCTTTAGGCGTCGATGAAGATTCTCCGGCCTGAGCCGCTTGTTGCTGCGCCATTTTTATTTTAGCCGGACGCCAGACCATGGCCAGCGCTTTTTGCGGCAAAGAAGCTATCTCTCGCGGATACGTGTCGATATTTTTTCCAACACCGACGCCGAAAAGAAAAGCGGCGCAAAGGAGAGCGGTCATGCCGCCCAGAACAATGGACAAGCCCGCCTTCCCTATTTTTAATTCAAAATTTTTAGCGTTTCCTGTAGCCATCAGCCCGACTTTTATGCGTATAAAAATTAAAAAAAACCGGCAGCAGGTTTTTACATAGATTTATATGTTAGCTTTTCCCGAAATATAAGTAAAGGTTGAACTTTGAAAATATTACATTTTTTCCGGCGCGCTGACGCCCAAAATGGTTAAAGAATTTTGCAGAACAATTTTAATGATTTTAACCAGAAAAAGTCTTGTCCCCGTCAATTCCGCATTTTCCGAAAGCACCTTGTTTTTATTATAATAGCTGTGAAAAACTGCAGCCAGATCATTTAAATAAAACGTGATGCGATGCGGTTCCAGTGAATTTACCGCTCCGGAAATCATTTCCGGATAACGAACCAGCGTTCTGATCAGGTTTTTTTCCTCAGACTCCTTCAGCAAATCCGGATCAATATTGCTGTAATCAGGAATGGCAATGCCACGCTCCTGAGCCATTCTGATGATACTGCAAATCCGGGCATAGGCGTACTGAACGTAAAAAACCGGATTTTCATTGGATTGCTTTTTAGCCAGTTCCAGATCAAAATCCAGATGGCTGTCGGAACGACGCATCAGAAAATTATAACGGGCGGCATCGCGTCCCACTTCATCCAGAACTTCCCGCAGCGTTACGAACTCGCCGGAACGCGTGGACATTGCCGCCGGCACACCGTCCCTCAGCAGATTGACCAGTTGAACGAGAATGATTTTTAATGATTTTTTATCGTAGCCCAGCGCTTGAATGCCCGCCCAGAGACGCGGCATGTATCCGTGATGGTCAGCGCCCCAGATGTCGATAATCATTTCAAAGCCGCGGCTATATTTGTTTTTATGATAAGCAATATCCGCGGCAAAATAAGTCGGATCTCCGTTCTGACGGATGACGACTCTGTCTTTTTCGTCGCCGAAGGCTGTTGTTTTAAACCAGAGCGTTTCCCCGTCGGAATAAATAAAACCTTGCTGACGCAGATCGTTGAGCAATTGATTCACGCCGTCGTCTTTATAAAGTTCCTTTTCACTGAAATATTCATCGAAAACAACGCCGAAATCTTTTAGATCATCTTTGATTCCATCAAGGATGATCTTTCCTGCCACGTCGGTAAAGTAGCGGATCGAGGCTTCTTCATCAGCCCGGAGATATTTATCTCCCTCCTGCTTAAGAAGACTCCGTGCGATATCTCTGATGTACTCGCCCTGATAACAGTTTTCAGGAAATACAATTTTTTCTCCGCAAAGTTCCCGATAGCGAAACAGCACCGATTTCCCCAGATTATTCATTTGATTCCCAGCGTCATTAATATAATATTCACGCGAGATGTCGTATCCGGCCATATGCAATAAACCGGCAATGACATCACCGACGACCGCGCCGCGCGCATGCCCGATATGCAAGGGTCCCGTGGGATTGGCGCTGACAAATTCCACCTGAACTTTTCTACCTTTACCCAAATCAAGCCGCCCATATTGATCCTTTTGTTCATCAATGTTTTTCAGGGCCTGATGCCAGACATTTTCTTTGAGGAAGAAATTAATGAAACCAGGCCCGGCAATCTGGGTTTTTTCGATGATCTGTTCATCATCGACGATGTTCTCCTGAATCATCTGCGCTATTTTACGCGGATTCTGTTTGATCTGTGATGCCAGAATCATGGCGGCATTGGCGGCGTAATCACCGTGCTCTCGGTTGGCGGGCGGCTCCACCTCCAGATAAGGCAGATTGAAATCGGGAAGCATACCTTTCTGCCGGGAAAGATTCAGGGCATTTTCCATAATTTTGATGATTTTATTCTTCATAATTTTTGCAACCTGTAAAAAAAATGACAAGCGGTTTTCAATATCACGTGCCGCCTGTCATCGCAAGCTTAACCATATTTTTTTTGACGATTCAATAGAAAAATTTTGAGGATAGGGAAATATGAATAGAATCCTTTCTGGCAAACACTTCCCGGACATAAATCGCACACTATTTATTTCCGGGCTCATCAATCAACCCTTAATTTCGAATAATTGAAAAACCGAAAAATGATGGCGGCAAATCCAGTGATGATCCCGAATTTGCCGCCGTTTTTTATAAACAATATTAATTCGTTATTGCAGACGACGATCCTTCCAATAAAGCACTTTGATCATATTCGGATCTTTATTTCCTTTCCCCATTGTCTGTGTTAAAGCACCGGTGCCGGCACCTCCGCTGGCTGTCGCGTAAATATCCAGGTCAGTATATCCTGGAGCATAAGAAACCAGAATGGATGAACCTATCCCATGCCCCATGTAACTGGCCCTGGTGCCAATATCGCTTGCATCATCGGGATCGGCATTTGCACCGGCGCCGGTCTGATAGTTCAATTTATACATGAACGCATCTCCGGACTGACCGCACGCACTGTCCTCACCCTGATCAGGCACGTAGGTGGCATAATAAACATAGCCTCCGGCGATTGCCGGATCGGAAATCATCTTTTCTCCCTTGGGGCTGGAGATTGTCGTTCCATCCGATCTCGTTAAAGAATTAGTGGAGAGATTAATATACCACCCATGCTTGTTTGGTGCATCTGTATAACGAGATGAAGTTATATTTTCCAGTTGGCTGGAATTATAGGTGGCCGTATAATTGGGATCTTCTTTAATTGCATATAGTCGGTTCTTTGTTTCACTGGTATCAGGATCGGCATCCGTCGGCTTGTAAATGGGATCATTGTTTTCCCCCGTGCCAAAAAAGATCCACAAATTGTGATTGTCATCCCAGGTCGCTTTCACCATCGTAAATATTTGTTTATGTGTATTACTCGGGGTTACCATTCCGGAACCTCTTTCCGTGCTTGTTGAAGTAAAGAGACGGCTGCCTGTCCAGCCGGATGTTGTGCAGGATGTACAGGGAGAAGATGTATAATCAGCCCTGTTGCATTCATTGCAAACGGCATCCTTGGGACAAAGACGGAAACGCCATATGTTGCCCCCCAAATCTCCCATATAAACCGTGTCAATGAATCCATCATTATCAAGATCAACAGGCAGGGGTGATGCCGGCGCCGAGAAATCGAAATTTCCGTCATCAGCTGCTGTCCAGTCCCAGATTATATTGCCATTACGCAAATCAACGATAAAGAAACCCTTGCCTGCGCTTCCCAACGCTGGCGTACTGCAATCACCGGAACAGGTTGCGGCGCTGTATCCGCCGCCGATAAATCCGACCCATCTTTCCTCTCCTCCAACTTTAATGCGGCCTGTCTGCATTTTACTCCAAGCTTGGCCAAGATAAGGAGCCTGCGATGAACTGGGCATCAGATGCCATAAATATGTCGGTGTGGTTGCTGTCGAATTTGTGACATCCATGGCATAAAAACCGCAATAATACGGGTAATTCGTCGCGTCATAAGTGGCGCTGAACGCAGTGGCGCTGGTGGAATAACAGTTTGAAGAACTGCTCCATAGATATGCGCCTGATCCCTGACCTTCACCAAAAGTCAGAAGTGTTTTCCAGTCGGAAGAGCTCTTCGTTATCCCGCTGCTCCATGAAGCAGGCAGCCAGACATTCGTTACATGCAGAGGCCCGTCGATAAAAAAATCGTGGGACGAAAGTGATGTGCGGTCTGTGTGATCATTGTGCGCTATTGGTGAGAGTTTCTGCAACAGATTGGGAGGAATAAAACTCCACAGTTCTTCACCACCCGACGAGCAATCGGTACCATTGCCGGAACGGAACGCGTGTAATTGACCGTCGTTCGCTCCAACAATAACCAGTTGATTGCCGTCAGCAGCGGTTCGCGAATGAGCCTCCTTAAATGCTTCATACGATACTGCCAGACATTCCCTGGGATCAAAGGAAAAATCCGACGGTGTTTTTACGGTAACAGGATTCGTATGGAAGAGATCGCCCATTTTCCAGTTTTCTAAGTTATAAACTGATTCGCCGCGATAAAATCCGACAACCAGATTTCTCGTATTATCATCGGCAACGGCCAAATCGGCGGCCGTAATATTTGAGGTGTTAAAAAGGGTCATGGATCCGTTTTTTAAGGTCCACATGCTTCTGTCTGAGGCATTTCTGTCTGCCAACTGTTCTCCGGCATCCCAGCAGTGCGGTGTGATGATGGCGCCGTCATCTCCAATCTGATACTTTTTCAGGTGGCCTTTCCAGAAGGGCTCTTTGCTGGCCCCGGAATTATTTTTCGGCTCGAAGGAAGCTTCATAGATATAATTTTCTTCCTGAACACGTGCGGCGGCCACCGAGGCCTGCGATGAAAAGGAATAAGTGGCTTCCTGAATCATCGTCAGAGCTGTTCTAACGGCACTGACCAGTTCATCCGGATTTCCCGCCATGAAGGCATAGCCGCGCAGTGTCTTTCCTGCCGGATCGGTTCCGCTGTTGCAGGGGTTGGCTCCAACAGTGACCGCCGATGTGTCGCCGGATTGGGTAGCGTTCGGGTTTCTTGTCTGTCCGTACCAGGCAGCCCAGTTTAACGTATCCTGCAAATTTGCAGGCATGTCGGCGCCGAAGCCCACAACATAAACTTTGTAACCTGCTTCGGCTGCTTTCTTGGCGTAATAGATGGGAGCCCTGCGTTGAGATGAACAAGTTGTAGAACCGTCGCCGCATCCGGAGTTTGGTTGGTTCGGGCAGGAGAAGGTATCCTCGCCGTCGGTAATCAGGATGATGGATTTCTGACGACAGGAAGCGGCCGTATCGAGTCCTTCATGATAGGCAAGGAATGACTTTGCTTCTCTTAGGGCATCCCCAATCGGAGTTCCTCCTGTATAGCCGTAGCCCGCGACACATTCCTTGGCCGGATCTGTCGACGTACATGAAGCAACAGATGGGGTGCAGGTTGTATCATTGCAATAAATTTTCGCATAGGGTGTCGTCGTGGTATTATCGGACGCTGTCATGCTCCAGGAAAGTTTAATGCAGCCATAGTTCCAGGGATCCGTATGGGACGTATCGTTATCTTGGCTGCCGCAGTTATAATAACGCATCATTCCAATCCTCATGCCCAGACTGGTCACGTCGGTTGCAGCAATGCTGTTGTCGTCCGTATCGTCAAAGAGTTCATATAAAGCGCGTTTGGCGATTTTGATTTTGGAGCATTCCGTTCTGGTTCCGGTGTCATTGTCGTTGTAGAAAGGACCCTCGCAACTGGCCGTGTCGCTGTATCTGTAGTTTGTGCCGTTGACGGAGCAGGCCGTGCTGCAATTCTGGCAGATGGTCGTATGCCCGGCACCGGATGTTTTGTAGAACGGGCCGGTAGAACAGTCACTCTCAGTATAAACTATGGCAGGCGTTGTGCAGGTGGAGGAGATGGTGCATTCCGTCGTATGTCCGGAGCCGGATGTCCTGTAGAAAGGACCGTCAGAGCAATTTGAGGCGGTATAGCCTGGAGCGAACGATGGACATTGTCTGTACTTGTAGCATGCCGTTGTATGGCCTGACCCGGAGGTCTTGTAAAACGGTCCGTCACTGCAGTTGCTTGCCGTGTATACGGTATTGGGAAGATAACTGCTTACGCTGCATGATTTGCGGCGGTTGGGATACCAGGAATAGTTCTCGTAAAAAGGACCGTCATAACTGCAGCTTGAACTCGAACTGATATAAACGTCATTGCCGACGTTAAGAGGATTTGATCCGCGTGTCAAGCTGAAAGGGCCGTCAATGCTGCAGTCTGATCCGATGACCCAAGGATTGGATGTAGGCATGCTATCACCGGAAGGAGGCGTGGTCGTATAAGGCCCGTCGGCGCTGCAACTGGCCGCTTCCACATAAAGAGTAGCAGGAGTTGTGCTTACGATGGGTGATGCGTAATAAGGCTCTGAGCATGAACCGCCGCAGGAATAGAACGTCGGGGATGACCCGTGGGGAAGCCACTGCATACTGCCCGAAAGGTCGAGAACAATGAGCGCATCCGGTTCTGTTGTTACCGACCACAGATCTTCATCTGTGGCTCGTGAAACAGCGCTGGATGAAATTATTATGAATGCGACGATCAACATCAATAAAATTTTCTTTCGCATATTTTAACCTCCCGAAAGTTTCTGTCTCTCATCATATTGGACCGAATCCGACACCGACATCAAGCTTCGCTTCTGTTTCATAGGACGTATTTCTTCCTACAACGGTTGAATTATAACGATAAATATAACGTCCTCCTTCACTGCCGCCACCGCCCAGTTCTTCCCCTGGAGCGGGAATGGGTGCCAGTTGGCTAATTTCCGGCCTGCATACGGCAAACTCTGTATGCGCATCTGTTCCACCAGGTATCTGTATCCATGTATAGGCGGTAAATCCGGTTGATCTGCAATTGGCATCGACGGTGTAATCAAAGGTTGTCGTCCATTTTTTAGGATCGACATCACTGATTATTTTTGTGATTCCGCTTTCTGCGCCGGCGAGAGCTTTTTTGTTTCCCACAACTGCAGCGGTAGTGAAAAGATCTCCAGTGGACATATTAATAACGAGCATGCCGATGGCCAGAAGAATCAAGCACGCGATAATCGCGGCTATCAGCGCGAATCCTGTTTCGTTATGGAGAATATTTTTCTTATTTATTATCATGATACAATCTCATTAATAAATTTTGGCAAAATGATTGCGTGGAATAACACTTGTGGAGTAAATGATTCTTCGCCGGGTTGTGGAACCGACATCGGCATTGGATGTGTCTGCCACCAGTGTAATTTCCACTCTTTTGATATTGGGAATTTCCGATGTGACTGGAGCGGCAAGTTCAACGCCTCCTCCATTGTAATACCGGAACACCGGTATCCCGGAAACATTGTTTTCCACGAGAACCATTTTCCTTTCTTCGTTGGCATTCGTATCTCCCAAAAAAGCCTGTGCCCCTCCGCAATTGGTGGATCGGGATATATTTTTATTGGCAGAATCATAATTATATCTGATGATTTCGTTAGCATCTCCGATGGTGCCGTTGTCGTTAATGTCCATTTCGATTGATATCGCGTTTGCTGCAGCTTCCCTGATTCCCCGGTAATTCTGATTTGTTATTCCGGAGACTCCGCAGTTCGTGTCAAAATTATTCGCATCAAACCAGATGCCGTCGATTGATCGAGGGTTATAAGATGCCATCCTGATTTCTGCTGCCATCAATTCCAGGGCGCTGCGCGCATCCTGCTGTGCAATCACCCTTCGTTCCAGACCGGAGGAAGTCCGCTGGGCGATGTTTACCGTGGAGTATATGGCCACCATCACCAAAACGCCGACGAACAAAGCAACGATAAGTTCCACTAATGTAAACCCTTTTTCTTTACGCATGGTCTTTTAACATCCAAATTGATATTCTTTCTGTCTTGTAATTGACAGACTTTCAGAAATTCCCTTTGTATTACCCGGCCACGTCACGGTTACCGTAACAACAAAGATTTGTGGATCGACATTAATTTGAGTTATTTCTGCATTTACCGTATAGGTTATGTCTCCCCGTATGGCGGTCTCTCCGCTGGTCGTGACTGTGGTTTGAGTCTGTGTCCCGAGAGTGACAGAATTACAGGGATTTGACAGTCTGACCTGATAAGTTTCCAACGCGTTATATAAAACTTCCGCCGCTCTGCCCACATAATCGGATTTGGCCATAGCCTTCCAGCCTGTGGGCTGAAGAGCAAGAATGGAAATTACCGCCACGGAGGTCAGGAAGATGGCGATGAGCACCTCTATCATGCCCATTCCTTTTTTATTGCATATCGAACGTAACATAAGTTTTTCCCGTAATATTACTTCTTATAAGCGCGTTAGATCCTCTGTTGTTTTCCAGCAAAACATTACCCGCTGAAAGAGTGCCCCGGGTTTGAAAGATTATGTTATTGCCTCCATAACTGCTGCTTTTGATGATCTGTCCGGCACTCAGCCTCAGGGAGGCTGGATCTTTTTCATACATATTTGTCCAGGAGGTAACGCTTGCGCAATTGCCGTTATTGCCTCTTTGAACGATGTAGTTGTTATTCTCGTCACTGAGACTAATGGCTATACGGTAACACATGCCCCGGCTGATTGCCTTTTGCCTGGTTCCCTTAATATCGGATTCCACTTCTCTGGCAAAGGTACGTAAATCGGCGTTGCTGACGTAGCGTTTCCAACCGAAAGTAGCGATACTGCCCACAATGCCGATAATGGCGATGACAATCAGTAATTCTATCAGGCTAATGCCTTTTCTATTCATAATTTGCAATGAATCCACCTGTTAAATATCAAGCAAGTCACATGCCATCAAAACGATATTCATTTGTTGTCCAAACATATAAAACGTCGATTATTGATTTTATTAAATGTTTCTTTCTATAATAATTTTCAATCAATCGCCAGTTGTTATTTTTTTATAAGCATGATGTCTTTTTCACCATATATCGGCGTTTCTCCCCCCCTGTCTTATCGGCTAATAGCCTATTAAAAATAAACGGATATACGAATTCCCCAGAAAAATATAGGCTATCGCGGCCGCTGATAGAAAAGGTCCGAAAGGAATCGCATATTTCATGTCCTGCTTCTTGACGGTCATGACGGCCATGCCGATTATCGCTCCTGTCAGCGAACTGAACAAGAGGATGAACACCAGCGATTTCCAGCCTAAAAATCCGCCGATCATGGCCAAAAGCTTGATATCGCCGCCGCCCATACCTTCGCGTTTGGAGATTAATTCATAAAAAAATGCAATCAAAAAAAGTGTTCCACCGCCGACCAGCAACCCGATTAAAGATTCCTGCCAGGGGATTTTGACGAGAAAAACGGCGGTCAGAAAAAATAACGGTATTCCCGGCAGCGTCAAAATATCCGGAATGATCTGATGATCCAGATCAATAAACGTAACAACAATCAAAACCGCGGTAAAAATAAAAAACACAAAGAAGTTTAACGAGAGGTTAAATTTAATAAATAACATGAGTGTCAGCGCAGCCGTGATGAGTTCCACCAACGGATAACGCCAGGAAATTTTGTTTTTACAATCACGGCATTTGCCGCCCAGCAGGATAAAACTGATAATGGGAATATTATCCCGATAACGGATAGAATGACCGCAGTTCGGACATCTTGAAGATGGTTTTATAATCGAGGTTTTGGCAGGCAGGCGATGAATGCAGACGTTCAGAAAACTGCCGACGGCAGCCCCGAAGATAAAAACAAGAATATTCATCAAAATAAGCATAAACTTTTTCTGGCCGATGAGTTCAGGATATTTTAGCGGAACTGCTGGGGGTACATTGAAGCCGCCAGGCGGTTCTGCCACCCTATCCTCTCATCGAAGACTTAGGTCAGTAACTTTGCGTCCCGTCTTTTCAGTACGGTTTGCCCTTTTCAAGCTTTGTATTTATTTTACAGCCGAAAACGACCAAAGTCAAGATATAATTTTCAAAACAAGTTGTTAAATTATTAATGTTTTTATGCCATCCCCGATAACCCCGAAGTTCCTTTAATTTTCATTCCCGAACGACAAAAGCTTCAATTAAAGTATTTCGGTGTTAAAATTTTTTTGCGTTGATTTTTCTTATCATGAATTCATTTGACGAAACAATAAATTTCTTTTAATTTTTCAACGAATAAGGTAATTATTTCAGTCATGAATGATGAATATTACATGAAACTGGCGCTGAACCTTGCCCGTAAAGGACGTGGTTGCGTCAGTCCGAATCCCATGGTCGGCGCTGTCATTGTCAAAAACGGCCGGATTATCGGCAAGGGGTATCATCGGTGTTTCGGGGGAAATCACGCTGAAATCAATGCCATTCACGATGCCGGCAAAGCGGTAAAGGGTGCGACACTGTACGTTACACTGGAACCCTGTTGCCATGAGGGGAAAACCCCTCCCTGTGTCGACAGCATTATCAAACATCACATAACCAGGGTTGTAGTCGGCGCTATTGACGCCAACCCGTTGGTATGTCGTGAAGGTGTCAATTGTCTGGCCCGTCGGGGCATTGAAGTGAAAACAGGCGTTCTGGAAGATGACTGCCGACGGTTGAACGAAACCTTCTTCCATTTTATGGAAACGGGCATGCCTTTTGTCACCATCAAATATGCGCAAACCCTGGATGGACGTATCGCAACGGCGACAGGCGATTCCCAGTGGATAAGCTCACCGGCTTCATTAAAATATGCTCACCGGCTCAGAACGGAGCACGACGCCATTTTAGTCGGCAGAGGGACGGTTGAGCGCGACGATCCTGAACTCACCGTGCGTCTTGTGCGTGGAAGAAATCCACTTCGAGTCGTTGTCGATTCCGGATTAAACATTTCAACACAATCTAAAATAGTTCAGACGATATCATTGTCTCCAACGATTATTGCAACCGTCCGAAAATCCGCCGATCCGAAATTTAAAAAACTTGCCGATTACGGAGCTGATATATTAACCATCGATGCTAATCAGCAGGGGAAAGTGGATATAAAAAAATTATTAAAAAAACTTGCGGATAGAAAAATATCGTCGGTGCTGATTGAAGGCGGCGCTCAAATCATAACCTCCGTGATCCGGGAGAATCTCGCCAAAAGACTGGTAACGGTGATTGCGCCTAAAATAATAGGCGGCGGAATTGAAGCGATCGGCGACCTTCACATCAGAAGCCTGCAAAAGGCAAAATTATTATCTTTTCAGAAAATTACAAAGATCGGCAGCGATATTATCATCGACAGCCGCCTGGTTTGATTCTGCCGGGCAACAGGATCGAGAGGATCACACCGGACGTGCTAAATGTTCAATAAGATGCTGTGCCGCTTTAATTCCATCCAGAGCTGAACTGATAATGCCGCCGGCATATCCGGCGCCCTCGCCACAGGGATAAATTCCCCGGACATTTGAGCTCTGACCGTCATTTTCCCTGCAAATCCGCACCGGCGAAGAAGTTCGCGTTTCCACGCCGATTAAATGTGATTCTTCTGTAATAAATCCAAACATTTTTTTATTAAATTCCCTGAGTCCCTGCAGCAGTGATCGGGCTACAAAGTCAGGAATCACCTCATTGAGTGCCACGGTTTCTGTCCCGGGCAAAAAACTTGTTTCACCAAGCAGACTGCTTTTTCGACCAAGCATAAAGTCTGTCGTTTTTTGGGCCGGTGCCCGATAATGGCCACCGCCAGCCAGAAAAGCTTTTTGTTCCCATAATTGTCGGAACGTCAGTCCATCCAGGGGGTGTCCAGAAACACAAAAATCATCCACACGAACATTGACAACCACGGCGCTGTTGGCAAATTTGCCTGAACGTCGATAATGGCTCATGCCGTTGGTGATAAGAGACCCTGGCGACGACGTGCAAGCAATGACCGCTCCTCCGGGGCACATGCAGAATGTATAAATGGAACGATCGACGTCCTTCAAGGCAGCCTTGACAAAATATTCCGCAGGTGGCAGTTGCGGATGATCGTACCATTTGCCATACTGCATGGCGTTAATCAATTCCTGACGATGTTCAATACGCAGTCCCATGGCAAATGGTTTTGCCTGCACTTTTATGCCGCATTCATGAAGTTTGCGGTACGTATCATCAGCGTTCTGCCCGATTGCCAGAATAACATTGCGCGTTTTAACTTTTTCCTTTTCATTGACCACAACACCGGTAATGGTTTTATGATTGATGACAAAGTCGGTCACTTGAGCGTTAAATTCAAAGCGGCAGCCCATTGCTGTCAGCTTCCTTCGGAGATGGATTAAAACTTCCCGAAGTTTATCCGTGCCGATATGCGGTTTGGTGTCGGTGGCAATTTCCGGCGGTGCGCCCATTTCGATCATAATTTTTTTCACCCATGACGAATATGGGTTTTGAGAACGATGGGTCAGTTTGCCGTCGGAAAACGTTCCCGCGCCTCCTTCCCCGAAATAAACATTGCTCTGCAAATCCAGAATTCCTTTATGCCAGAAATTCTCCACGTCGATGATTCTTCGACCCACCGCCTTCCCTCTTTCGACAATGATGGAAGGGACCCCTCGGGCGGCAAGAATATATGCGGCAAAAAGTCCTGCGGGACCGCTTCCGATAATGACCACCGGAAGATGGGGAGGCGTGATAGTGGACACATTCGGGAATGGTGTTTTTGATTCAATTTCCAACAGATGAATGTTCTTATCATGGACATGGGAATGTTTTGAGTCCTGGGACAGAGCAACCCTTAAAACATAAACAAATTGAGGCGGCCGGTTCCGCCGCGCGTCTATGGATTTTCTGACAATTTCCAGGCTTTTAATCTCATCCGGATTAATATCCAGGGCGGAAGATACTTTGCCCGCCAGTTGGTCTTCCGTTTCGCCAAGAGATAATTTGACGCCACCCAGATGAAAGTTTTTCATTTTTTGATTTTCCGGACAATGAAATTATTTTGTTCAATTTTTTTATCCGAGACAGAGAAATTGAGCAAGGAAAAATATGCAGAATAAAAAACGATTTAAATCATTTTACGCGGGAGATCTGTTTTAAAATAATAAATTACTTTGATCGGTATTCATGGTATGTTTTCTTAAAATACTTGACTTTCTTTTAATTATACGCAAGATAGCTGGCGCTGATTAATTTTGGGAGACTGGTTTTGAAGGGCTATATTAAAATTAATAAGGAAATCTGCAAAGAATGTCTTTTGTGCATTAATTTTTGCCCCAAAGGTCATATTGTGACGACCACCGAATATAATTCTCTGAGTTATCATCCGGTCGGCACTGATGAGGGAAAAGAATGCAACGGTTGCGGAATATGCGCCACCATGTGTCCGGAAGTGGCGATTGAGGTATATCGTGAATAAAGTCTTAATGTCAGGCAATCATGTTATCGGTGAAGCCGCTATTCGCGTGGGATGCCGTTTTTACGCCGGCTATCCGATCACGCCTCAAAATGAACTGACCGAATATATGGCCGAGCACATCCGCAATGCTGAAGGCGGTGTATTTATTCAATCCGAAAGCGAAGTCGCGGCCATCAATATGATTGCCGGAGCCAGCGCCGCCGGGTTGAGGGTGATGACGTCTTCATCCAGCCCGGGAATTTCACTCAAGCAGGAAGGCATCTCTTCCATGGCTGCCTGCGAATTGCCCGGTGTCATTGTCAATATTATGCGTGGCGGTCCCGGTCTTGGCAATATCAGGCCGTCTCAGGGAGATTATTTTCAGGCGACACGCGGCGGAGGACACGGGGACTACCGGACCATTGTTTTAGCTCCCGCCAGCGGCCAGGAACTGGCTGATTTGACCATGGAGGGGTTCGATCTTTCCGACAAGTACCGTAATCCAGTGATGATTCTTGCCGACGGGATGATGGGACAAATGATGGAGCCGGTCATTTTCAAAAAACCCAAGCCTCGCGTGTATAGTGAAAAATTCATGCTGAGAGGCGCCGGAACAGGCAAAAGCAAATTCATCCGCGGGCTGCTTCTTGATCCCATCGACAGCGAAGAGCATAACTGGAAGCTTGCGCGCAAGTATGAGGTCATAAGCAAGACGGAAACTCGTTTTGAAGAATATAAGATTGACGACGCACAAATGATTATTGTAGCTTACGGGACAGCCGCTCGTATCGCGAAAGGCGCAATTAAACGGTTGCGCGTTAACGATAAGAAGGTCGGCCTATTCCGTCCGATCACCTTATGGCCTTTTCCGGAAATTGAACTTCGGGAACTCTCTTCAAAAGTCAAGCACTATCTTGTTTTCGAAATGAGCACGGGACAGATGCTGGAAGACGTGCGATTGTCTCTGCAGGGATATGCGGATATTAAATTTCATGGCCGTCCGGGTGGTGCGGTTCCGACACCGGCGGAACTTGCCAACGTCATCGCTAAATTTTACGATAAAAATGATTAATGGCTGAAAAGGTTTCGTGCTATGGTAAAAACTGTTTTTAAACGACCGAAAAGCTTAAAAGAAAACGTTTTTCATTACTGTCCGGGATGCGGTCACAGCATCGCGCACAGGATCATCGCCGAAGTCATCGACGAACTGGATATCAGAGGAATAACCATCGGTGTTCCTCCCGCGGGATGCGCTGTTTTGGCATACAATTATTTTGATATTGATATGATTGAAGCGCCACACGGACGCGGTCCGGCGATGGCCTCCGCCATCAAACGTTCTCTGCCCGACAGAGTTGTTTTTTCCTATCAGGGCGATGGAGATCTCGCAGCGATAGGCATTGCGGAAAGTTTTCATGCCGCCAATCGTGGCGAAAATATAACCATCATATTTATCAATAACGCTGTTTACGGAATGACCGGCGGACAGATGGCTCCGACGACCATGCTGGAACAAAAAACGACTACGTCTCCTCTGGGCAGAAACAGAACCCTGGATGGATATCCCGTTAAAGTCAGCGAAATTTTTTCCAGGCTGGATGGCGTGACATATCTGGAAAGATGCATGGTCAATTCTCCTTTGAACATCAACAAAACCAAGAAAGCCATCAAAAAAGCTTTTCAATGCCAGATCGATGGTCTGGGATTTTCGCTGATCGAGATTCTCTCACCGTGTCCGACGAACTGGAAAATGACCGCCTTCAATTCCTGCAAATGGATTGATGACGTCATGAGCAAGGATTTTCCGCCGGGTGTTTTTAAAGACAATATCGCCCAGGCCAGGAAAAATGCGGAGGATCGCTGATGCTGATTAAAACAATTTTTTCCGGGTTTGGCGGTCAGGGCGTATTGATGATGGGAGTCAGTTTCGCCCACAGCGGAATGAGCAAGGGATATCAGGTGACATACCTGCCGGCCTATGGAGCCGAGATGCGCGGCGGCACGGCCAATTGCACCGTGGCCATTGCCGATGAAGATATTGCATCTCCCGTCGCCTCGGAACCGGACTATCTTGTTGTGATGAACTCCCCTTCCCTGTTCACCTTTCAAAATAAAATTACGAGCGGCGGCACTATCTTCCTCAATTCTTCGATTATTAAAGAAGAACCGCATCGTCATGATGTCAAGATATTTCGCATTCCCTGCGCGGACATGGCGCAGGATCTGGGCAACATCCGTGTTTCCAATACAATCATGATGGGAGCTTTTATTAGAATATCGGCGGTTGTCTCCCCCGACATTTACTTAAAAAGCCTCGAAACGATTATGGGAAGCAAAAAGAAGTCTCTTGCCGAGCTCAACCGGAAGGCTTTTAACGCCGGATACGACTACGTAAAGAAAATTTAAGGATACACCAATGTCTGTCAAGCAAATTTCGGTAATTTTGAATAACGTACCCGGTTCATTCGCCGCGTTGACGCATATTCTTGATCTGGAAGACATCAGCACGAAAGCGGTTTGCGCCGCCAGTATCGCAGATGACAGCAAAGTGCGTTTGGTGGTCAACGATCCCGATCGCGCCGCCGCGGTTCTGAAAAGTTACAATTTAAACTTTGAAGTCACTCCTGTTCTGGCCGTTGAAGTTCCTTTACACGCAGGAGGCATGAATGCCATTCTAAAACCGTTGGCCAAAGCCGACATTAATATTCATTATCTTTACACCACCATCAATCGATTCGGCGAGGAAACCATCGTTATTCTCGGCGTTGATAAACTGGAAGAAGCCAGAACCATTCTGGCTGAAAACTGGATTCATCTGATTGACGATGAAATCTACTCCATCCCCTGATCATCAATTCTAAAATGCCCGTATCCGCGGAAAAAGAAAAAACGCTTCAGGACAGAATGAACAGTCTGGGCGTGTCGGAAAACGATTTCGAGGAGTCTTTTATCCGCTCCTCCGGTCCCGGCGGACAAAAAGTCAATAAAAGTTCATCCTGTGTTTACCTTCTTCATCGTCCCACCGGTCTTTTCGTCAAATGTCAGCGAGAACGGTCGCAATCATTAAACCGCTTTCTGGCCAGAAGATTGCTGCTGGATAAAATCGAGAAAAAACAGAAAGGTTTTATTGCCGAGGAAAAAGAAAAGGCGGAGAAGATTCGGCGTCAAAAAAGAAAACGCAGCAAACAAGCAAAAGAAAAGATGCTTTTGATCAAACACAAGCAGACACAAAAAAAGAGCTTACGCAGCAAAGTGTTGATGGATGAATGATGGATTATAGCGCTGTATTCAGCGCATGTCGGTGATTCGGCTTGCGCATATATCAGCGATTTGTTTGTCCCGTTGGAATTTAATAAAAAAAGGGGAAGAAGTCCTTTGTTATTTGCTTCTTCCCCTTTTAATAATAGCTGAGTAACTTTTTATTACATGCCGATAATCTTCAGCAGCGGGTTGGCGAACAGGATGACCAGAGAAATAACCAGTGCGTAAATCGCAACGGATTCCGTCATAGCCATACCAACCATCATGGTTAACATTACTTTGCCCTGAGCTTCAGGATTTCTCCCTACGGCATTGCTGGCTCCGCTTGTTGCCTGGCCAAGACCCAAACCGGCACCGATAGCACCCAAGCCGATTGCAAGACCTGCGGCCAGTGCGAATATACTTGCTACGATTGCTTTGGTGTAATCAACCGTTCCCGCGGGTGCCTGAGCGGCAGCTTCCGGAGCAGCAAAAACAAAAGGTGCGCTAACAATTACCATAACCATCGCCAACAGTACGTACATTAAACTTTTTTTCATTTAATATTCTCCTTTTTAATTTTTGATACGGTTGTCAAAAATCCCCCGAATGTTCACACCTCCTTTCTTTTTACTTATTATTAGATGATTTTTGACTGATAGTCTTTTAACGGGGCAAAAAGGAATTGTCAAGATAAATTTTATTGACAGTTCCCTTGATTTTTTGTGTTTATGCGGTATACAGACAACCCATGGAAAGTCTGACATCGAAACAGAAAAAGATTGTACGGCTCGTTCAGAAAGATATTCCGTTAACAAGATTTCCTTTTAAAAATACAGGCGGAACTCTGAAAATGTCCGAAACGGAAATTCTGACGACGATCAGAACACTTCGTGAAAAAGGTTATATCCGGAAATTCGGCGCCGTGCTGCGACATCAGAAAGCGGGATATACGGAAAACGCGCTTGTCTTATGGGCTGTTCCTGAGCAGCGGATCAGGGAAACCGGAAATGTTTTTGCCAGGCTTTCTTTTATTTCACACTGCTACGAACGCAAACCTGCTTTCATGAATCGATATAACATTTTCACCATGCTTCATGCCGATGGGCGCAGCATTTCCTCGCTGATTAAAGACATGGTCC
>JAGVUJ010000035.1 GCA_019136325.1 Deltaproteobacteria bacterium
ATAATCTGGACAAGGTATTTCGTGGACGGAACGTAGACTGTGTTATCCATGCTGCGTATATTCTTCCACCAATCCATGATGCCGGCCTCATGGAAGATATCAACGTAAACGGAACCAAAAATGTTTTGAGCACTTCGGCGGCCTATGGTGTCAGGCAAATCCTCGACTGTTCTTCGAGCACCGCTTATGGATTTCATCCCGATAATCCCGAACGCCTTACCGAGGAAAGCCCGCTCCGGGGCAACGATGATTTCACATACGCTAAAAATAAAAAGGAGATCGAAGCATGGATGAGATGTTTTGAAACAGATCATCCGGGAATTCTTTTCACCACGATACGACCGTGTTTTGTGGTTGGGCCGGGATTTACCAATCCTCTGGCGCGACACCTTGCAAAAAAGATATGCATCCTGCCCCTGGAAAACGCGCCGTTTCAGTACATCCACGAGGACGACCTGGTGGAAATAATATACCTGCTTATGAAAGAGAAAAAAGCGGGAATATTTAATATTGTGGCAGACGGTACGATGACCTTTAACGACATGCTCCGCATTCTCGGCGGATGGCCTTTAAAAATTCCAACGTGGCTTTTGTGGCCGCTGAACAATCTCATGTGGCGGTTGCGCATGACCTTTATGACGGAATTTCCCAGCCCGTGTCTAAATATGATCCGCTACCCTTGGATAGCGAGCAATGTAAAAATCAAGAAGGAACTGGGCTATCGTTTCAAATATACGACTTGGCAGGCATTCGAGGATTTTGCCCGACACGTAAAAAAACGGTAAGCGACAAAAATAACGGCATCTTTATGGAAGGAAATTGGCAGTGAAGCAGAATTTCAAAGGGAAAAACATCCTCGTGACCGGAGCAGCCATGGGCATCGGCAAGGGCTTGTCGAAATGTTTTGCGAAAGAAGGAGCAAACATTATCCTGGTAGACCTTCCTGCGCAAAAAGAACTTCTTGAGAAGTGGGCTGCGGAGCTTCAAAGTAAATTCCGCATCAGGACATGGACTTTTTACAGAGATCTCGCGGAATCAGATGGCCCCGAACAATTATACAAACAGATTGTCAAGGACGTGACTGAAGTTCATGTGCTGGTAAACAACGCCGGTATTTGCTGGTTCGGCAGGTTTTCAGAAATGCCCATGAAGAAGCTCAATACGATGATACTGCTGAATTGCCTGGCCTATGCGAAGATGAGCCGCCTCTTTCTCCCCGCCATGATCAAGCATAATGAAGGTGGCATTCTGAACATTTCATCGGTATCGGCCTTTCAGCCCGTTCCGACACTCGGGTTATATGCCTCGACCAAGGCTTTAACCCAGAGCCTTACGGAGGCAATCAGAGCGGAACTGCCCGAGGGAAGCAGCGTGGTAGTCTCCACGTTGAATCCCCCTTTTACAAGAACGAATCTTATCGAGGATGCGGGAGTCCCGCTGGATTATATTCCAATCAAGATGTCTTTTATGAATGTGGATGAGGTCGTTTCCTCCGGTGTAAAGGCATTCATGCGAGGCAAAGAACGGTATGTGCCCGGTTTCTTCAACAGGATCTTCTATCTGGGATTGTCCAAGTTCACGCCGCATAGCCTTTTGAACAGGGCCTCCCGGTTGCTGAGCCGGAGGCTTTCCGATTTCTTTCTGCTCCGCTTTTAACTCTCTTCAGTGTTTTTAAATCAAAGTAACTCCGGCTCTCGCAGATGAGACGCATAGGGGCTGGAAATAACTCTTTGTGTCCGGCAGCACTGTGTAGAAGTTAAAGGCAGAGTATTTTTCTGTGGAGATGGACCAAGCCGGAACAAGCGGATGAGAAGCCATTAAATCCATAGTTGCTATTGTAATAAGGCTGTAGCAAAAGACAAGAGTGAAATTATTAAAACATCTATTATTAATCTTGAATTATAAATTGTTATTTGTTAGATAGAGCTGCCTGAAGTAAATCTGTGTGGGCAGAGGTAAATTTGTCTGTGTAGTATGGGCCTGCTGAAAAACAACAAATAATGTCGTAATTATAATATGTTACGATATTTATTGGAATTTCAGCTGCCATGATTTTAAAAATTAACTGTTCTTTACATTATTGAATATTTTGCGGAGAGATGTCCGAGCGGCTGAAGGAGCACGACTGGAAATCGTGTGTACGCCCCCAAAGGTGTACCGCGGGTTCAAATCCCGCTCTCTCCGCCATTTTTTGTGAAACT
>JAGVUJ010000044.1 GCA_019136325.1 Deltaproteobacteria bacterium
CGCGAATGTCACCCATGAGATCAGGACGCCGCTGACGGCGATTATCGGCTACCTTGAAACGATCAAATCCGGCGCGATTAATAATGTCGAGGAAACCAAAAAATTCATTGACGTAATTCTGAGACAGTCCGAAAGGCTCAACCGCCTCGTTGAGGATTTGCTGACCATATCGAATATTGAAATGAAAGAAGCCGTTCTTAATTTCGAAAAAGTTTCGCTCAACGCGGCAATCAATAATGTGATTTCCCTGATTCAGCCGAAAGCGGGCCGAAAGAAAATCGCCGTTCAAAACCACGTGCCTGAAAATTTTACTCCGATAAGGGCTGACAGGGACAAGATCACGCAAATACTGGTCAACATCCTGGATAACGCCGTTAAATTTACTCCGGAAGGCGGCACCGTTGTCATTGAGGCGGCAGCATCGGAATTTCATGTAATTGTATCCGTAACCGACACCGGCAACGGTGTGCCGGCTGATGAGGTGCAGCGCCTCGGTGAACGCTTTTACCGCGTCGATAAATCACGCTCGCGTGAACTGGGCGGCACGGGCTTAGGTTTGTCCATTGTCAAACATCTTATGATTGCCCACGGCGGCAGGATGGAAATCGAAAGCCAGTTGGGCAAAGGCACCAAAGTATCCTTATTCTTCCCCGCGCAGAACGTTTAATATTTTTAATCAAAAACATGGAGGTGAATACGATGAATCATGAAACGCCGTGGTACTTAAAAAAGTCGCCTCTCGGCAATGCCTATCAGCATTTTTCCAATGTTGCCCGGCAGAAGACTGTTCTAGATGCGAAAACAAAAGAATTGATCAGATTGTCGGTCGCGTCTGTTTTCAGATGCAATCATTGCACGGAACATCATATCAACGATGCGCTGGAAGCCGGAGCGACAAAAGAAGAAATTTCGGAAGCGTTGCTTCTGGCCTCTTTGCAGGCGGCGGGCACTCAGCTCAACTGGAGCAGGGAATTATTCGAAAAATATCTGAGCGAGTAATTCGGCCGGGCAATTATGCAGAGCCGGGAAACATGGCGGCTCCAATGGCAGCCGGATTGAAAAAATCTTAATAACCCGTCATGATTTTACGGCTTTCCGGTTTTCGCTGACCAGCGCTTTCTTGGATACACCGAGATCAATAATATCCCAAGGCAGAATTTCATCAAATGCTTTTTCACGATAGACGTAAAAATCAGAATTGACATTGACCTCCTTCAATGCCCGCGCCCAGTTTCCGTCCAGACGATTCACCGCCTGCAGGATTTCTCCGACGCGCCGGTCCCCCAGCGACAGCAGCGCCTGGATATAGTTCCATTTGGGAAGGTCATGAATGACCCGGACCTGTTTATCGTTCCGGAAAGCATTTTCGATTCTTTTAATCTTTTTCCCGGCAAGACCGACATCTTCCAGAGCACACCACTGAAAAGGCGTCGCCGGCTTGGGGATGAACTGATTGATGCTCAGTGTCATGCGCCGGAATTTTTTCTTGCCTTCAAACCTGACGCGCACGTGATGCTGAATTTTCTTCGTCAGATCGATGATGGCGTCTATATCGCGTTCTTCTTCCGTGGGAAGGCCGACCATGAAGTAAAGCCGTATATTGGCGATATCATTGCCGGCGAGTAATTCCGCGGCGCGCATGATATCCTCTTCCGTAATGTCCTTTCGCAAAACATCCCTCATTTTCTGGCTCCCCGCTTCGGGGGCCAGCGCCACGGACTCGATGTTGTTTGCTTTGATCAGGCGAACAATGTTTTCGTCAATGCGGTCGATTCTCATGGAGCCGAGGCCGGCCTGAGCCTCACGGGCAACGATGTATTCACAAATGGATCCGATATCCGGATGATCGGAAACGGCTGTCCCGACAAGACCGATTTTATTTTTTCTTTTCAGTCCGCAGTTGATCGAGTCAATAATATTCTGAATGCCGCGAAAACGAACCGGACGATAAACAAAACTCGCCGCGCAGAAACGGCAGCCGCGGGCACAGCCGCGATTGACTTCCACCAGAAACATATCCTCCATTTCGGTGGGAGAAGCGCTGATGATTTCCTGTGTGCGGAAAGAACTGATGTCCTGGACATGACGTATTTTTATTTTTTCCGGCAATCCCGCTTCGCGCGGAACGACGGATTGAATTCTGCTGTCCGCGGAATAGATGACTTCGTAAAGACCGGGAACATAAATGTTATGCAATTGC
>JAGVUJ010000101.1 GCA_019136325.1 Deltaproteobacteria bacterium
AAAAGAAGATAGAAAAAGATTGTAAATACTGGGATGCTGACGGTAACGGAACCATTACAGAAGATGAATATGTGAAACAGGTACTCAAGATTATGCGTTAATTTTTTACCGGAAGCAGAAAAGAGGAAAAAAGGAGATACATTTATGGCGAAGAAAACAGAATCCGAAAGGAAAATAAACAAACCTCTTGCCGGGAAAACGGCTATTGTCACCGGCGCCAGTTCGGGCATCGGACGCGCGACGGCATTGACGCTGGCTCAGGCGGGCGCCGCCGTCGTCATTCAGGCCAGGCGTCAGGATAGGCTCGTCAAAGTGGCGTCGGATATTCAGGCAAAAGGAGGAAAAGCTCTCTCGATAACGGGCGATGCAAGCCTGTCATCCGATACAGACAGACTACTGGAAAAAACATTGCAGTGGAAAGAAGGAGGATGTAAATATGATATCGTTGTGGTCAATGCCGGCCGGGGACTGGCGGGAGGAACGTTGTCGAGCGATCATTACCAATGGGAAGAAGTTTATCAGACCAATGTGCTCGGCGCGGCCTATCTGATGCGCTCCACAGCCGGATATTTTATTGAACGCAAAAAAGGAGATATTGTCGCCGTCGGTTCCGTGGTGGGACGAAACATTTCACCGTTCAGCGCTTTTTACGGTTCCAGTAAATTTGCCGTCAACGCCATCGCCGAGGGACTGCGCCAGGAAGTCTGCAAGTACGGCGTCCGGGTATCTCTGGTCATGCCGGGCATTGTCGTGAGCGAATTTCAGAAGGTGGCCGGCTATGATGAAGATAATTTCTACAAAGGAATCGCTCATATGGGCAAACTGCTCAAACCGCAGGCGATAGCCGACGGAATCTGCTGGCTGCTTACACAGCCGCCAAGCGTGAATGTGAGTGAGATTATCATACGACCAACAGGCCAAAACTATCCGTAGAGTCTATTTATAAACAGACTCTACGCATTGAATGCTAAACCATAAAGAATGTCATTGATGTGAAAAAGGAGATGACAGTTGTTTTACAAGGCGAATCAAAATGGATATAAAGAAGTACTGCCGGGAATAAAGCTAAAAACCCTGGTGCATGGAGAAAAAACTCTTTTTACCGAATTCAGAATGAATGCCGGGGCTGTATTGCCAAAACACGCGCACATCCATGAGCAAACGGGTTATTTAATCGAAGGAGAAATCCGGCTAACGATAGGCCAAGAAACTTTTGAAGTTAAAAAGGGAGACAGTTGGTGCATCCCCGGCAACACCCAGCACAGCGCCGAAATTATAACGGACTCCGCAGCCATCGAGGTATTTTCACCCGTACGTGAGGACTATCTGCCGGAGAATCAATGAACGTGAACGCGAACAAAATCAGCAAACGCCTGCAAAATATTGGCGACAAGGAAGACGCCAACTTCCTGCAGGGATTTTTCAAAACCGGCCCCGGTCAGTACGGCGAAGGAGATATTTTTCTGGGCATCCGTGTTCCGGCCGTCAGAAAATTGGCCAAAGAATACAAGAATCTGCCGCTCGATGAAGTATTATCTCTCCTGAAATCTCCCTATCATGAAATCAGACTCTTCGCTCTCATCTCATTTGTCGACGCCTTCGACAGAGGCGATGAATCAACACAAAAGAAAATCTATGATCTGTATCTGGCGAATACCAGATACATCAATAACTGGGATCTGGTTGATCTCTCCGCACCCAATATTGTGGGAATGTTCTTGCTCACGAAAAGCAGAAAGCCGCTTTATCAATTGGCAAAATCAAAAAGCCTGTGGGAGCGGCGCATTGCAGTACTGGCCACATTCTCTTTTATCAAAAACAATCAATTCGACGATTCACTGAAAATCGCCGAAATCCTTTTGAAGGATAAAGAAGATCTGATTCACAAGGCCACCGGCTGGATGCTGCGGGAAATCGGCAAACGCGATATTGAGTGCGCGGAAGAATTTCTTAAAACGCATTGCCGGACAATGCCCCGCACCATGCTGCGTTATGCGATAGAAAGATTTTCTCCCGGCCAAAGGAAAAGATTTTTAGAAGCAAAAGCCTGATGCCGTGACCCTGATCTCCTTTTAAGCAAATTTCACCTTGACCACCAGAGTTACCTTTTGTATACACGCTCACAAAATGAATCATTCGGCAGATCATAAAACATGGGACGTGAAAAAATAAGAAGATCAAACACAAAAAAGGTTGATGTCAAATCATCATCATCGAATGGCAAACGCCGCATCCAGGTGCGCAAATCCGGCATTCACGGCAGGGGAGTGTTTGCCATTCGTCCCATTAAAGCCGGCGAAACGCTTTTGGAATACAAGGGCGAAATTATCACCTGGAAGAAAGCTCTGGCCCGTCACCCGCACGACAAAAGCCAACCCCATCACACCTTCTATTTTCATCTGGATGACGGGCACGTCATCGACGCCAAGTACAACGGCAATTCCGCGAGATGGATTAATCATTCATGCAAGCCTAATCTGGAAGCAGAACAGGACGGCAATCGCGTTTTCCTTAAAGCATTGCGGAATATAAAAACCGGAGAAGAACTTTCTTACGATTACAGTCTGATGATCGACTCCCGTAAAACAGCAAAACTCAAAAAAGAATACGCCTGTTTCTGCGGCGCCGCCAACTGCCGGGGCACCATGCTCGAATGTAAATAACGGTGTCTTTTTTTACCGGGTTAACGACTTCGCACGGGGATTTTCTTATTGCATAAAAAACGAAATGAGGTATATTTTAGCCAGTAAGATTCTCGATGCGTCGAAAAAATATTTCTGCGGGATTTGCTCATGATTCAAGACACCGTGGCCGCATGGCACAAACTACTCAAAACAAAAGATGCAGCCGGATTGGATGATATTCTGGCTGATAATGTTGTGTTTTATTCGCCTGTTGTTCACACGCCCCAGGCAGGGAAACCCATCACCACTCTTTATCTTGCCGCAGCACTTCATGTTTTCGTCAATGACAGTTTCAAATATTTGAGAGAAGTTGTCTCCGGCAACAATGCCGTTCTGGAATTTACCACCGTCATAGACGGAATCACCGTTAACGGCGTCGACATGCTCACCTGGAACGCCGACGGAAAGATTACAGAATTCAAAGTCATGGTTCGCCCGCTAAAAGCCATCAACCTGATCCACAGGATGATGGCCGACATGCTGGAAAAAATGAAATAAAAACAGGCCTGTTTCCATATAGTTTCATTGTTCTTTACGGGTTGCAAATACGTTCAGTATTTTCAACGATTCATTTACGCAGCGGTTCCCGGCTTTAAGATTATCTGAACAAACACTGTATTTTTCTTCTTTCAATAAAAACGAATCATGCTATGATCTATTCGACGAACAGAAAATAACTTTTTGATGTGACGATTGAGGGGGACTGTGAAATGAAAAGAACATATTGGGTCACTCTTTTAATGTTCTTTTTTATAATATTTTCAACCGGATGCGATCGGAATCAGTCCTCCGAGCAACCATCCGTATTGAACCAGGACCTGAGCGAAAAATACGGATTACTGGAGAAATGCGGCAACCAGGCTGAAGAATGGTTTAAAGTTTATCAGCAAAATTATCCCGGTGATAAACTGACCTATAAAAATCATTTCAACACCAGGCAGAATAAATGTTTTATCTATATAACATCTTTTCAATCGGGCGGTTATCAGACGTTGAGTCTTTTTGATGTCAGTGAAAACAAAAAATACGGAAGTTGTGTAGGCGCCATCGATGATGAAGAACACTTCGCGTGTGCTTTTCTTAATAAAGATGTGAAGAGCAAAACGGAATGGGATTCGCTTGTAAAACCTTTTATGGAAGAATGAAAGCCGTGAAGTATTTTTTCTATACAAGGAGGATAATGACCTATGGCGCAGAAAGAAATAAGCAGAGAAGATATGATTAAAAAGCTGGTAGCCGCTGATTTAAACGGCCTGACGGCAGAAAAAAGCATCAGATTTTTGGAACGAATTCTTCACAGCGGCTGGAAAGGCTATAATGAAATGTCCGATAAGGAACTGATGGAAATATACAAGCACAAGGAGTTCAGGAAGGAAATTCGATAAGAGTCATGGTGTTTCGAGGAGTTCACCTGAAGCAAACAAATTATTATCTGGTCAAAAAACATCGCGGATCGTCATAAAATCAACAACAAGCTTCCTGTCTTCATATCTTAATATATTTTCATCTGGCAGCCGCCGGCGATGGTGGCGCCCAATTCAAAGCATTGATCAAGAATTTCCAGCGTAATTTTTCCTTTGGCGATGACCGGCGCAAAAACAGTCTTGAATTTATAGCCCAGCGCGATGCGATCGATAGCTCTTAATGCACCTGTGCCGTCGTTGCCCGCACTGATGAAAACAGCAAAAGGTTTGCGGAAAACTTTTTCATGCGTGCCGTAATAGGTGCGGTCGAAAAAATCCTTCACCATCCCGGACATGTAGCCGAAATTCTCCGGCGTGCCGATGGCCACACCGTCGACCGACAACAAATCTTCCACCGTAGCATCAGCGGCTTTTTTTAAAATGACTTCTACCCCCTCGATGGATTGTGCGCCTTGAGCAACGGCATTAGCCATCTTTTCTGTATTGCCGCTTTGAGAATGATAAACGATTAATATTTTAGCCATAACGTCTGCCTTTAGGAAAACAATCATACCTTAAAAGCAGTAGAAGGGCAAAACAAAACCGGCTACTGATCCTCACGCGATATGATCATGTTATAATAATTATCTTGACAACAGCAGGCCGGAGAACTATATTCCAAAATAAGAATATATCTGGATGATGCTTTATGGATGATTTTATTAATGTAATGAAGGCGCTTTCCGATCCAAACCGGGTGCGAATGATTAAACTGCTCCAGAATAAACCTCTTTGCGTCTGCGAGCTTCAACAGCTTCTGTCCATCCCTCAACCGGCTGTTTCCAAACATATGAAAGTATTGGAAAAGGCAATGATGGTTAGGGGAAGCAAAGAGGGCTTGTGGGTTAATTACGCACTTGATCACGGCAGTTCAAATCCTTACGCGGCGGCGATTCTGGGCAATCTCCGGCACTGGTTGTGCGATGATTCGGTGCTGCGTAAAATGGAAAAGAATCTGCCGGATGTCAAAAGGCACACTGCTTGCAAAAAAGCATAACGTATTCTGACAAAGGAATATTGATAATGGAAAACACAATAACGCAGATTCGGGTGGAAGGAAGGCCGACGGGAGTTGTCGGTCTGGAATCTGTCCTCGGGGCTATTGTCGAATGGGCCGAAGGCAAAACGGACGGAGAAATTATCGCAGAGCTGTTGAGCCGCGTCGAAAAACGAAACTATATCCCCTCTTCCATCAAACAAGCCTATGGCAAGGCGCTGTTACGCGAATATAAAAAGGCCATCGGTGAAGACGTGGAGGAAGAACCGCTTGTCGGGCTGGAGGTTTTCATTCTGGGACCGGGCTGCGCACAGTGTTCTTCCCTGGAAACGAATGTCCGCGACGTGATGGCCGAAATGAATCTGGCCGGTGATCTGACGCATGTGACCGATATAAAGGAAATCGGAAGGTATGGCGTCATGGGCGTCCCCGCGCTGATTATCAACGGGAAAGTGGTCGCGGTGGGCAGCGTACCGGAAAAAAATAACATCCGGCAGTGGCTGGCCGAGGCCGCTGAAAAAATGGAGTAAAATTGCCATTGTATTTTAAAAAACCACGCACAAGAAAGGGCCCCGCCGATGAAAAATACGTCTTCGAAAGTTCATGAACAAAACAAACAGGCCGACCAACCCAAGCGGCTCAATGTGTTTGAACGCTACCTCACCATCTGGGTTCTGGTTTGCATGGTTGTCGGCGTCGCTTTGGGAAAATTGCTGCCCGAGATAACGGCATCACTTAGCGCAATGGAATTCGGCGAAGGATCGCAGGTTAATGTGCCTATTGCTGTCTTAATCTGGTTGATGATTTTTCCGATGATGCTGAAAATTGATTTCAGCTCACTTGGAAATGTGGCGAAAAAACCGAAGGGGTTGCTGGTAACATTATTTGTAAACTGGCTGGTGAAACCATTCAGCATGGCTTTTTTGGCATGGCTCTTCATTCAGAATATATTTTCTGTCTGGATTGATCCTGAAACAGCCAAAAGCTACATGGCTGGGTTGATTATTCTGGCAGCGGCACCCTGCACGGCCATGGTCTTTGTCTGGTCGTATCTTACCGACGGAGATCCGGCCTATACGCTGGTACAGGTGGCCATAAATGACTTAATCATGCTGCTGGCCTTCGCGCCGATTGTCATGTTTCTTCTGGGCGTGGCGGATGTTGTTGTTCCTTTCAATGTGTTGCTAATTTCGGTGATTGTGTTCATTGTCATTCCTCTGACGGCGGGATTTATCGTGAGAAAATCTCTTTTAAAAAAATACGGCACTGAGTGGTTTGATATGCGATTCCTGCCCAAGTTTCATCCGGTAACGGTGGTGGCGCTGCTTTTGACGCTTGTTCTGATATTTGCGTTTCAGGCGGAAAACCTCACCACAAAATGGATTGCCGTTATCCTGATCGCCATTCCGATCATTATTCAGGTTTATTTTAATTCCAGTCTGACGTACATGCTGATGCGTTTCTTCAAAGTGCAGCATAATGTGGCCTCTCCCGGCGCGCTTATCGGGGCAAGCAATTTCTTCGAACTGGCCGTGGCCGTGGCCATCACACTTTTCGGGCCGAGTTCCGGCGCGGCGCTGGCCTGTGTAGTCGGCGTTCTGGTGGAGGTACCGGTAATGCTTTCGGTCTGCAATATCTGCAACCGCTCGCGGGGCTGGTATAATCACGGGTATGAACCGAGTGCAAATCCTGGACCCTAATTCCGCAGCACGCTGCGGGGGATTATACCCATCCTTACGCAGGATAATTCGATCTGCAAGTTTCAGTGCACTGCGTTTTTGAAATTTGAGTTTCACAGTAAAGTCGTTACGGATTCGTGTAAAACTTAAATTCAGCAAGGAGAAAATCATGAAAATAGAAATTTTGGGCGTGGGGTGCGCAAAATGCCATAAACTGGAGGAAATGGTGCGAGAGATCGTGTCAAAAGAAGGCATTGATGCGGATATTGCCAGGGTCGACGATTTCAAAAAAATAATGACCTACGGCGTCATGACCACACCCGCGCTGGCTGTTGACGGCAACGTGAAGGCGGCGGGTAGACTTCCGACGCTGGAACAGATAAAAGGGTGGCTGAAAGGGTAGCTTTCCAAGACTTTATTTTCATGAGCAAAATTATTGACTTCATATGCTGATAATGAATAGATTAATGAAGTTAGACTGAGAAAAAGTGAACAAATGTAAAAGCTTGGGGGAAATTGTTATGAACATCGTTGCGCTTATCAAAAAATATCGCCATATCATCACGATCGCTCTGGCGCTGATCGGCATTGGCTTGATGGCGTATTACGACTATTGTGATACGGCATGCAGCTATCTTCAGGGCGACATTTTGGGAATAGATCTCAAATGGGTCGGCGTCGCTTACATGTCCGTCATTATCATTTTTGCCGCATTCAAACAAATGTCTTTTGTCCGGGCGCTGCTGGCGGCCGGGTTGGGTGTTGAAGTTTACCTCTATTATTTTCAGATCGAAAACGATGTTTACTGTCCTT
Source organism: Deltaproteobacteria bacterium (assembly GCA_019136325.1). The sequence continues at coordinate 7,637 of JAGVUJ010000101.1, forward strand.
TTTGTCTGGCGTTTTCAGTCATGTTGATTTTATCATTTTTAATGAACTACGAAGTTCCTTCCGCGTGGCGGGGAAACCGCCGCCGGATATGGCTATATTTTTTAGGGGAGGTAAGTTTTCCGATGTTCAGATTATATAAGTTGCCATTATTGTTGTTCAGTATCGCGGGTTATTTGACCATTTTATTGACTTTTTCCGGTTCCGTTACCCCTGCTTTCGGACAAATCAACGAAAATGCTGTTCCGTCAATAGGCAAAGGACCTTATGAAATAATCATGTTTACTGATTATTTCTGTCCGCCCTGCCGCCGGATTGACACCAAAGCCGAACCGCTATTGAAAGAATTACTGGCAACCGGCAAGGTAAAAATTACTTTTGTCGATGTTCCATTTGCCCAAGCGACTCCCGTGTACGCCAAGTATTATCTTTATGCGGCCAATGCGGATGCCAGCGCAGATAATATTTTTAATGTCAGGAATTTGTTTTTTGAAGCCGCTCAGGGAAGGCACATTCAGGAAGAAATCGGGCTTCTTGCTTTCATAAAGGAAAAAAATATAAAGCTTAAACCGTTGGACGAAAAATCCGTCTTCCCGATCCTGACTGCCATCGCCAAAAACAATAAAGTAAGAGCCACGCCGACCTGCGTCATTCGATATTCTGCCAAAGACACAAAAACATTCGTCGGCGACAGCGAAATATGGGGGGAATTGAAAAAACTAAGGGGTTCTCTTACCGTTAAAAAATAAACGGGCGAAGGCAAAGTGGCATCGCATGATATGGAGTGATTGATGAAAGAATGGCAAAAACTCTTGTGGATTATCGGGATATTCCTGGGAGCATATTATATTCCCTGGAATTCCGTTCTCATACGGCAATCCGGTCTGGAAGCGTTTATGATGCTTCAGGACTATGCGCGTCAGCACGTGCTAACTTGTCTGATTCCCGCGTTTTTCATCGCCGGCGCAATCAGCGTGTTTGTCTCGCAGGCGGCGGTGCTCAAATATTTCGGAGCAAACGCTAATAGAATTCTATCTTATTCAGTCGCCTCCATCTCCGGCTCGGTGCTGGCAGTCTGTTCCTGCACCGTGCTTCCTCTTTTTGCGGGAATCTATACGCGCGGCGCGGGAATCGGCCCCGCCACGGCATTTTTGTATTCCGGCCCGGCCATCAACGTGCTGGCCATCATTTTGACCGCCAAAGTACTGGGTTGGGAATTGGGATTGGCGCGCGCGATCGGCGCCGTTGTTTTTGCCGTGATAACCGGTTTATTCATGGCCTTCATTTTCCGCAAAGATGATGCGAAGCGTGAGACAGGCGAATTATTCCTTCCTGAAGATGACGGAAAAGGACGGGCTCTATGGCAGGATGCTGTGTATATGTTGACCATGGTGCTGATTCTTGTGTTCGCTTCGTTTGCGCGACCGACCGAAAGCGATGGGATCGTCTGGCGAATGATTTTCAGCATGAAATGGTATCTCGTGATTGCCCTGATGATTATTTTAGCCGTAATGCTCAGGCAATGGTTTGCCAAAGATGAATTGAAAAGCTGGGTGGATTCCACATGGGGATTTGCCAAACAGATACTGCCGCTTTTGCTGGGTGGCGTTCTGGTGGCGGGATTTCTTCTCGGACGTCCCGGCCACCCGGCATTGATTCCGGAACACTATGTGCAGGGGCTGGTCGGCGGAAACTCGCTGTGGGCAAACTTCTTCGCCTCCATTGTCGGCGCTTTTATGTACTTTGCCACACTTACTGAAGTTCCTATTTTACAGGGACTCATTGGTTCCGGCATGGGACAGGGCCCGGCCCTGGCATTGCTTCTGGCAGGTCCCGCACTTTCGCTGCCCAGCATGATGGCTATCGCCGCCATCATGGGCATTAAAAAAACTGTTGTTTACTGCTCTATAGTCGTAATGCTTTCAACCATTGCCGGAATGGCATACGGATTTATCATGGCCTAGTATAAAATAAAGATCAATATCATGAGTCATCATCATCACAATCACAATCTTAACCAGCAGGCGACGCTTGCCAATCTGATTATTGCCATGATTATCAACGGGATAATCGTCTTCTTTGAAATGGCTTTCGGGATCATCATCGGCAGCATGGCTTTAATTTCCGACGCGGTCCATAATCTAAGCGACATTGCCGCCATGAGTTTCACGTATTGGGCAGAGAAGATTTCCCGCCGTCCCGCAAACGAGCGCAAGACATACGGTTATCTTAAAATCGAATTTATAGCCGCTTTTGTGAACAGTCTCGTTCTTTCCGTGGTCATTGCTTTCGTTTTCTGGGAGTCCATTCAACGCCTGATGACACCCGCTGACATTCCCGGCAAAACGATGTTCTGGGTCGCCGTGGTGGCATTGACGGGAAATGGCGCCGCCACACTGTTGTTGAAAAAAATTTCGGGGCAAAACTTCAACATCAAAAGCGCATGGCTGCATTCTTTGCAGGACGCTTTATTTTCTCTCGGCGTTATTATCGGCGCACTGATGATCACATTCTTCGGTTGGCGTTTTATCGACCCTCTCATTTCGATATTCATCTGCATGTTCATTGCCGTCGAAATCTTCCGGATTATCAGACATACGGTCAACGCGCTCCTGGATGCCGTGCCCGCTGATGTGAATTTTAACGAGGTCAAAAACGATTTACTGGCTCTCCCTTCTGTGGCGGAGGTCAACGATTTGCATATCTGGCAGACCGGGACGAGACAGAAATTGCTTTCCGCGCATCTGATATCCGTGGATGATTCTCCCCATCATGAAGAAATCATTCTGGCCGTTCAGGAAATGCTCATGCGCAAATACGGCATTAACCACACGACAATTCAACTACTGCCGTCATCAGCAGAAGTAAACCATTGCCATCACTGCAATTAATCCTCGGAAAATCGGATTGATGTGTTCTGACGCAAAGCCCCTGCATCGGTTCGGCTCGCCGCGATGCCATTATCTCAGATTCCGTTTTTCACCAAGCAAGTCTTCCTAAATTGGTTATCGAAGAATTATAATATTAAACGGTCAGTGGTCTGCATCCTTGTATTTATCCAGTTTCGTGCAGAGCGTTTTTCTTGTAATGCCGAGCCTCCGGGCCGCTTCGCTTTTATTGCCGCCGCAGGTATCCAGCATTTCTAAAATACTTTTTTTCTCGATGGCTTCCAGTGATAAATTTTTTGCCGGCTCATCAGACCCGAAGGAACCGGATTTGTTTTTGTCACCTTCCATAATCAATTCTATTGCATCGGCATCCAAAACATCCGTGAGGGCCAGAACAACCGATCGTTCCACGGCGTTCATCAGCTCCCGTATGTTTCCAGGCCAGTGATAGGCTAAAAGCTTTTCCATCGCCCCCGGGGTGAACGC
>JAGVUJ010000062.1 GCA_019136325.1 Deltaproteobacteria bacterium
TTATTCTCCGAAATCATTAAGGAAAATCCAAAATCGCGCCTGTTGAATCAAATGAACGGCAAAAAACAGAAAACCATCACCGGATGGGCGAAAGACATCGAAAAGCTCATCCGGTTGGATAAACAGGAACCCTCGACCGTCGGGGAAGTTATTCTCTTTGCCACGCACGACAACTTCTGGGGGGCCAACATCCTGAGCGGCAAGAAACTGCGGGACAAGTGGGACACCTTAACCAAACAGATGACTGAAAAACAAAAGGAGATTCGTTCTTATGGAAAGCATCACCACCATCTTAAAGAAAAACCCGATCCCTTTTCCGACATCCCGCCCGCCCTGCTCGGTAATTGAGGGAGGGAGGCCGGTGAATGAATGCCCGGAATGCGGTGAAGCCCTGGATACCGTTTACATGGACAACCAAGTGTACCTGGCGTCGGTGGGAAAGGAACCGCACTGGGCGGATCTGCCCTGCCGGAAATGCGAAGAGAGTCGGGCCGCCGCCGGGCGGGAAGCCCGCCTGCTGGAGCTTCGCCTGAAAAGCTGCGATCTGAGCAGGCGCTTTGCGGAAAAGAGCTTTGACGATTTCACGTTCTACGGGACGGTTCGGGAAAAGGAAAGGCAGGGCGTCACGCTGGCCGCCGCCCGGGAATTTGCCGACAGCTTTGCCGGTCACAAGCATGCCGGCACGTGGATGCTGTTCATGGGCGGCGTCGGCACCGGCAAGGGGCATCTTTGCGCGGGCATTCTCAATCAGATTATCCGCAGCGGTTATTCGGGGCTCTTTACCAAGATGCCCAGACTCTTACGGGAGATCAAGGACACGTACAGCCGGTATTCGGAAACGTCGCAAAGCGACATCATTCGTCAAACGGTCAGCGTCGATCTGCTGATTGTTGACGAAGTCGGCGTCCAGTTCGGAACGGAAACCGAGCGCATGATCATCTATGAAATTCTTGACCAGAGATACGAAGCCATGCTGCCGGTGATCCTCACCACGAATTGCACGGAATTGAAGGCCCTGGAGAACTGCCTGGGAGAGCGGGTCATCGACCGCCTGTATGAAGGCGCGTCGAAGATCATCCGCTTTGACTGGCAAAGCTACCGGAAGTTTCAGAGGAACGGCCGATGAATGAAACGACCATCACGATCAGGGAGGTTTTATGACCTGCCGGTTTTGCAAGTCCTGGGAGAAAGATAGAACCGATCTGACGGATCAGCAGGCCTGCAAGTTTTACACGCTCTGCGAAGCGCCTTTCTGCCCGCTTGCGGCATCCAGCTTCAAAGGCATCTGGTATCCGGGAGAAGAGATCTGCCGGTCCCGTATCCATGGGAATCTGATCTGGATACAGGCGCAGCGCAAACTCATCAAAGCGGGCGCGGACGGTTACTTCACCATGGAGATGCTGGACAGGGACTGCATTCTGAAGACCGGCATCCGGGGCCTTGATCCCGACAAAGAGGAAAAACCGCAGCTGCAGGAGTGGATGAAGAAGCATCCCCGGAAAAAGCAACTTTCCGACGAGGAAAAAATCGAGCGCAGGAAAAAGGCCGAGGGGATGAAATTTTGGCGAAGCGGAAAACAGGGGTCCGACCCTGTTTCAAAATTGCGCTGAAGTCCTTCGTGAAGTGAAAATTTTGCACGTGAAGTCCTTGGCGAACGACATAAAAAAATTTGGGGCATGGTAACCCCTGCCCCGGCAGTTTAAACCCGTTAAATCGTGAGCCAGGGGCGGCAAAAAACCGAAATCCGGGCAGAAAAAGAAAAAGTGAGTGATTCCATCAGCATGTCAACGCAACTTGTGAAAAAGTATTACCGAGTCGATGAGGTCGCAAACTATTTCTCCGTATGCGACCGGACAATCTACCGCCTGGTGGATAAAGGCATCATCCGGGCGATCCGACTTGCCGACTGCATCAGGATTCCCGTGGAGGAGATCCGCGCTCTCGAAGAGAGGCTGATGGAAGACTTTTTTGAAACCCCCGGGCGTTGCAATAAGAAAAGATAAAAAGAACGAACCATGACAATTATAATAACTGGTTAGTTACATGACCAACAAAACACTTGCAGAAACTTATTTACAGACGGCGCAAAGGGTAAACAATCCTATGCTGGATGAACAACTCGGTCGCGCGCTACGACCAGAAGATGTGGCTATTTATCTTGGCCTTGACGTCAAAACGGTCAGAGCGTATT
>JAGVUJ010000134.1 GCA_019136325.1 Deltaproteobacteria bacterium
TAAGCTGGTTTAACTCTTCGCGGACGGCGTTTGTGGAGACATTCAGGTCTTTGGAAAGCTCGCGTAAATACGCCTTTGTCCCGGGATTGAAGAAAAAGCGCATCAGGAGGTTTACTCTGGTTTTGGATGAAATCAGTCCTGCAAAAAGGTCGGTCATATTTGCTCCGTTATGAGTAGTTATCCTACTCATAACACAAGCATAATTATTGTCAAGGGATTTTTTAGATTTAAGGCTGGGTGCCCAAAAATCGCGTATAATAGAATGGTGTGAATGTCTTTTTCATCTCCGGTTTGGGAAAATGGGGAAGCTATCTTTCCAGCAGCCATTCCCATAGCGGAACGACGGTAATCCTGCCGGATTCCGTATCTATCGTCTCCTTATTTTCTGCCGTCACGATGACCGACTCTGGAAGCGAAAGTCTTTTCATGGCCCCGATCAGGCCATTGATTTCTCTTTCCCGCGTAGCCGGGGATTCCATGTCGTAACACACGTTAAGCATTTGCTCTTTGCCGTCCATTGTAAAATAAAAATCAACTTCCTGTTTGTCTTTAAGATAGCTTATCTTCTGCGCCTTCCTTCTCAGTTCTAGAAATACAATATTTTCAAAGACTCTGCCCATATCCAGAGCCAGGGGGTAGTCCATCGCTGTTTTCATCCCGACATCAACGCTGTATATCTTCCGCGGATTCCGCCACTGCTCCCGCATGGATTGCGCATGTACCGGGACGGTAAACAAAGCAAAGGCATCTTCAAGATGTGAAATATATTCATAAACGGTATTGCGTGAAATGTTGAGCCCCTCCGATTTGAAGGAATTATAGAGTTTGTTCAGGCTTACAAGCGTTGAAATATTGGTAAAGCAGAATTTGACCAGACGTTTGAGGAGAAAGGTGTTGGAAACACCGAACCGTTCTATAATGTCCCTGTAGATGATCAGATCAATATACTCTTGCAAGATCTTTGTGGATAAGGGCTGATCGTAATGGATCAGCTCGGGAAAGCCCCCGCGTGTCAGATAGTCGGAAAATGCATTTCTGATCAAGGCCTGGGTCTTCGATGAGTGACTGTCTGTCTTGATCCCTTTGAATCTCAAAAATTCACTAAACGAAAGAGGAAACACCTCGTAGCTTAAAGTTCTTCCGCGCAGGGCGGTGGCAATTTCTCTGCTCAGCAGTTTTGCGGATGATCCCGTCAAAAAAATGGAGCAGTTTTCGGTGTCATAGAGCCTCCTGATAAACTTCTCCCAGTTCTGAACATTTTGTATTTCGTCAAAAAAGAAATAAACTTTTTCATTCTTCTTGTCGGGGTATAGCTCATAATAGGCATCCAGCAGAGTGTTTAAGTCTTTCAATTCAAGAGGGAAGAGCCTGTCGTCCTCGAAATTGATATAGACGATGTTACTCGGGTCGACTGTTTTCCTGAGTTTGCTGATTATTGAATACAGGACATGGGTTTTGCCGCTTCTGCGCACACCGATCAGGCATACGATCTTGCCTGTGTCCAAAGGAATTTCGAGGTTCCTGTCGATAACATTGGCGAGGTCCTTATCCTGGGAATCGGCGATGATCCTCTTGAATAGATCTTTCTGCATTTGTCCCTCCTTGGAGGTCCTTTATATCTACTTTTTTAACCTATGTAAAGGGTAAGATGTTTGCGGAAGTAAAGTTGTCTTACTCCATAAAGTCAAGAAATTAAGTTTTTTCAATGCAATGATATTATTACACCGGCAATTCAATGCAGCAAAGAAGTCATGCCGGGCTTGAATGGAACACCACCCACACACTCTCCAAAGGGCGCCATACTGCCTGCACTTTGCTGATGAGGGTGTAGGGAACGGTCGCGACCGTTCCCTAAAAATTACCGCTGATGCTTCCACTAATGGGTGGGCAGTGGTTTTTACCACCCTGACGCAATCAATAAACTGTAGCGCGGGTCTTCAGTCCCGACGGTGGTGGACTCGAATGTCCGCGTTACATTATTCAATCACCGGGAATTTCTGATATGCGGTTGACGGATCACTTGATTTTCTGGAGGCCGCGTTTCGCAGTTAGTGTGTATTTATCTCCGCACTTTGGGCACTGGTGTTTTGCGTTCAGTTTGTGGCCACACCGGCAGATCCAGCCTGTTTGTCGGGCGGGATTTCCGGCCATCAGGGCATGATTGGGAACGTTTTTTGTTACGACGGCC
>JAGVUJ010000195.1 GCA_019136325.1 Deltaproteobacteria bacterium
TGGGCCTAGCCGGAATCCAGAAATAAATAATGAGTGACTTTCTCGTCTTCCCGGCGGAGGCCGGGAACCAGGAATTAATAAATACTGGATACCGGCCTTCGCCGGTATGACGGAAGGGTTATGGATGCCGGTCTGCACCGGTATGACAAACATTGGGACCATTCGGGGATGACGGAAGGGTTATGGATGCCGGTCTGCACCGGTATGACGGACAGTGGGGCATGCGGGGATGACAGTATGTGAAAACAGGAGGGGTTAGGAGAAGACGTTATGGTAAAAACAAAACAGGGGGAACCGAATAAGTTGCAGAAAACCAAAATAACCGGCAAAAAAGGTAAACCGGTTAAAGGGGCAGCGCCTGCGGGTCGGAAAAATCCGGTGCCGCCGCTTAACTCCGATGAGATTTACCGCCACCTTTTCAATCTTTCGCCGAATGCGATTGCGGTTTTTAAACCGGAAGACGGAACGATCTGCAATGTCAATGATTTTTTCTGCCAGGGATCGGGCTATTCACGGGAAGAGATTATCGGCAGGACCAGTCAGGGTTTGCAGTTATTTTCTCAGGACATCCGCGAAAAAGCTCTGGCGTGTATTGTCAAAGACGGTTGTTTCCGAGGCCTGGAAGTCCGGCACCGGTTAAAGGACGGTTCAATGGTCACTTGCCTTGATTCCGGCGATCTGGTCAAAATCGGCGATGAATATTATGTCATTGTGGTGGCGCAGGATATCACGCATTTGAAGCATATTGAAGCAGCTCTGCGTAACGAACGCAATTTAAACCAGGCGATTATCAATAATCTGCCGGGGTTGTTTTATGTGATTGATGAATATTTCAGGTTCCAGCTCTGGAATGATAATTATACCCGCATCACCGGATACACGTCCGACGATATGCGCCGGCTGTCGGCGCTGGATCTTTTAGCGCCCGATAAACGCAGCAGTACCGTGGAAAAGATAAAATCGGGATTTGATACAGGAGAACGTTCCGGCGAAGGCGAGATTGTCTGCAAGGACGGCAGCGTTAAAACTTTTTTGTTTAATTCGAAAATCATCGATTATAAAGGCAGGCGCTGTATGATGGGCATGGCGATGGATATCACGGATAAAAAGAAATCCGAAGAGGATCTGAATCGCTTTGCCGAAAGTCTGGAAGATGCCAATATCGCGCTGCGCGTGCTGATCAATCACAGCAACAACGACAAGAAGATGCTGGAGGACAAGCTGCAAACCAACATCAACGATCTGGTGATGCCTTATATCGACAAGCTCAAGAATATGCAGCTGGATGAACGCAGCAGAAAATTTATCAACATTCTGGAAGCCAATCTCAACAGCGTGCTTTCGCCTTTTATGACGGATCTGCGGGAGTATCATAAGAAAATGACGCCGCAGGAAATGCAGATTATCGATCTGATCCGCAAAGGAAAAATTACAAAAGAAATTGCCTCCATTCTTAACGTTTCGGTGAACACGATCGCGACGCACCGCAATAACATCCGCAAGAAGCTCAACCTCAGGAAAACCAAAAGCAATCTCCGCTCTTATGTGAGAAGCATCAAATGATTGTGTATTTTCTATACACGTTTTATCATTAAAATTCCATGTGTCTGACTTGTTGAAATATTATTCTGTTTGCCGCATTGTTTCAAGAGTTTTCTTCATGTGATCGTGAATGGAACAGGGGATTGTGCCCTGCGGAAGGCCCTTTCCTGGGGGAAATCAGGAGAAGATATCTCCTCCATTTTTGTGTTCGTGAACCAACCTTCCGCAGGGCCTTTATCATTACATTTTATCCAATCTGCCATGTAGGGAGTCGTTTCAATGCGGGAAAGAAGAAAAGAGGAGCGGTTGAAGATTTTAAATTGGATTTCCGTGTCGCTGATTTCTCAGGATACACATCATCCGAATAAAATTGTTCCCTTCAATTACAGCGAAAATATTTCGCCGTCCGGAATGAAAATCCGCGGAAGTTCGTTCCTTCCGGTCGGCACGCAGATCAAAATTGATTACCGCATGAATTCGGGCTCGGATAAAACGGTTACCGTTACCGGGAAAATTGTCTGGACAAGAATGATTATTGAAAATAAGTATTACGAGGCGGGGGTGGAATTTGCGCAACTTTCGGATGAGACCGCCGGAAAGTTGAAGGATTATATTCAGAGTAAAATCGATAAAAAAGA
>JAGVUJ010000175.1 GCA_019136325.1 Deltaproteobacteria bacterium
AGCCAAGTTCTCAGGCCAATGTCAATAATCTGATTACGTCTACTGCATTTTACTTCAACGATGACGTTAAAATAGCGGTCAAACGCTGCGGTAAAGGCTTCAAAATCACAAAATTTCAAACCAATATTTTGGATAAGAACGGCAACAAATTTCCCGGCCTTTCAGGGCTGGCGATGCTGCTGGTTGATCTGGACTATGATCCCGGCAAGCCCTTCGATATGGACAAAACCATTTTCGCAGCGGACATTCCGGAAGATGGCAAGATTGTATTTGACGGTTTGACCAAGAGCGTCGGCCTGATTGCCATTGACAAACACGGTAATGAATCCAAACCCTATAATCTGGAATAACTATGCCTCCACGAAGAACGACAAGAAGAATTCAGACGGTAGAAAAGCTCAATCTCTCCGAGCATACGCTCGATATTAATCTGCGTAAGTGCAGTTATGACAAGTTCCGTTTTTCTGACATTGAAGAATATGTCCGGGCGGTAACCGGCGGACGTGAATATCAATATGATGCCATCAAGGCCACCATGATTTATCTCTGGGGCGGCGGATATAAAAATGCGGCCGCTCTGGCTAAGGAAAACTTTAAGCGCAAGGAACACATCCGCGAGCGATTCGGTTCTGAAGAAATGCTTTTGGCACACTTGCCGCTGGCCGACCGCCTCTCCGGTGTTGTCCACATGGCTACCGGCACGGGAAAATCCTATGTGATTTTTGCAGTTGCCTATCTTTCTGTCATCATGGGGCTGACCAAACGGGTGTTGGTATTGGGGCCGTCATCCACCATCATTGAAGAAGGTCTGCGCGATAAATTCCAGGAATTCATGCAGAAAAAGGAATGGCACGATCACCTGCCTAAAGAATATCAGAATAAGGCCATTGATCTTTTGACCAATAACGACGCCATTGAAGATAACAGCATCACGATTGAAAACATTAATGCCATTTATAACGATGGCGGCATCCGGGACACACTTTTTAAAAACACCAAGGAAGTGCTGGTGCTGGGCGATGAAATCCATCATGCCTATTCTCATCTGAATTTTAATGTCGCGCAGCACGTGCTGGAAATGGATCAGGAAGTGGAAGAGGCAAGAGGCCGCGAGTCCGAAGAAAGAACCGAGCGGCTCTGGATGCAGTTTCTCAGAAAAAACAAGGAAATTACCCGCCATATCGGCTTTACGGGAACGCCTTATAATAAAGACGATTACTTTGCCGATGTCATTTTTGATTACAATATCCGCACGGCAATTAATGAAAAATATATCAAGGATATCAACCCGATTATCAATGTGGAGACGGACAACGGGCCGATGCAATGGACGACGGAAAAACGTTTTGCCGTTGTCCTGCAAAAGCATATTGAAAATACGGATAGATACGCTTACCCAAGAGACGGCAGGCGACAGGTCAAACCCATTACGGTTTTTTATTGTCCGACACAGGCCAACGCCAGGACGCGCTCCGAGGAATTTATCCGGTTTCTGGCAAAATGGGAAAGGGAAGAAAACGGCGCCGCTGGCACGGAATCGGAACTGGACAAGATTGCCCGGGCAAAAGTGATTTGTGTTAGCGGAGCTGAAGCAAAAAATTCTTATAAAAAAGAACTCGACAACATCGAAGAAATCAATCCAGCCAAAGTCGGTGGCAAAGTGGAGTTTATCTTTTGTGTCGGCATGTTGCTGGAAGGCTGGGATGTGGACAATGTTTTTCAGATTGTGCCGATGGAAGAGCGCATTTTCAATTCCAAGCTGCTCATTTCGCAGGTGCTGGGTCGCGGCTTGCGTATACCGCGCAAGGTATTGAACCTCGACATTCAGACCACCTATCCGATGCTGACCGTGACGAACCACGAGAGATTCGCCAATCACATACGTGAACTGATGGACGCCGTGACCAATGCGGATATGTATATTTCCTCTGAGCCGCTGATTAAGCGTACTGATGAAAGCTGGCGGGGACATCATCATTTCGCGGTTTTTAATCTGAATTATCTTTCTGCCACGCGTCTGGAGGATAATACGCCACCGGAAGAACCAGAACTTTCAATGCGTGAACTTATCCTGACCAAATATAGTGTGGATGAAAACGTAACCATCGAACGGCTCAAGGGCACGGATCAGTATGTGTTGCAAAAGAAAAATGTGACGATAGACAGC
>JAGVUJ010000228.1 GCA_019136325.1 Deltaproteobacteria bacterium
AAGGAAACGGTCACGCAATCGGCCTTCAACGTGGACAATATCATTCAGGTCAAGGCGGCCACTGACAACCTTGCCGTTTATCTGACTGCGAACCTGGATGATGATGCTTATCGGAACGGCATCGCCTATGCCTGGCGCAAGTCCGTCAAATTCTTTGATGACAACTACGTCGATCTGAAATCCTTTGCCAACGTCTTGAAGGCCAGGTGCCCGAAAAGCACTGACTTGAATGTCAGGGTCAACGCCCTGCTCAACAGTCTGAAAGTCGGAAACGGGAAAGGAACGGTCATCGCGGCTGGTTACCAGGGCAGTTCCATGAAACGTACCGGCGGGATGTCCATCTACTTCCCGGCTGATCACATCAACAGCGCCTACAAATACCTGGACTTCAACAGTGCGGAAGGAAGCTGGCTTGAGTTCCTGAAGAAGTTTCTGTCGTGACGCGAGGGGATGGAGAAATGACCATGACCAGAGAGAAAAAAGCAAAAGTAAAATCGGCAGCAGAGGAAAACGAAAAAGTCATCACCGGCGTTTTTGAAGGCGGAGGCGTCCGGGGGATCGGCCTTATTGGGGCAGCCGGTGTATTTCTGGAGAAGGGCTACCGGTTCAATCGCGTCGCGGGAAACTCTGCCGGGTCAATCGTCGCATCGCTTATTGCGGGCGGGTATTCCGCAACTGAACTCAGGCAAATCATGATGGACATCGATTACGCCCGTTTTGCGGACAAGGACTGGAAAGACAAGCTCCCCTTCGGCATGGCCTACAGCCTTTTTGCTGAAAAGGGGATCTACGAGGGAAAATATCTTCGGGAATTCGTGAAAGAGAAACTCTTGAAGGCCCCGCATCCGATTCAGACATTCCGGGATGTGAAGGAAAAGGATGGAAGCTACCGGCTCCAGATGATCGCCGCCGACATCTCCCGCGCGAAACTGCTGGTGCTGCCGCAGGACATTGCCGACTACGGCATCGATCCCGACGACCTGGAAGTTGCCGATGCGGTTCGGATGAGCGTCAGCATCCCGTATTTCTTCGAACCTGTTCAGCTTCGGCACGTGGACGGAACGGAGTGCATCATTGTGGACGGGGGCATCGTCTGCAACTTCCCCGTCTGGATTTACGATGATGACATCGAGGCGGGAAACCCTCCGGTCGGGTTCTGCCTGGTGGATGACGGGGAGACCAGGCCCATCCATGGGGTTGTGTCCATGTTCGCGGCCATTCTGGAGACAATGCTGGAAGCCAGGGACAAGCGTTATATCGCGGATGAGAAGTTAACCACCGTCCAGATTCCCACCCTCGGCATTCAGACCTGCGATTTCCATCTCTCCAGGGACAGACAGGAAGCTCTTTACCTTACTGGCAGAAAGGCGGCGGTCAAGTATCTTGATGTCATGGCAATAGGAGCAGGATCAAGGTCGGCTACAAGCAGAAAACTGCAAATGCGGTAGCCGGAGTCCCGGAGGCTGCATAGTATTCTCAGTAAACCGGCGAAGAAGCAGTCCATCAGGAAAAGGGCAATCGCCAAAACCGGCATTTACGACAGCCTGATTCAAAAAGTTACAGCCGAAATATGGCCGGGGATCGACTGGCATCTGATCAAGTGCCAGGTCCAACAGGAATCAAGCTTCAATCCCCGTGCAGTGTCTTCCTGCGGGGCCATCGGCTTGTTGCAGCTTTTGCCCGAAACTGCGCGTGAACTGGGATTCACCAAGGATGAACTTTACATTCTGGAGAAGAACCTGCGCGCGGGCATTACCTATCTTTACCGACAGTATTACCGATTCCCGGAAATCCCTGATCTCGTCGAGAGGATCAAGTTTGCCCTGGCGTCCTACAACGGAGGACGGGGGTACATCAATGCCGCGCTGTCCCTGGCCCGGAAAAGCTCTGGTTCCTGGCGCGAGTGGAATTACGCCAAGACGTTTCTGGCGCATCCCGCGTGCCAAGTCAACGGCCATCAGCCCGACCATGGCCAGATCATCGGTTATGTGGACCGCATCTGGTGCAGCTACACGGCATTGCCTGCAAGGAACGAACAGGTGATCACAGCAGAAAAAATAAAGCGGCCAGGCCGCTGATTTAATCCCAAAGGAAAGGAGGTGAAAAACAGATGAGTAAAGCAATCGTAGCAGCGACACCCGGCAAGGGGGAACTGGTGGATTA
>JAGVUJ010000183.1 GCA_019136325.1 Deltaproteobacteria bacterium
GGCCGTCTTTGCCATGCCGGACATTTCATATATACAAAATACTCAAAAAAACGCAAAAGTCAAAAAATCATTTGCACGGGATTCCAATAACACAAAATCGGCAAAGTTAAAAGTTGTCTTTGCGGGGAAGAACGGACTCGATTTTTTCCATCAGCGCGAAAAGCGTTTTTTTGTCCAGAGCCGAGACGGCAACCGCATCCAGCCTGCGGCAGAGATGTTTCAGCAACTCCTTGTCGGCAACACGGTCGGATTTGTTCATCACTCTGATCGTCGGCCTGTCGTGGATCTCCAGATCCGTGAGAATTTTTTCCACCGCCGCAATCTGATCCTCGAACTGATTGTTGCTGGCGTCAATAACATGCAGCAGAATATCCGCGTCGAACAGTTCGTCAAGCGTTGCGCGGAAGGCGGTGAATAATTCTTCCGGAAGATCGCGGATAAATCCCACCGTGTCGGTGATGATGGCTTCCGTGTCCTGGGGAAAGCGCAGACGCGCGCTTTTCGTGTCGAGTGTCGCAAACAGTTTGTCTTCCGCCAGAACGGCGCTCTGCGTCAGCGTGTTGAGCAACGTGGACTTGCCTGCGTTGGTATAACCGACGATGGAAATAATCGGCAATCCTGTTTTTTCCCGGCGACCATAGCGCTGACGCCGTGATTTTGTGATGGTCTTTAAATCTTTTTCCAGACGATGAATCCGCTCGCGGACGCGGCGACGGTCGATTTCCAGTTTGGTTTCCCCGGGACCGGTGCCGCCGATGCCGCCGGCCAGCCGCGACAGCGACGTGTCGGCATGCGTCAGCCGGGGAAGCCGGTATTTAAGCTGCGCCAGTTCTACCTGAATTTTTCCTTCCCGGCTGTGGGCGCGTCGGGCGAAAATATCCAGAATGAGTTGCGTACGGTCGATGATTTTCAGACCGGTAAAGTCGCTGATTGAACGCGCCTGCGCGGGCGTCAGGTCATGATCGAAGATGAGCATGTTGGCGCCGATCTGCGAAGCGCGCAGATCGATTGCGGACAGCTTGCCCCGTCCCACCATGAATTTGGGATCGGGCTGCGGCCGGTACTGAATCATGGAATCGAAAACCTCCACACCGCAGGTGCGCGCCAGTTGAGCGAGCTCCTCCAGCGATGCTTCGGCGCCCGCCAGCGGATTTTTTTCGACCCGCAGCAGAATGGCTTTATCCGTCGCGTCGATTTTGCGCGATTGCTGCTTTCTGGCGAATTCATCCTCCAGCGCCTGAATGAAAGAAATAAAATTGATTTTGATCTGGTGCGGTTCTTCCGGTTTCATGAACAGCCAGTAGTCTCCCGCCGGATTTTCCGGAACCAGATGAGCCCAGTGCAGCACGCCGGGAGAACCGTCCTCTTGTACTTCCAGCGCGCCGATGAGATCCAGGCGCAAATGCGATAAATCGGTCATGTCTTCGTCCGATAAATTTTCGCCGTTTAAATGCGTGTGAATCAGACGCAAACCCTTGAAGCGAGCGGAAGAAGAGCGGAATCCGTCCAGCGAGGGAATGAATATGCTTTTGTGATCGCCGACAATGACTTTGCTGATTTCGCCCTTGCGGCTGATCAGCAAACCGATTTGCCGGTTAATCTCCCTTGAAATAGCAGACAACTGACGGGCAAGATCATTGGTGATAATATTTTCCGGCGGGATACCTTTATATCCGAGGCGTTCCAGCTGTTTGATGTGCGCCGCTTTTAATCCTGTCGCATTTCCAGAAATTTTATTGATAACAGAAGATCCTTTAAAAAATATTTGTGAGGGATATCCGCCGGGGTTACCGCAGGACATTTCCACCGGGAATGTTTAGCACATCTTGAGGCCGTTAGTCAAAAGCGCTTTGCAGAGGATGATCCGGTGATGGCGAAACATCATGCCTTAAAGATTACCACAAATTTTACGATGCTTGACATTTGTAAAAATATCATTACACTGGTAACTGTTGCCAAGGCAACTAAATACGCAGGAAAGGCTAAAGCAATGAAGGATACGATATTGTCCGAACTTGACGAGACGATCACCTATAAGGTCTATCGATCGGGAAGATTATTGAGACATTTTCTTCAGCAAAAATTAAAAATTGATGAACGACATTTGACGCCGGAGCAGTTTTTCATCCTGTTGCGGTTGTACGTGAAAGATGGTCAGAC
>JAGVUJ010000081.1 GCA_019136325.1 Deltaproteobacteria bacterium
GCGGCGATGTCGCAAAAGGGCCGCAGACCGAACGTAAACGGATGCTGGTAAGACGTGTGCAGGCAGAGGTGCAGCAGCAAATCTTCGGCACAAAGCGTTAAGGCGTCGCTGCCGGCAATCCTTACTCGAACGGCTCTTTCCCAAAGTCCTTCAGGATCGATCGTGTATGGCCGATTCGGTTGCGTGATATTCCAGTGTAGTTCGATCTGGGCGTGTCCCTTCTTCATAAAACCCGGCAGGTGATGCGACGTTTGCATGACTAACGTCAATCCGGCGTCCTTCATCGGCTTGTAACCCATACCCGTCAGGATACGGATAATCTTTGGAATGTCCTCGGGTCGCGCCAGAACATCGATGTCGTTCATTTCGCGGAGTCCGACGGAGGGGTAAACCGTATTGGCGAGCACAATGCCCTTTAAGGCAATCAGGGGGATCTTTTCCGCATTGAGCTTTGACAAAAAAAGGTGAAGTTCTCCGTTGAGTCTCATGTTTCTTATGGTGTTCTGGCGAAACATCATGTGAAACTGTCCGGCGGTGTCGGCGGGGGCCATCTTATGAAAGCCTTGTTGTGTAAGGCGGTGCCAGAACAGAGGAGCAATGCGCTGCGTCGCGGCCAGCGTTATCAGCTCCTGCCAGTCCGCGGCGGAAAGCGACGAGAGCGCCGCGGCATCGGAAGCATTTTTCTCTTTTCCAAGGCAGGCGATCAGAATGTCGAAGAGTTTTGTTCTGTCCGGCTCCATCTGGTCCTTTTTATTCCGATCGTCTGCCGCGCATTTGCTGTTGCCAGGAAAGCGCATACATTCCGCCCGCGGCAAGAAGCTCCTCGTGGCTTCCGGATTCGATAATCCGCCCCTGCTTCATCACATGAATGGCATCCGCCTGCATGGCTGTTGTAAAGCGGTGTGTGATGATCAAAGCCGTTCTGCCGGCGACCAGTTTCCGGAATCTGGCAAGCCAGTCGGCTTCCGCCCAGGAATCCATGAAACTGGTCGGTTCATCCAGGATGATCAAATCCGCCTGCCGCAAGAAAGCCCGGGCAAGCGCCAGTCGCTGCCATTCGCCTCCGCTTAATTCCGCGCCGCCAAACCATTTCCCGAGCACGGCGTCGTACGTTTCGGGAAGGCGGCTGATCGGCGCGTCGGCGCCCGCAGCCTGTGCCGCGGCTTCAATCTTTTCCCTGTCGGGGCTGTTGTCAATGTCGCCGAAAGCGATATTATTAAAAACCGTGTCGTGATACCGAACCGGTTCCTGGAAAAGAACGGTGATTTTACGGCGCATCTCATCCGGTGCAATGTTCCGGATATCTTTTCCGTCCAGCAACACGCGGCCGTCCGACGGATTGTAAAAACGGCACAGAAGCTTGATGAGCGTGGTTTTTCCCGCCCCGTTTTCACCGACCAAGGCCGTGATGCTCTGCGCGGGAATGATTAAATTAAAGTGATCCAGCGCTTTTCTATCGCTGCCGGGATAGCAAAAGGCGATGTTTTCCAGTGTGATCGCTTTCTGCAAACCGGAATAAGCCGCGGGGTGTGCCGGTTCGCTGACGGTCGGCCGGAGTGCGAGAAATTCAAAAAGATTTTCCAGAAACATGATGTTGCGGTAGATTTCCCCGGCACTGCTTAAAAGCGACCGCATCATGCGCTGGCCTTGAAAAAAGGCCTGAATGAAAAGAGCCAGATCGCCCAGGCTGAGCAGTCCCCGCGACGCCTGGAGTCCGAGCCATGCCAGTGCGCCCGCCATGCTGGCCAGACCGACTAATGCCGCGAATGCCGTTGCAACGGCCTCATTGCGGGCCAGTTGAACTTTTTCTGTTCGCAGTCTGTCGCGCAAACCGGAAAACAATCCTCTGAAATGATCGCCCAGGTTGAATAACCGCATTTCAGCTGCCGCTTCGCGTGACGTAAGCATCATATCATAATAGTGCGTTTTACGGACGGCGGTCGTGTTGCGAAGCCGCCAGAGATGAAAGCGCAGCGTATGCCGCACAACCACCGCCAGCGCGGGCAGCGTGCTGACAATCAGCAGAATCGCTATCCAGAAACCGAAGGTCATCAGCACGCCGGCCATGGCCACCAGGGTGATGAAACTTTGCAGCAGGCCGCCGAAATTTTCAACAAGCGCTGCGGGGCGACT
>JAGVUJ010000178.1 GCA_019136325.1 Deltaproteobacteria bacterium
GGCGAACCATTACCGGGCGTATGGATCACAAATTGAAGCCTGGTGCTTATATTTGTCCTGACAATGATTCATCTTGATTCCCTATGCGTTGTATCGAGAATTTTTTCCACAAACTCGACTTCGCGGGGAACTTTATAACCGGAAAGATAGGTTTTGCAATAACGCATTATTTCTTTTTCTTCCGCGTCATGGCCGTTTTTCAGAACAATCTGTGCTTTGACCGTTTCACCGCGCATCAAATCTTTTTCTCCCGTTACATGGGCGTCTTGTATTGCCGGGTGCATATTCAAAACCATCTCTACTTCACGAGGATACACATTGAACCCGCTGGTGATGATCATTCGTTTCTTGAGTCCCGTCAGGAAAATGTAATGCTCCTCATCCATTCTGCCCAAATCTCCGGTATGGAGCCAACCCTCCTTGATAACGGCAGCGGTGACTGCTTCGTTTTTATAATACCCCTTCATGACGTTGTGGCCGTTAACGATCAATTCTCCAACGTGGTTGCGGGGCAGTTCGCAGCCGTGGTCATCGACGATTTTTATGTCCACGCCGGTGAGGGGAGTGCCGATAGATCCCGGTTTTGCGACACACTCAAGCCTGTTGAAAGTACAGGCGGGTGATGCTTCCGTCAGACCGTAGCCTTCCAGAAGGCGCACACCGAATTTTTGCTCGAAAACAGGTATGAAATCGGGAGGCATGGCTGATCCGCCGGTGACGCAAAGCTTCAATGAGTCCACATGATATTGAAGCGCTTTTTCATAAAAGATCATGCCTATGTACAGACGCGGTACGGCTGCGATATATGTTATTTTTTCTCTTTCGATCGCAGAAAAAAGACCGTCCATGGTTAAGCGATCGATCATGACAGTGGCGCAACCCGCCTGAATGACGTTCAGCATGTTCACGGTGGCGCCGAAAGAATGAAACAGGGGGATCAGAGCAAGGCCGATGTCGTCAGGTGATCTTTGAAAAACGGGTTGAATCATGTCGAGCTGTGCGCACAGGTTGTGGTGTGTCAGCACTGCGCCCATCGATTTGCCGGTCAGTCCCGCTGTATAGATGATGACGGCCGGGTCTTCCGGATTAATTTCCGCCGAAGGTAAATTTTCGCCGCCGGTATCGGTCAGGAGCTCATTGTTCCGATTCAGCGTATCGATAGGAATAAACTGATGGCAGGACAAAAGATCATTTTTGATATCGTCGTATTTTTTCGTCTGGGAAGTTTGACTTATTAAAATCCTGGCATCCGAATCATTCAGCAGATGGGTCAGCTCAAATGGCGTAGAAGACGTATTCAGGGGAACAACAACCGCGCCGGTTTTCAGCACGCCGAAATAACTGTAAAAGAACTCCGGGATGTTCGGGAGCATGAGCGCCACTTTATCTCCCTTGCCAATACCGGATTGTGCAAGCATGTTTGCAACAGCATGGGTTGCTCTTTTTAGCTGTCCGTAAGTAATATGTTGCTTCCCGCTGATTAAAACAGTGCGCTCGGTGTTTTTTTGAACAGCATCTGCCAGTAATTGAATAAGATTATCGGCCGTAGAAACTTCCTCCCAAACATTGATTCCGATGATACTAAAAAAGCACTCCGCATGATTTTCATACACGGAGTGCTTAATTGTTTGTTTACCGTAGCGCTGCGCGCTTGGTATACCCGAAAAGACTCATTATCCCGCTCCGCTTCGCTTCGGGGATAATGCCTTTTTCAACTCGGCTCGTTATGAGCGAGTGTCATTAGATTGCTCTGACGTTTGTTGCTTCCTGGCCTTTTTTGCCCTGAGCAATGTCAAAACTTACGCGCTGGCCTTCACTCAACGTTTTGAAGCCTTCGCCCTGAATCGAGCTGAAATGTACAAATACATCGCCGCCCTCGGCATTTTCGATGAAGCCGAAACCTTTGCTTTCGTTGAACCACTTTACTTTACCTTCTGACATAGTTCTAATCCTCCTTTCATAAATTTTCAAAAGTCGAATCAGCACGATGACAGAACTCACGAATAAAAAAGCCACCCAGACTCTAAAGTACCCGGCGGCTAACCTATGTGCTTCAAAATGTCTAAATTCAACTCTTTCCTTCGTCTCTTTATTTCCAAAGATCCGAAGTTGAGGCGACACTACGGTAATAAATAATAATAGTCAAGCTTTATTTGCTCGGATGACGGCCGGCGGTAAAAATATCCGGCGGAGGTATTGATCTTCTTCATATAAAATATGGCGTTACAAGGATTATCGATTTGAAAAATATGTTGCATATTTCAGGGGCAAGAGCTTTTTATCAAACCTGCCGGTAAATGTTATCCGGAAGAATGGATTAAACCGTGCGCCGTCAGGAACGATTCAACTTCTTTAAAAACATCACCGGCGATTTTGCCGCGAACAATTCCATGCATATGATAATCAACCCAGGCGAAACGTTTTTTGTTCGTACCCAGAAGTTTGAATATCGCGGGACCGCTTTGCGGCGCAACTTTAGGATCGTTTCCGGCCTGAATCACCAGCGCCGGAATATCGATAGCGTGAAGCGATTTGCGAACAATCCTCATCAGTTTTTTTACCTCAACAAAAGCGCTGACCGGGCAGAGAAGATAGTTGATATGGGGATTATCCGCATCGTTTGTCATGAACTCCCTGGAGAGATTGTTCAGACCCAAAGATTTGCAGAGATGATTGAAACCATTTAACGCTTCCGCAAACCGTGATGAAAATCTTCTGAATTGCAACGGAGCGCTGACGGAAATCACCGCCTTAAAATCATGAGGCTTGAGAATAACGGATTGCAGGGCAAGGCCTGCGCCGGTGGAAAAACCGGCGATCAGGATTTTCCTGCAGCATGTTTTCAGGATCGCCTGGCCACGGTCCACCGAATCCAGCCAGTCATGATAGCTGCGGGCAGAAAGATCTTTGGAGGATGTTCCGTGGCCGGAAAGTCTCGGAGCGTAAACGGTCAAACCTTTTTGGTGCAGAAAATCAGCCCACTCTCTGACTTCTTCCGGTGCGGCCATCAATCCGTGAATGAGAAGAACGCCGGTATCGGAGTCAGGCGAGTGCAGGAAATACGGCATTCCGATATCCGGAGGTTTGCTCTCTCCCTCACGATAGTAATTTTGATACTCTCTGAGAAACAACTCCGACTCGGCGGCCAGAAGCGCGGCCAGTATCGTGTTGGTTTTGGGTGGATCGAGCGCCGTGTTCATTATCTAGGCAAGACGGGAATAAACGCCGTAAATCATGGCATAGTGGAGAACGCCGCCGATCAGAACCATGATATGAAAGAGTTCATGAAAACTGAAAATTCCTGGAATCAGTTTCGGTTTTTTGATGGCATAAATAATGCCTCCCAGCGTAAAGGCGCCGGCGCCGGTAAACAGCAAAACCGTCTGAGATACGGACATGTTGGCCAGTACCTGCTTGATGGTGAAAAGCCCCGACCAGCCCATGAAAAGATAGATAACGGCATATAACGTCCGTGGCGCCCGGGGGAAGAAAATCTGTGAAATCACGCCGACGCCGACGAGACTCCACTGAAAGGCGATCATGGCCCATCTGTACGTGCCGTCCAGACAAAAATAACAGACCGGAGTGAAGGTTCCGGCAATCATGAAAAATATTGCCAGCCTGTCCATTCTTCTCCAGAAAGACAGCTCATTTTCCTGTTTCTTGAAGGCATGGTAAAGTGCGCTTGCTGAAAAAAGAAAAACAACGGAAATGCCGTAAATAAGAGCCGTGACAAGGGCGGATGCCGAATGACTGGCTTCGATGGCCAGGTAGACAGTGCCGATAACGGCGGCAATCATTCCGGCCAGGTGAGAATAGAAATTAAAAAGTTCCTGCGTTTTGACTTTCATAAAAAATAACCCTGACATTTTACTTTAATGAGACCCCAATTTCAGAAACGACGTTCACTGAAATTTGATGGTCGAATTATCCACGAGGCCAAGCCGAGCTGGATAAATGCGGGGCTCATTCCCCGCCCCTTGGGGTACACGTTTATTGGGATACCCCCGCTGCTTGCGGCGGGGTTGTTCATTCATTTTAATTCAATTCACAGATTCATTTTAAAAACAAGCAATTAATTCGCGCTCTCTGCAAGATTTCGCCCTGTGGCTGTTTCTTTTGCGAAATAAATCACGACGATATCTTTATTAACGAACAATGTTTTTTCCGCAATGATCTGAAGACCGCGGCATGAAATGTTAAAGTCAAACAATAGTCATTTCGAATATAAATTTACGCATCGCCGGAGGGAAGGGTTGCAGCCTGGAATCACGGTGAAGGAAAAGACTATTCAACATAGAACAGAAATGATGGAAAAAAAGAAATAGAAAAATGAACGGATAACTGATAAAAAATCAACGTGACGTTACGTTGACTGCCATCAAAAAAATAAAATACAGATAGAAGGAGATCATGAGAATGAAAAATTATTATAAAATCGCGTACGTGTTTGCTGTTGTTTTTATCCTGTTTTGTGCATCCCTGGCCAACGCCGGCGTTTATTATACAACCGTGGAACAGCCGCCGGCGGCTTCCGAGCAGATTAAAGCCGGCACGGAGTTCAGTATCCTGCCCATCGATTACAGCGCCATCAATCCTAAAGATCTGGGTTACGCCAATAACGCGGATTGGGACGCCGACAAGAGTTCCGTGCCGCAGGCGTTTGCCGATTCCTTTCCCCTCTTGCTGAAGGAGGCCAATATTACCGGCAAGAAAGTATCCATGGCGAAGAGCACCGACAAAATAACCAAAGGCATCATCGCGGAAGTCGCTGTGACAAAAATTAATTTGAACTGGAACGCCTGGACGAACAGGCCGGACGACTATGTCTGCAAAATAACATTGACCAATGCCGCCGACGGCGCGAAATTATATTCGGGCGTGGTGAATATCAGCAGTTTTTCCGGAAATCCCTTTACCAGCGCGTGGAGCAGTTTCAGCGGCAGGATGCAGGGTGCGGCGTACAACATGGCCTGGGTGCTGACGAAGATCATGGCACAGGGCAGGATAGAACCGGCTGAACATTAAGTTCAACTATCGGATTTGGATAAAAATCTTTCTAACGCTTCGCCATTTCCACCTCCGGAGAGGAGACACTCCCGCCGGAGGTGGAAATCCATCATAATGCATCTTCGCTCCGCCCTTGATATATTTCAGCAAATAATATAGGTTTCAGCTCGTCATTCTTATGGCACTCAAGGAGACTTTATACACTCATGACAGACGCAACATCCTCAACCCCGACCGATTTCATCCGCGACATCATCGACGATGATTTGAAAACCAACAAAAATAATGGAAAAGTGGCCACCCGTTTCCCCCCGGAACCGAACGGTTATATTCACATCGGACACGCCAAGTCCGTGTGCCTGAACTTCGGCCTTGCCAAACAGTATCAGGGAACCTGCAATTTAAGACTCGACGACACCGATCCGGCGGGAGAGTCGATGGAGTACGTTGAGTCGATCATCAACGATATCCGCTGGCTGGGATTTGACTGGGGCGACCGTCTTTTTTATGCTTCCGATTATTTTGAAAGAATTTACCAGTTTGCCGTTGAGCTCATCAAATCCGGTGACGCCTACGTTTGTTCTCTGAGTCCGGACGAAATCAGAGAGCATCGCGGAACCTTCACCGAACCGGGCAAGGAAAGTCCTTACCGTAACCGCTCTGTGGAAGAAAATCTTGATTTGTTCAGCCGCATGCGGGCGGGAGAATTCCCGGACGGCGCTCATGTATTGCGCGCCAGGATTGACATGGCTTCGCCGAATATTGTCATGCGAGATCCGATCATTTACCGTATCAAACGGGAGCCCCATTACCGGACCGGAAGCACGTGGGTCATTTATCCGATGTACGATTTTGCGCATTGCCTTTCCGATGCACTGGAAGGCATCGTTTATTCCATCTGCACACTGGAATTTGAAAACAATCGTCCGCTGTACGACTGGATCGTGGAGAGGCTTATCCCCGCTCCGCGTCCGCGGCAGATCGAGTTCGCTCGCCTGAACTTAAGCTACACGGTGCTCAGCAAACGGCGTCTCATCGAACTGGTGGAGAAAAAATATGTCCACGGCTGGAATGATCCGCGAATGCCCACGGTTTCGGGAATGCGCCGCCGCGGCTATACGCCCGAGGCCATCCGGAACTTCTGCGCCCAGATCGGTGTGGCGAAAAACGATAACCTGATTGACGTGGCTTTGCTGGAACATTGCGTTCGTGAAGAGCTCAACGAACATGCGCCCAGAGCCATGTGTGTTATAAAACCGCTGCGCGTTGTTATCGACAACTATCCGGACGATCAGGTCGAACAGCTGGAATGCGCCAACCATCCGCAAAAGCCGGAAATGGGGATGAGAAAGGTTCCCTTCTCCCGGGTGCTTTACATCGAACAGGACGACTTCATGGAAGATCCGCCGAAGAAATATCATCGTCTCGGACCGGGGCGCGAAGTCCGTTTGAGAAATGCCTACGTCATTCAATTTGCAGGCATGGTTCGCGATGAAAAAACGGGCAAGGTTGTGGAACTGCACTGCACGTATGATCCGGCAACGCTCAACGGTCCGCCGGCGGACGGACGCAAAGTGCCCGGCGTTATTCACTGGGTATCGGCCGGCCATGGTGTCCCGGCCGAGGTGCGCCTTTACGACCGGTTATTCAGCATCGAAAATCCGGGCGGCGAAGAAGATTTCGTCAAGCATCTGAATCCGAATTCGCTGGAAATATTGACCGGTTGCTATGTCGAACACAGCCTCAAAGACGCCACGCCGGGCAGCCGGTTTCAGTTTGAAAGACTCGGATATTTTTGCGTGGATGAAAAAGATTCGACGGCCGCCAAACCGGTTTTCAATCGCGTCGTGCCGCTGAGAGATTCCTGGGCCAGGATTGCCGGCGCTAAATAAATGCCGAACGAAAAAATTCCTTTGCCGGATTGAACGGCAATACCGTGGCAATTTATCCATCTAGAGAGCGCACATGAAAACAAGCAGCAAGACGGCACTTCTGTTCATGCTCTATCTTTCTCAGGGACTTCCTTTCGGCTTTCAGGCGACTGCGCTCCCGGTTCTTCTTCGGGAGAGAGGTGTTTCGCTTGCCGCGATCGGATTTGCCGGAGCGCTTGCCTTGCCCTGGCTTTTCAAACCCCTCTGGGCGCCTCTTGTAGACCGTTACTGGTCGATACGGATCGGCAAGCGCCGTTCCTGGATTATCCCTCTGCAGACCATGATGGTTCTGACTATTCTCGCGACCATTCCCGTTGCCGCGTCCGGTTCCACGGTGTCACTGCTGGTGTGTATTTTCCTGATGAATCTTTGCGCCGCGACGCAGGACATCGCCGTGGATGGATTGGCCGTTGACAGTCTTGGAACAAATGAACTGGGCCCCGGCAATGCCGCGCAGGTTGCCGGCTACAAAGCGGGCATGGTGCTGGGTGGCGGCATTCTGGTATGGTTAAGCGCGCGCGCCGGCTGGGAAGGGCTTTTTTTAACCATGGCGATTCTGGCCATCCTGCCTTTGTTTCTTGTTCTGCGCTACAAGGAAATCGAATCTCACGAAAGCGCTGCCGTTCAGGCGCCGCCGAAATTATCCGAATTTATCCGCACTCTTTTTAAGGCTCTGCGATCGCCCGGAGCCGGCTTCTTCCTGCTTTTTATCGCCACGTACAAAATCGGGGAGGCGATGATCGATCCGATGTTCAAACCCTTTCTGGTGGATAACGGCTTTACAGCACAGCAGATCGGTTTGTGGGTCGGCACGTGGGGAATGATTGCTTCGCTGATCGGATCGGTCGCCGGCGGCTTGCTGGCGGCTCGTCTTCCAATCGTGCGCGCTCTTTTTATCGCTGCGACATTGAGATTGATTCCTCTGATCGGCGAACTCTGGCTTTCCACCGTGGCGCCCACCACGGGACAGGTGGCGGGCGTGACCGTGGCTGAGCATTTTTTCGGCGGCATGATCACCACCGCGCTTTTTGCGTATATGATGTCTCATGTGGATAAGAGGATCGGCGCCACGCATTATACAGTGCTGGCCGCCGTGGAGGTTTTCGGCAAGTCTCCGGGAAGTTTTTTTTCGGGGTATATTGCAGAACGTATCGGTTACACGGGACTTTTTGCCGTAGGTGTGGCCCTGTCCGCGCTGGTATTATTACTCTATTTCCCGTTGAACAAAGACACGCAGCGGCGGCAAAAATAAACATATCCAATACGGCATTTTGAAAAACAACTAATTGTTTTTACGGATATTTTTCAAAATCATTTTTGTCTTTAAATTTTCAACAGTTTATTTTCCAAATTCGAGACATTTATCAATAATTGAAACTGCCTACGTCTTTGTAAAAAAATGAGTTTTCCGGGTTTTAATTTTAAATCTAGAATTTCCTTGACATATAGGGCCAAATTTCTTATTTATTACAGCAATGAAGAGGTTGTTTTGTTCAGGTTTCCTTAAATGAGGAAACACGGTTAAGTCAAAAAATCAAATTTAATAAGGAGATGATTATGAAAAAGATTTTTGCAATTTTAGTAGGTTTTATGATGTTGATGATGATTCCCGGTCTTTCTCTCGGCAGTGATGCTACACCGGCCAAACAGAAACCGGCCAAAGTTAAGAAGGCAGTAAACGTTCCTTATGTCAGTGTGATGGGCGGCGTAGCTTTCCTGACCGATAGCGATGTCAATCCTGTTATCGACACCGATACGGGCTATGCGCTTGGTGCTGCCGCCGGTTACAAAATGGGCAAATACAGAGTTGAAGGCGAAGTCGGTTATCAGAAGAATAATGTCGATGAGTGCGAATCATCGTGCCGCAGAACATCTGGCGACATCAAAGCTTATTCATTCCTGATCAACGGTTATTACGATTTCTTCACCAAGAGCGGTTTCACCCCCTTCCTCAGCGCCGGTATCGGTGTCGCCAAGGTTGACGGTGATGTGAACAGGATCGCGCACGTGGAAGACACGGCGGTTGCCTATCAGGTTGGCGCCGGTGTTGCCTATGCAATCAATAAAGATCTTGCGGTCGATTTGAAATACCGCTACATGGATACGGTTGATGATTTCGGATTCGGAAATACCGATCCTGAATTCTCCACCCATAACGTATTGCTGGGTCTGAGATACATGTTCTAATCGAAAGTGTCGTAATGGACATCAATGAAGCCGGGGGCTTTTCATCAGCCTCCGGCTTTTTTTATTATCATCAAAGTTTCTCACCGGGTAAAATTCCCCTCAATCAGATTTGAATAATGCATGAACGGGTGGACGATGGACGCAATGATTGTGAACAGGGGAACAGTAATAATCTGAATGGCGGTTGGGAAAACAGTTTTTGATCAAAAATGTGGAGAAACGTGGAGAAACAAGATATTTTGAAAACTGCCTAAGTGCTTGATTTTATGGCTGGGGAATAAGGATTCGAACCTTAATAAACGGAGTCAGAGTCCGGTGTCCTACCGTTGAACGATTCCCCAGCATGGTATCTCAAAAAGCGCCTTAAGACCGGCTTGCCGCGGCGAGTCATCCTGCAAGCGGGCGTGAATATAATGTGATTGACATTTTATGTCAATAAATTTTCTTCAATAATTTTTATCTGAATATCATAAGTGAATTTGATAAGATCGGTTTTGCAGAAAAAAGGCGCTTTCAACCGGTGATATTGTGACGTTGCTGCTTCCGGACGATGTTGAGTAAATCATCGTTGGAAAGCAGGCCGTTTTCAATGAAGAATTCTCCGAGGGGACGCTGCATCTTTTTCTGTTTCCCGATGAGGGCGAATAACTCATAACAGGAAATATAACCGATGCGCAGGGCGCATTCGCCGAATTTTTCATCGAATTTTCTCACTTTTAAGATGCCTAAAACATCCGGATAGGAAATCAACCGCCATGATACGGCGATCTGCCCGATCAGCGGACGCTGGCGACGTTGCCAGCAAATGGCTTCAATAAGCGTCCGCCATGAGATTAAACCGGAGTAATATAGAAACTGGCCGAGCATCAGGTTCCCCTTGGGAAAACTTCCGGCGTAGAAATGGTCATAATGCTGCTTTTTGCCTTTCGGGTTGTGCCGGGTATGCTTTTGTTCATTGTTGTAATGACGATGGTTCTGGCACGAGCTGCGTTGTTCTGGTGTAAATCCGTTGTAAGATGCCGAGCTTCCCTGCCGGATGTTTTTTGCTTCTGCAAATGAAAGGAGCTTTTCATACGCCTGCCGCACATTGATGAATTCAGCATTCAGATCTTCGGCAAAAGCACCGAGAACCATTGCCCTGTCGGGGTGTGTGTCAAAAGCTTTTTTACGATAAGCCGTTTTGATGCCTACCGGTTGAAGATATTTCAGGAAATCGTAGGATATTTTTATTTCCGGTCCGAAAATAGTTGCGCAGGCCTGAAAAAGTTCCGCTGAAGAGGTTTGCATCGCCGGCATCAATCAGATTCCTTTGGAAAGTTGATGATTATGAAATAGCAACATGCCGCGGAATTTTCAAGAAAAAAACCGAGCGAAGAAATTAATTTTTATGATTTTCTGTCGGCAAATTCAAAGGCGAACGGATGATT
>JAGVUJ010000359.1 GCA_019136325.1 Deltaproteobacteria bacterium
ACAATTGCTGATCGCTGTTTATGCCGTTTTTATTTTCACGAATTACGATATCGTTCCTTCGGTTTTTAATCTTTTCTATCCTTTTTTCGGAGATACGGTTGTCATGTTGCTCCTCAATAAACTGATCATCAGTTTTCTCTACCTCATCTTTCCGACCGTTTTGATGGGCATGGTGTTTCCGGCCGTTATGGTGATGGCCATTAGCAACATGGACCAATTACCGGAAAAAATTGGGGTGATTTACAGTTTCGATCTGTTTGGAGCCGTTCTGGGAGCGCTGCTCAGCGGCTTTCTTTTCATTCCCTTCTTCGGAATCAAAGCGCTGATTTTCCTCGCTGTCACAATCAATTTCAGCATAGGCCTTCTCATGTATTTCCAGAAAAATAAAAAATTTATTTTCCTGATTCTTTGCTTTGCCGTCATGTTACTCTGCTTCTACCTCATCATCAATCCCTTTGACGGCAATGCGACAATTTATTCCGATCCTGAAAACAAGGAAAAATACATAGACCGGAACAACCTTCTTTTCAAAAACAAAAATCATTCAGACTATTTTCAGAAGATTAACGTCAAAGAAAAAGTTTTTTTCTCTCACTCGCCATATGGCGAGTTGAGTGTTTTTGACGAAATTTTCAACAAGGAACAGCACCG
This sequence comes from Deltaproteobacteria bacterium, assembly GCA_019136325.1. Next base: position 652 of record JAGVUJ010000359.1, read on the forward strand.
GTATTTGTATATTGAAACGAGAATTCAATGTTCGACGGCGGGACTCCGGCAAAAAGAAGTCAGTGAAATTAATTTTGCCAATGTATCCATCGATGCTCTGAATAAAGACAACCTGAAGGTTCTCAATATCGGTCTGGGGTGCGGTTTTACCCTCAATGAGATAGCCAAACATCCCAACGTTAAATCCGTTGATGTGGTGGAAATCAATCCGGTAATGCCGCAAGCCACAAAATGTTTCAATGCGTTCACGAATAACGTGCTGGAAAATTCCAAAGTGCACATCATTTATAATGACGGCTATCAATATCTTCTGGGAACAGACAACAAATACGACTTGATCATTATGGATATTGAACACCCTTCTGTGATTTATTCCAGCAATTTGTATACGCTCGAATTTTACAAGCTGGTCAGGAAATCCTTGAATGAAGGCGGAGTATTTACCCAATGGTCATACCGGCCGATCGCTGACGCTCAGGTCATCAATTTTAATACGCTGAAAACAGTATTTCCCGATGTCACCCCGAAAATATCCGGAGTTTTTAATGACCTCTATTATATTGCCGGAAACAAACATATTCCTCTGGACGGCAGGGAAAATATTTTTTTAAATAAAATGTTAAGCAGTCAGGACAAAAGACTCAACACGTTAAATAACCCTTATTTCGGAACGGAAATGATGTTGAGGGAGATGTTTAAAGTTAACTAGCATAACCAAAAATAAATAAAAAGGAGATCCATATGCAAATGAACAAAGTAGCCGTCATGGCCGTTGTGTTGTTTATCATGGGAATGATGACAGGAGTTGCCAGCGGGGCCTCCATCGGATATATCGATGGCCAAAAAGTTTTCTCAAGCTATGATAAGACAAAGAAAGCCCAGGAGCAGTTCAAGAAGAAGGAGCAGGTTATCCAGGATGAAATAACCAAAAAACAAAAACAAATTGAGCAGGAAAAGACCAAAGGCACGTCAGACGCAGACCTCAGGAAACTGGTTGAAAAGTTTGAAAAAGAACTGGCGCCGAAACAGAAAGATCTTATCGAATCGCAAAACAAAGTACGGAAGGAAATTCAGGGTGATATCGTCAAGGCAACGGAAGTCATTGCTAAAAAAATGGGGATCGAAATTGTTCTGGATAAACAGATTTTTGTTACCGGCGGAACTGACTTGACCGATAAAGTCGTCGAACAACTCAACAAAAAATAAGGATGATCGTCCATGCATTAACGTTTTAAAGCCTCGGGCATTTCATGCATAAAAAAAGGCGCTCCCGCAAGGGAAGCGCCTTTTTATTTAAGGTTTAAATTACTTTTTTATTCACCCAGTTTTTCACTGGCAATTCTCATGCTGTAGAATGAGCGATACACGAAAATGATCGCGATCAGGAAGAAAGCAACAGCCAGACCGGTTTTCAGATTCTGATTGGTCATGGTCACCGCGATTTCCGTGGCCAGCAGTCC
>JAGVUJ010000355.1 GCA_019136325.1 Deltaproteobacteria bacterium
AGTCATTGAACAACGTAACGGGGCTGCCTTTTCCAAGGCAGCCCCGTTTTTTAAACAATCGGCCGGATTCGGATTTTAGAACCCCCTCTTCTTCAGATCTTTGGCAACGTTAACATAAAATCCTTTTGCATCCCAACCCGGAGTATTTCCGAGAAACTGATTGATCTCGTAGAAATGGTTGACGCCCGGATACAACAGAGATGTGGTCATTAAGCCTTTTTTATTGCCCCAGGCTGCGCTGTCAATGGATACCAAACCGTCATTATCACCGGCTCCCATTAAATTCATCACAGTGAATAATAATCCGGCAACCGTCTGTCCGAGAAGGTCAACCGCCGGATTGACATAATTGATTTTACCCGCGTACCAGTCGTAAACGACACCGGGTTTGTTGGGTGTGTTCGGATTAAATGTATTGATGACGAAGTCCGAGGTCAGATTATCGAGCAGCAGTGTGGTATTCTGTTCCGGAGCCATTTCAAACGTTTCACCAAACAAATCGATCAAATCCGTTAATGTTTCGCCGACAACAGGCCCTAAAATCGGGATGCCATGCCATGCCATATATAACAGGTCGGCGACTTCCGAACCTTTGTGAGTACCGCTGACGCTGGTCAGCGTGGCGACTTTGGCATTACAAGCACCAGCGGTGCAAACCCCCGGTATCCCGTAATTGGAAATGAGGTTTCTGCTGTCCAGCGGGCCCATCGAATGGGCAATGATGTTTATTTTTGAAAATTTATAAAGCGGCCCTCCTCTCAGAGCGTACTGATAAGCCAGTTCATTCGCCAACTGCTGGGTGCGCGGATTTACGCCATTGAAAGGATCCTGATTGGAAACATATACCTTGGCTCCTTTTTGTCTTAATGTATCGTCAATTCCCCACCAGTATTTTATGCCAAGCATGTTTTTGTCTCTGAAAAAGGCGCCATGCACGAGAACGATAGGATATTTTGTTTTGCATTCGTCCCACCACCAGGCGTTTCCTATGGCCACACTGCCCAATAACATTACCAAACTCATTGCTAAAACAAGAAGTTTTTTCATACGACTCCCCCCCTTAAAATTTTTATCCAATTGATGAAGTTTAAATAATGGAATGCAATCCACACGCCAATTCTTTAAAACGCGTTGGCGTTTTTCCGTGGATCTCATATAGACAGGCAACGTACAGGCGAGAGTCAGAAACGTACCGTTCGAGCTTGTAGAAGGCTACTCCTTTTCAAATTTTTGTCAAGTCCAAAAATCTTCCTGAAAACAGAGCTTACAGTCTCGACTTTAAAAAAATCCGACAAACGGACCAGGCGGGGCTGATGTTGATCCGTCTCGTGCTTTTTTATGCAAGTTTATATCCTTTTTCTCTAAAGAGCTTCAAACAGGCATTGGAGACATTCGTATCATAAAGCGTCCCTTTATTTCTTTCAATTTCTTCCAGAGCCGCTTCAATGCCTAAAGACGGACGATGATAACGATGAGAAACCATGGCCGATACGACATCCGCCACAGCCAACACCCGCGCTTCCACGCAAATCTCATCGCCTTTCAGGCTTCGGGGATAGCCGGAACCGTCTATCCGTTCATGATGCTGATGAACGATTTGCGCCAGAGGCCAGGGCGATTCCACATTTTTCAAAATCTCGTATCCGCTGCGCGAATGCTCTTTAATCAACGCAAATTCCACATTGGTCAATTTGGCGGGTTTGGTCAGAATTTCCGGCGGTATGGACAGCTTACCGATATCATGAATCGCGCCGGCCATGCGGATTGCGTCGATTTTCTCCTGGGGCAAATCCATTTCCGCGGCAATATCCCTGGCAACATCCGCAGACCGGACCTGATGAAGTGCCGTGTATGGGTCCCTCACTTCTACAGCGGAGACCATGACCTGCAACGTGCTGTCATAAGCTTTGCTTAAACTGTCCAGCGTCTGCTTGAGTTTCTCTTCCATCTCCTTGCGTTCGGTAATATCACGAACGACTCCTCTGAAACCGATCGGGTTTCCGGAAGAATCCTTTTGCAGCAGAATGGATATCTCAACATATCTTTTTGTTCCGTCTTTTCTGATAATTTGCCAATCTAACCCTTTGAGAGGCACTCCGGTTTTGTACACATTGTTGAACGCTTTATAAACTTTCCCGGCTGTCTCCTGATCCGTGTACTGCCGGTTGTTCATCCCCATTAACTCCGCTTTGGAGTAACCATGAATCCGGCACACAGCGTTATTGAAAAACGTATAGTTACCGGCAAGATCAATTTCCCAGTAACCGTCTTCTATGTTTTCCAGCGTAGTGGCCAGTTCAAAGAGTTTGGCGTTTTCAATGGAAGTGGCGGCTTGAGGGGCGATGAAACGAAGCAATTCCAGACGCTCCGGCGTGAAGGCGTTCTCAATTAAGTTGTTTTCCATGTAAAGCAGGCCTGAGATTTTACCCTTGTGAATAATGGGAATGCACAGAATGGATTTGCACGACTTACCGGTAATGTAGGCATCTTCCGTAAAGGGTCCTTCCTGAGCGGCATTGCCCAGGATGACGTCTTTTCCGCTGTGATAAACGTAGTTGACAATCGCCTGGCAAATATCGGGACATTCCTGAAGCGGCAGAGATCGCACAACCGAGGCTTCATCACGAGTGACATCCTCGCTGGCTTCAATGATGAGTTTGCCCTCCGTTTCCAGAATCAGATGCCCGCTTTGGGCACCGGCGCTGGCCAGAGAAATGTGCATGATTTTTTGCAGAAGTTTCTCCAGTAAAATCTCACTGGAAATAACCTGAGAGACCTGCATGACCGTGGATAAGTCAAGCGCGACCGACAGATCACCTTTGGTGTTTGTCGCTGTTCTTGCCTCGACATCCGGAGAAATCCTTATTTCCGCGGGAACTAAATCCGGATACATTTTTTTGATTTTGTTCAGCAGGCCGACGGCTCCCCATTTGGCATAACAGGCATAGGCCTGACTCATGTACCTTTTAGACTTTTCATTCTCATCCAGGGATCGATATATACCGGCAATAATCTCAGAGGCAATGCCCTCCACGATGAAATCCCCGTATGTTCTGCACTGTTGAATGGCCGTTTCATACATTTTTTCCGCTTTTTCGAGATCACCGTGCATCACCCATGTATTCAGCGCTTTAATGGCCGTGTACATGTATGAACAGTTCACAGGAGCGGCTTTCGCCCATGCCTTCATTTTGAGTTCATTGATTCTGATTAGTGCGCGATGTTTAACCTTCTCCCCGGGGGAAGCATCCTTATAAACCTTCAGCCTGGCCACGGAATCCAGTAAAACGGCGTATTTATTGATCAGCACTCCCTGCTGTGAATCCATGTACTTTCTGAATTCATCAGAAGCTTTCAAGGCCTGTCTGTACTCACTGTAGACGGAATACAGGATTAATTTGACGAACCAGTAAACCGAAAGAGCGGCCAGGTTCCTGGTTTGCTCCCATGAGGGCAGAAGTTTTTCAGCATCGATGGCCTTGCCTGTAAGTTCCACCGGATTATCGCACTGTCCCAGTAAATTCAAAATCGCCTGCCATTGAAGCGACTGCACAGTCAGCGTGTGCCCCTGTTTCAGTCCGGTTATAATCTTGTTGTTTCTTTCCATGTATCGGTTAAGGTCGGAAAGCTCTCTGCCGGTGAAGATATCATGCACTTCGGTAAAAATAAGATTAAAGGTGGCGAATCCCAGATCTCCGGTTTCCAGTCCGATCCGGTATCCCTCCCGCATCGGCTCGATACTGTCTTTCATGGGGTATTTCCAATGCCGGACGAGTGCGTTATATACGAATAGGGTTCTGGATTCCTGATCCCTTGCGCTCAGTTTCTCCACGAGCTTCAGGCCCAGTTGCCCGAATTTTACGGCGCCTTCAAAATCCCAAAGGCCAACCGCTTTTACTATGCCCACACCGGCAAACGCAAAGGGATGCTCCGGCGCAAGGCCGTATTTAAATATCATCCTGAATGATTTTAGAATGATGAGCGCCAGTAAATTCGGATCCGCGTAAAAAGCAGCATGGCCCACGCTGGCAAGAATCTTTCCTGCGGCCAGGATCTCGGGATCAGTCGCTTTGGGCAGATTGAGCAAATCGTCGGGTTTTTTACCCGCAAGCGTCAACATGGTTCTGAACACTTCGATTGCGATATGAACCTTGGTTGATTTTTCAGGTATCCGTAATCCGAGCTTCGGGGTCAGCATCTTCAAAATGGGCATGGCGACATCAATAGCGCCCTGATAGTCTTCCCGCGCGACGCAGGCATAGATGCACGATGAATATATCCTGGCTCTTTCCAGCGTAGTTCTGGCGTACTTCAAGGCAACAGCGGCCAAGTCGTTCATTTTCTCGTAATCGCCCATCAGGTAGGCGGCTTCAGTGGATTCCGTATAAAGAGCCAGGGTCAGTTCATACTGATTGACCCAGGGATTTTCTTCTAAAAGATCAAGTCCGTTTTTCAGATAACGAAAAGCGGGAGCATAAGCCGCCGAATCTTTCGCCCTCCCGCCCGCCTCCAAATTGAGCCGGACCAGTTTTTCCCGCATCGCTCCATCGCGGATCATGGCGACGCCGAGATTGAGCTGATCAACGATATAGAAAAGTTTATTCGGCAGATCTTTTTCGTCGGCGGACGCCAGCAGGATATTGCCGATTCGGTAATGCAGTACCGCTTTCTCCTGCTCACCCACCAGCGAATAGGCGGCCTCATAGATTCTATCGTGGTGAAAAACGTAAAAATCGCCGAAGCGGCTGACCATCCCCTCATGGATGGCTTCAGTAAGGTCATTCAGCGCCGTATCCACGGAAGTGTTTAGCACGGCGGCCACCGTTTCCAGATCGAATCTGTTGCCGATGCAGGCGCATATTTTCAGGATGTCCCTTGCCGATGACGACAGTTTTTCAATTTTTCCGGCCATCATTTCCACCAGGCTGTCGGTCATCTGCATGTTGCTTATCTTACTCACATCCCATTGCCAGCCGTGCGCGCCTTCATGAACAATCATTTTTTCATTGTAAAGTGTCCGGAGAAACTGATTCACAAAGAACGGATTGCCGCCGGTCTTTTTCCGCACCAGTTCGGCCAGTTCCGCTCCCCGGGCCTCGGAACTCCGCAGGAAATTGACGATGAGATCCTTGATGTCTTTTTCTTTCAGGGGACCGAGCGTCATGTTGTCGATCCTGATATTATTCTTTCGTGCTTCCCTGATCAGATCGGCAACCGGATGCGTGTCGTCAACTTCATTGTCCCGGTAGGAAAAGATGAGAAAAAAATGATGGATGTCGCCGAGCATGATATTTTTTATAAGCTGCAGACTGGCCATATCCGCCCATTGCACATCGTCCAGAAAAAGGGCCAGGGGATGCTCCCTCTGCGGAAAGACTCTCATGAACTTTTCAAAAACAAATTTAAACCGGTTTCGGGATTCTTCCGGGCCCACCGGAGGCAATTCCGGCTGTTTGCCGATAATCAATTCCACGTCGGGAATGACATCGGTAACGATTTTCCCGTTGTCGCCAAGCTCCTGTAAAAGATTATCCTTCCACGCGTTGATTCTCGTCTCGCTTTCCGACAATATCTGTTTCACCAGTGTCTGGAAGGCCTGAATAACGGCGCTGTAGGGCTTGTCCCTTCTGAATTGCTCGTATTTCCCGGAAATGAAGTATCCCCGTTTGGCAACGATCGGCTTGTGGATTTCGTTCACCATGGCCGACTTGCCGATCCCCGGCGCTCCGGCAACAACCATGACCGATATCCCTTTTTCACGGCTGGCGGCTTCTTCGAAGGCGGCAATCAGTTGTTTGATTTCCTTATTTCGTCCGAAAAGTTTTTGGGGTATGATGAATCTGCTGGATATATCATGTCTGCCCAGATTAAAAGTTGCGATTGCTTTCTGGTCGCCCAGTTGTCTGATACACTCGCGGAAGTCGGCCTCCAGACCGAAGCCGTTCTGGTATCGTTCTTCGGGATTTTTTGCCAGCAGTCTCATGACGATATCCGAGACCATCACCGGAATGCCGGAATCAAGCCTGACCGGCGGCTCCGGCATGATAGCCAGATGGGCGTGAATAAGTTCCATCGGATCTCCGGACTGGAAGGGCAGGATGCCCGTAAGCATCTGATAGAGGGTCACGCCTAACGAATAGAGATCCGTTCGGTAGTCAACAGGCCTGTTCATCCGGCCGGTCTGCTCCGGCGACATGTAAGCCAGTGTGCCTTTGATGAAATCGGGATTATAGACTTCTTCATTTTCATGAGTCAGAATCGCCGATATTCCGAAATTCGTGATCTTAACGTCTTCCGTGGCCGGATTGATCAGAATATTGCGTGGTTTAACACCCCGGTGAATGACTCCCCCGGCGTGAATACCGCCCAGGGTTTCGGCAAGATTGGAGGAAATTTTCAGGAAAGATTTTATATCAATTTTTTCTTTTTTTTCCAAAAGGCTTTCCAGAGAGGCGCCTTCAAAATTTTCCAGGACGAGAGCAAAACCGTCTTCCGCATGGACGATATCCATGATCTTGACAACGCCCCGCACATCGAGACGTTTAATCCGCTCATACTCTTTCCGGAAACGTGCCATTTCCGTGGAAGTGGGATGGATGGTTCTCAGCCGTTTAATGATGAGCGATTGTGATTCATTGACCTTGTGTCCGCGGTAGACAATTACATTGCCGGCCTCTCTGAGCTTTTGCTGCAAAATATAATCGCCGATTTTTTCCATGAATTTCTATTTCTCCGAAGCTGACGTTAGGCGGAACAGGGAATATCCATGCGTCATAAAATTTTCAGTTGAAAAAATTCAAACGGTTATGCTGAAAAGATCAAACCTCCACCGTTCAAAAAATTACGATTATTTCTTCAGCGCTCCCTCCGACGCTCTTTCGATGGCCAGTCTTCGGCGTAAAGCATCGGCTTCTTCACCATACATATTATGCTGAAGCTCTAGGACCCGATTTTCTTTTTCTTTCTGATCAAGGCCGGAATCGTTAAGAATTTCCATTTCCCTGGCTTTGTATTCGCTCTCTTTCTGCTCACTGTCGGCAATCATTTTATCGACCTCTTCCATTCTCTCAACCTGTTCGGGCGAGAAGATTTCTTCTCTAAATCTCTTGATCTGCGCTTTCTTTTCTGTTTCGGTCATTTCCAAAAAATCCTTCTCGTACATGTCCAGCTTTTCCTTGTATCGGATATACGGTTCGGCATAGGCATCCACCTGTTCCGCCTCCTCTCCCCACATATCTTCGTTCAGTTGCTGAATCTTTTTTTCTTTCTCCGCACCGTACAGGTTTTTATCGGCAAGGATTGCCCCGCGTCTTAACGGATATTCCTCCGCCTTAATGCTGGCGCCAAAAAGGATATCGGCGACTTCACGACCAAAGACCTCCCGGCGGTAATCCTGAAGCTTATGCAGAAAACCGATCACGTCCTCCGTCGTTTTGGGCATGCCCCATTCCCTGGCCTTATCTCCAAGCGTCAACTGATAGGAGACAAACTTCTTATACAGATCAAACAGCTCACCGGCTTTCTCCGCGGACATTTTCGAATGAAGATATTTTTGAACATGATCAAAGAGATCTTCCTTGTTGCTGAATTCTTTGAAATTCTCATCCAGAAACATGAAAAACTTGATCGTGTAGGGGGTGACCGTTTTATCCTTGAAGTAATCTTCAGGATTCTCTTCTTTGAAATCAATATAGTGATAATAGGCCTCAATATCTTTTAATTTAATGTCGGAATGTCTATCAAAGACAAAATCGTCTTCAATCCGGTCGCTGGTCCACATGTTTTTGACGACCAATGCGACAATGACCGCCAGAAGAACGATTGCCGAAAACACAAGGACCCTCTTCTTATTCATATAAGATTTTCCCCCACGGTATTTTTAATAGACAATTTTGTTCCGGAATGGACGGAAGTATAAAAAGAACTTTCCGGTGTGTCAATTGGTTTTTAATTATGCAATATGACAGAAACATTTCCTGTTGACTTTGATAAAGCGAATGCATACAGACACTCGGGAGAGTTTATCATGAGAAATCCGGCAAAAGGTCATAATATTGTTATCATCGGCTCCGGTATCGGCGGACTGAGCGCCGGTGTTATTTTGTCGCTTTTGAATTTCAATGTAACGATTGTGGAAAAAAATCCGCTGCCGGGAGGTCTCATGCGCTCCTACCGGCGTTCGGGGGTGGACTGCCCCGTGGGCATACATTATGTCGGCGCCTTGGGAAACAACGAACCGCTGGGGCGAATGTTTCAATTCATGGGAATACCGGTTGACGAGTTGTTTGTCCCCATGGGCGGGGAAGGCGTCATCGACCGCTATATTTTTGACGATTTGATTTTCGACTTGCCCGCAAATATTGACGCATTGGAAAAAAACCTGAGAAATTCATTTCCGCTGGAAACAATGGCGCTGGATATCATCATGAAAAACCTGCGCGACATTGCCCGGCAGATGAAAGATACCGCTTTTTTGTTCAGCCAGGGCGATCCCTTTCAGAATATGGACTACTATCAACCCATGGGGGAATGGCTGGATTCGCTCAAAGTATCGCCGGCGTTGCGTGCCGTACTATCCGTGCCCTGTAATCTCATCGGCGTTCCGCTCAATGATTGTCCGGCCATCTTTCATCACATGGTATTAGCCAGTTATTTGTTTTCTTCCTGGCGGCTGAAGGAAAACGGCAGCCGAATGGCGGATGTTTTCGTCCGCCGTTTTAAAGCGCTGGGCGGAACGCTCGTCCTGGACAACGGCGTTAACAAAATATCGATTTCTGAAGGCAGGGTGGCAGGCGTCATTCTTGAAACGGGTGATGCTATTGCGGCCGATGCCGTGGTCGCCGCCGTCCACCCAAAGGTTTTGCTTCAATTACTGAATGAAAATGATCTGCGCGAATCTTTTCGCCGGCGGATACGCGGATTGAAGGAAACAGAAGGGGTTCTGTGTGTTCATGCCGGCGTTAATGCCGCGGCGCATCCGGAAATCCATCACAACATTTACCGGCTCCACCGGGATGAACACGGCGTCATTCATGATGGAGTGTTTTATCAACTGCGCGACAGCGGCTCCCCCGGTGTGAATCTGCTCTCCATCATCACAAAATCTTTATACGCGGATTGGATTCCATGGGAAAAAACGGTTACCGGACAGCGCGGCAAGGCATACGAAGAAAAGAAAATGAGCGCCGCCCGTGACCTGATGAAGAAGGCAGGAGAAATTTTCGGCGACTTGAACGATGCCCGTATCGTGGATGTTTACACCCCTCTCACCATCCGGGATTATGTCAATGCTCCGGAAGGAGCCTGCTACGGCATCATGCGCTCGTCGCGACAGCTTTTGAAGGCCATTTCGCTGAATAATCTGCCGATTCCGGGTTTGTGTCTGGCGGGACAAAATGCGTTGGCCCCCGGGGTGATGGGGTGTCTGTTCGGCGCGTTCAATGCGGTCCGGCAAATCATGGGCGGAGAAAGATTTGCCCGGGAAATCAGGGTAAATACGCAATGAATTTCATTGAAAAGCCATGCGATATTTGCTAAAGGTCACAAAATCAAATTCAGAAAGTTAAAGCCCTATCTATGACACGTCAGGAAATTGAACGCGAAGTAATAAATGTTTTCCAGCGGGAATTTGAGATCGAAAATCCGGATATGGATGCCGATTTACGGAAAACTTACGAATTCGACAGCATCGACGCCATCGAACTTCTCCTGGCGATAGAAACCTTTCTGGAAACGGAAATAACCCAGGAAGAGAAAAAACAGGCCATGAGTATCCGCACCATCAATCAGATTTGCGACTATATTGAAAAGATCGCAAAAAAAAGAAACCTTTTCACGCCGGCATAAAATCATTATGGAACGCAGAGTTGTTATCACAGGAATGTCAGCCATTACGCCGATCGGTCACGGGAAAGATCAGATCGTTCAAAGCCTGTTAAACGGCACCTCCGGCATCAAACCGCTGCGTGAAGAGGAATTTCTCAGCCGCTATATCCATTCCAAGGTTTACGGAACGGTGGATTATCCCGTGGAATACGATTTTAAACGAAATCACCGCAAGACCATGGGGCCGGTGGCCTATTATGCCTGTCAGGTCGCCAGGGAAGTTCTGGAACAATCCGGCCTGACCGAAGATTTTATTACATCAGGCAGATTGGGCGTGGCGTTCGGCTCCATTCACGGTTCGCCGACCATTCAGAGAAATATTTACAAAATCTTTTTCGGCGCTCAGGATAAAATAGCGGTCAAGGAAATCGGAGCGGTCGATTATCTGAAATCCATGGTGCACACCACCGCCGTCAATATCACCAAAATGTTCGGCATCACCGGCCGGGTAATATCGTCGGGAACCGCCTGCACAACCAGTTCGCAGTCGATCGGTTACGGCTATGAATCCGTCAAATTCGGCATGCAGGATGCGATGCTCTGCGGCGGC
>JAGVUJ010000381.1 GCA_019136325.1 Deltaproteobacteria bacterium
TCGGCGTATGCATTAATTTTACAGTGTGCCCCGCTCTTTTTGCAATAGCTGAAAGGATCGATACCGCAAGGTTTTCATATGCTATGTTGAAAAACGCTATTTTCATATAATTTTCTTTGTGAGAATTAAAGAGTCGTTGGCTTTTGTGAAAACCAGACAATGCTTTTTAATTCATTTATGGATTATGGATTAAAGCAATACTTTTAAGGTTTTAAGATATAAGTAATATAAAATGTCGTGTCAAGGGAATGTTACACGACAAAGCGCCACGTTGCTTATTCAGTCCTTCTTGATAAAATACTCCTTGATTCTGGCGGATAAAAGATTCTTGATAAATTCAAAGATGGCATCAATTTTCACAAAGGATTTTCTATTTAAACATTTATCAAAGGTTACCGGAACTTCTGCCATGCTCCATTTCATTCTCGCGCATTGTATTAACATTTCGGCATCCAGAAACCAGTCGCTGGCGTTAAGGCTCATTTGGGAATAGGCCTCTCTGGTAAAAATTTTCGGTTTGGAATTGGCATCCCTGACCCTGACGGACGGGAATAAGATCCTGAAGGCCAGATTGTACGTATAGGAATTAATTTTTCTCAGCCAGCTGTCTCCGCGTTCGGTCCTGTATGTCATCACAAAATCCAGTTTTTCGCTTTTGATTTTTGTATACACGTCGGTGATGCTTTCCGGCGGCATTTGCCCGTCTCCGTCAATCAGACAGATAAACGCGCCGGAAGATTCCTTCAACCCGCTGCGGGCATCCCATCCCATTCCTCCCGCTTTAAGCCTTGTGACAACCCTGATATTAGGTCTTTGCGCGGCGATTTGTTTGGCGACCCGGGGCGTATCGTCATCCTGATGATTCCAGTAATTCGCGACAAGGATTATTTCCCACTCCACAACAAGGCTTTCCAACACCTCAATCGTTTGCCCGACAAAGGAGAACAATCGTTGACCTTCCTGGTAGCACAATATCACTACGGATAGTTCCGGCGTCGCCGTTTTTGCATCAGCTTTCTTTTTTGTCAGGCTCATTTTTTATAATCATGTCTTTTCTTTTGTTGTAATACTGCATCGCGTAAATTCCCGGCTTCCGCCCAGTCCGGCGCCAGCCGAACCGCTTCGTTGAGATGTTCCATGGCGTCGTTGAGCATACCCCGGTTGATGTTAATGACAGCCAGATGAAAATGCGGCTGCGCGATGTCGGGGTTAAGAAGAATGGCCTGCCGGAAACAGGCCTCGGCAAAATCCTCTTTCTTCTGCTTGAGAAAAGCAAGTCCCATGTTGTTATATGTTGTGGCATCTTGAGGATTCATCTGAGCCGCGGCCGAGTAATGGATGATGGCCGTTTCCGGTTCGTTGGCGGTCAGATAGGCCGACCCGAGATTGAAATGGGCCAGCTCGTTTTCGCCGGCAGTTTCCAGATTGTGATTAAAAAGGGTTATGTTGTTTTTCCAGTGGGAAACCTGACGGAATGTCAGGATCATCAGCGTTGCGCCGATGATGATCATCGTGGATCCGGCCATCTTTCTGCTTTTCGCATCGGTGAGTTGTTTGTCCAGAAATAGACCGACGGCCAGAATGATTCCGATCTGAGGAAGCAGCATGTAGCGGTCCGCATGCGCCTGTCCGCCCACCTGAATAATCCCGATTACAGGAAATAAAACACCGAGATAAAATAACCAGCCCCATAAAAGATAAGGACGCTCATGTCTGAATTTTATAACAATGAAACTAATGCCGGCCAGAGCCAGGCCTGCAGCAATAACGCTGAACAGACTCAGATGGTAAGGATAGGGGTAAAAGACAGTCAGCCCCGACGGCCAGAAACTCTGCTTTAAATATACCCCGTACGATATGGCCGCATTGGCAAGCCGGTCCGCAATGGGGAAATCCGTCAGAGATTTGACCGCTGCGTTTTTATCCTGCGCCACGATGGTAACGATTGAGGAAAAGACTGTAAGAAGGAACCAGGGGATTTTTTCGTAAAATATTTTTTTTGATTCGCTTTTCAAACGCCGCAGCGGCCAGTAATCCAGGAGCAGCGCGACGCAGGGCCAGGTCACGGCCATGGGTTTGGAAAGCAGCGCCAGAATGAAGAAAACCGTTGTGAGCAGATAAAGCGGCGCTTTTCTTTCACGGGCATATTTTAAATAGACCAGGGTGGCGGAAAGAAAGAAGAAGGCACACAGCAGATCTTTGCGCTCGGCAGCCCAGGCCACCGATTCGACGTGCAGCGGATGCAAACCGAAAAAGGAAGCCATAAAGAAAGCCGCCGGTAAAGAGGCGCCCAGCCTTAAGAAAAGAAAGAATACCAGAATTACGCATCCCGTATACCAGAAAAGATTGACCAGATGAGCCGCCGCCGGTGTCGGACCAAAAAGAGTGGAATCCAGCATGTGACTTATCCAGGTTAACGGATGCCAGTTGGCCGTGACGCCCGTTGTGAAAGCCCAGAGGATACCCGGCCGGCTTAATCCTTGAGACACAATCGGATTCTGATAGATATAATGGGGATCGTCCCAGTTGATAAATTGATGAGAATGCATCTGCCCGTAAGGCAGTAAGATCAACACGACCAGTAAACCCGACCATAACAGCGGCTTTATCTTTTTCATCGTCTGGTTTTCCGGTCGGTCTGTGGTCATGGTTGTTTCGACGGATTCATCATTACGGTTTTTTATTAAAATTCATTCATGTATGCTTGAAATCTATATGAACGCGTTCAGATGTGTCAATAAAAAACTATCCGGGCGGGATCGTAAAAATGAGAGACGATCCGCATCGGCGCCCAGTTTTCCATTGACACATCAAGACGATCTTCCTATACTTTCACGCGTTCAGATCTTTTTGCTCTATGCCTGATCATCGCTGATTTAATACAGCGTAAGCTGTTCTTATGCTGCCGACGTTTTTTACAGGGGCATTTACAAATGACCGTTAATCAATTTTCTGAAATTTTAAAAAAACCGGTTTTCATCACCTTATTCATTCTGACCACCCTCATTTTCCTGGGCGGATTAAGAATCATGTTCTATGCAAAATCCCCGGATGTTCTTCTGCTGATTGACCGCGCCGGAGCCCGGTGGATACGATATGATTCGGAAATGGTGCCGGAAGCCAAACCGTCTTGTATAACCCAAAGCGCGTTCCGGTATGGTTTTAAGACGGACCATAAAGTCGATGATGCCGTCATTGATTTACAGGCGCTCAAAAAAGCCTCGATATGGTTTGACGGAGTCCATATCTATTCTTCTCCAGATGATTTTCGTCAATGGAAAAATATTCAACGTGTAAAAATACCGTTTCCCGTCGAAACCGGCGCTCATGAGATCAGAATTAATGTTACGAGTGAGAACTCTTATCCGGCTGTCATCGCTTACAGTGAAACCCTGCCGATGAAAACAGGAAAGGAATGGTCTGCGTCTCTTGACGGCAAAAACTGGCGAATAGCCGCACCCGCTTCCCGGATCGAACAGCTGACAATATCGAAAAGATATCCGTCATCTCTGGAAGCTCTTGCCGCCGTATGGCCTTATTTGACGATTGTTTTTTTTATGGTATTTTTTATTTCCTTATGGACCGGTGATGATAAAAATGCGGCAAAGCAATATACAAACCGGAAGCTTCAACCGTCTCACGTACGATGGTTAATGTTCTTCTTATGGACCGCACTGTCTCTCAATAACATGTTGAAACTGAATTTTCAGGTGGGATCTGATATCTGGGGCCATATCGAATACATAGATTACATCGCAACACAATGGACCCTTCCTCTGGCTTATGAAGGCTGGCAAATGTTTCAGGCTCCTCTCTATTACATATTAAGCGCACCGCTTTATGCCGCACTTATCCAATGGTTCGATTTATCCGCTGTCGTGAAAATCATGGGAATCATTCCTGTGCTGTGCGGTCTTTTACAAATTGAAATAGTATATCGCGCAGGGAAACTTGTTTTTGCGGAAAGACAGGACTTGCAGATCATTGCCGTTATTGCGGGTTCGTTAATGCCTGTGCATACCTACGTATGTCAGTATGTCGGCAATGAGCCGCTGGTCGCTTGTTTGATTTCTCTTGTCATTCTCTTATGCATGTTTCTGGTGATAGAAGATCAGAAAAAAAGATCATATCCCTATTTTATTCTTTTAGGAATGATCTGGGGATTGGCCCTGCTTTCCAAGATGACCGCTTTCTTGCTGGCTCCTGTCTTGGTTTCCGTGATTGCTTTTCACGCGAGATCATTTAAAACGCCGCTGAAGTATTTTCTGCGATCGACCATGATCGTTTTTGCGGTTTCCATCATGATGGCCGGCTGGTACTATCTTAGAAATTATATAAAACTGGGCAACGCGTTTATCGGGCTGTTTGATCCCCTGCAAATGATGCAATGGTGGCAGGACCCCAGTTACAGAACATTTTCACATCTTTTTTCTTTTGGTCAGGCCTTGAGCCGGCCTGTTTACGCCGGCGTGACAAGCTTCTGGGATATGTTTTATTCGACATTATGGCTTGACGGAATAAATTCGGGGCTGGCGGACGTCATTCTTTGGAATGCAAATTTTATGATTGCCGGAGCGCTGTTGGCGCTGCTGCCCGGTATTTTTATAATAACGGGCATTATCTTGTCCGTGTTGAACAAGGATGTTCGCTATAGAAAGGCCGTTATTGTTTCCGTCGGATTAATCTTTTTGTTTCTGGCGGCGCTGATTGATATGTATATCATTTGCCCGGTCTATAGCAGAACCAAAGCCAGTTATACCTTGGGACTTCTTCCCTGCTGGGCGATACTGATTGCGGCGGGCGCTGAGCCGTTCCTGCGCAGCAAAATAATCCGCTCTGTCGCCTTGGCCCTGCTGGCCTGCTGGGCCTTTGCCGCTTATGCGGCCTATTTTGTTGTCAGCTTTCAATAAAAAATTTGATGAAATACTTTTAGCGCTCGGGGAGACGCGTGTGAAATTCATTCGGCCTGTCCATGATTTTCAAAATCTCGTGAGCAACCATCCGGTTGACGTTGATTGAAGCATGTCCGTCATTTTTATTGACGATCCTTTCTTCGACAGGCATGTTTCCGGTCAGGGAAGAAACATTAACAACGTCTATGCCGCTGTTTTTCAAGAAACTGACAATATCGTTAACGTACATCGCATCACTCATTTCCCGGTCAGTTAAAAACGGAAATACGACGGCGATAATTTGTATGGAGTTTTTTCTGGCATAATCGACGAACAACATCAGATCTTTTTTGTGTTCGGACAAAATCGTTTTGTTTTTGTAAGCCTTGTCGAGATACGTCAAATAGGGAATGCCCAAGTATTCTCTGGGGAAAAGGAAATAAACGTAGTTGAAAAAATACGAGCCTGATCCGACGAACAGGAGAAACCGGTTCATGTCGGAAGGCGGTTGAAACCCTTCAAAGATCAACCCGTGTTTTGCCGCCGCTCCCTCAATATCGTTTCCGCAGTATTGCAGGATTATTTTTTGAGGCGTCATTCTGTGCAAATAAATGAAATGCATCATTTCGTCATATTCGCCTTTCGAATCCAGATTCGGTCTGCCGATATTGATGATGCTGTATTTCGGTCCTTTTTTATTCAATGCTTTGCCGACGATATTGGAAAATCTGTCATCGACGGATTTCAATCCGTGACCCGCCGTAAATGAATCGCCTACAAATAAAATGACCGGATGATGATTATCCGGCTCGTGATCTCTGAATCCCAAGGAATTGACGGGTTTCCAGTATTTTTTGTACCACAATTTGGATGCCAGCGTAAAATCGGCGGAATGGGATCGCGGGATGAACATGAAGACCGCTTCCAGCAATATGAACATGACGAAAAGCGCAAGTAAAACAGTAGCCGCGTTGGACAGTATTGTATTGATTTTCCTGTCGATGACAAAAGTTTTAAATAATGTCAGACTTAAAATCAGAATTGCCACCAGCAGGCATAATCTGAAATAGACGGCCAAACCGGCCGGATAAAATAACGGCAAAACAAAAACGGACACCAGCAGAACCATGATGGCCGGCATGATGAATAATATTTTTGACATGATCTTCATTTATAAAAATATTTTGTGCCGGTGTGAATTTAAAATACATGCTCAGGTTTTCCCGGAGCCAATGCCGGCTTGGTAAAGCATACCATCAATGTCGCGTGGATGTTACAAAAAAAACGATAAAGGCGAGATCGCCTTTATCGTTTTTTTAGTCGATTGACGGAAAAACCGTAAAGTTAAAATTTGCGGACCGGACGGACTAAACGTCCCTGAGCCTTATAGGTTCCCGTCTGCGTGCCATTGCTGAAATAATGGGACCAGCCGTCCCATTGTCCGTATTCCGACGAACTCCAGTATCCTTCATCGAGAAATCCTCCGGACCTCTGGACATCCCGATTGGCGTATAACTGAGCCAGTTCATCCCGGGAAGGCAGGAACCAGTCGTTAAACAGATAGTCGCCTGCTCCGACGCTGTAATCCAGGCATAATTGTGCAGCGTAAGGAATATCGGTGCCGCCGGCCTGTTCAACCTGCGCGACAATGGCGTTGCTGTTGGCCAACCCCGTTCCGATCGCAGTTGACGTGTTCCCATTCAGGGTGGTTTGCGTTCTCTGGTAAATATCGTCATCTTCGTCGGTTTGGGGATCTCCGTTTATCCACGTCACGGACGACGCGTCCTCGCTGCCTTCATACCAATTCGGCGGCGCTGCTTCCAACCCGTGCAATCCACCATCCGTTACGTAAAATACCTTGCCGACGCAACTGGGGCCGTAATCACCTATCTCGAACGGAGAGGTGATCAGAGGATATGCGCCGGACGGATAATTCCAGTTCCACTTCGCATACACCGTTATCTTGCCCTCAACGGTATTATTTCCATCAATGACGGTGTCTTTGGTAAATTCCGTGCCTTCACCGTCGGGTTTTGTGTACCATCCGTCAAATTCATAGCAGCGCTTGGTTGGTTCGGGTGTGTCACCTTCGTCTGTGCCGGTTGCAACGGTGTTGCCCTTCGACAAAATCACATGCTGGTCCTCCAGGGAAATTCCGCCGTAGCTGTTATACTCAACGGTGTATCCTGCATCCGGGATCCAGTTTGCATAAACGGTAATGTTTCCGGTAACCGGTGTGCTCCCGGTAAAAAGAGTGCCGCCTCCATTGACTTCCGTGTACCAGTTGCCGAAAGTGTAGAATGTTTTTGTCGGCGTCGGTGTGCTGCCAACCGTTGTGTCCGGCGAGACAACGTATCGAATCCCTGCTGCAGATCCTCCATCGCTGTTAAAATTGACCATATAGACGGTCTTATTGGTCCAATAGGCATAAACGGTGGTATCCGCCGTAACTTCTGTGCTGAGTGTAAATTCTGTGCCGCTGCCGTTAGCTGCGGTATACCATCCCGCAAAGGTATAGCCGTCCTTGGTCGGAGATGCCGGAAGTGATGAAAGAGTCTTGGCAGGCGGCCTGACTCCGCGACCCGCATAGATTTCACCGTCGTTCATAAACATGACCTGATATTTATACCAGTATGCGTAAACAATCATATCCGAATTAACGGCGGTGGTGGCTGTAAATAATGAACCGGTGCCGTCTTTGCCCGTCCACCAGCCGCCAAATTTATATCCGGACATGCTGGGAGCCGTCGGCAACGTACCGACTGTTTGTCCCTCTTCCACCGTTATGCTGGTTGGATTGGGCATGACCGTTGCGCTTTCGGTATTAAGAAACTGACTGCTGAAGGTCACGGTGTAAGTTACCGGTGGTGCGTCATCCAACTCGCTGCAACCGGTAAATGCGAGGGCATTAATTAGAATGATTAAAACAGGGATAATCTTCATTGAAATTTTCATCTTTCCTCCAAAACACCTATGTTTTTAATAGAAAATAATTATACCTGCTAATTCAGGGAATGACTTGTTTGAGGTTCGTAAAACTAATACGAATAGAGGTTATTTGTCAATAAATTTATTGATCAATGCCTGAGATTCAATAACATATAAAATTAAAGCGCTTGATGAAAAACAGCAGGCAAAAAACAGCCCCCGGATCAATAAAAAAGCTTTTTTGATTGATCCGGGATTTTTCTTCATTATATTGCCATGAAGGCATCACACATTGAATCGGAAGGTGATGATATCGCCGTCCTGCACAATGTATTCTTTCCCTTCCAGACGCAGGCGTCCGGCTGATTTTACCTGCGCGGCGGAAAATCCGTGGGCAACAAAATCGTCATAATGCATGACTTCCGCCTTGATAAAACCCCGTTCGAAGTCGTTATGGATGGCTCCGGCGGCTTTGGGCGCTTTGGTTTCGGCAGGAATGACCCAGGCCTTGACCTCATCCTCGCCCACGGTGAAAAATGATATTCGTCCCAGGAGAGAAAAGGCGGCGCGGATGATCCGGCCAAACGCCGGTTCGGCGATGTCCATGGTTGACAGAAATTCCTTTTGTTCCGCGGGATCCAGGCCGGCCAGCTCCGCCTCGATTTTGCAGCAGATACCCATGACCGGTTCCGTTAATTTGGCCTCCGCGGCGAATTGATCGGCAAAAACAAGGTTGTCTTCGGCCACATTAACGACAACCAGTTCCGGCTTGATCGTCCAAAAGGAAAAGCTCTTCAATGTAAAAATTTCGACCGGTGTAAGACCTGCGGCTCGCAAGGGCTTTCCCGCTTCCAGACAGTCCTTTAAACGCGGCAATAATTCATTCTGCGCGGCTTCCTGTGCAGGAATGGCTTTCCTGGGCATTTTAGCCAGCTTCTCCATCTTTTTTTCAATGATGAGCAGGTCGGAAAGCACCAACTCGTCTTCCAGTTTATGATAAGCTTCAATGCTCAACTGAACATCGGGCAGAGAAAACCCGTCGATAATATGCAGAATTCCGTCCGTGCCGCTCAAATTCTGGCGGATGGCCTCCCACGGATGTTCCCCCACGGCATGCACATCGACGAAAGGCACTTTGGCCGGCGAAACCTTTACCGGTTTGTATATTTCCACGAGCTTGTCGAAACGCTCATCCGGTACGGACGCCTGACCGCGAACCACTGCTTCGTTATGATGAACGCCCGTCTTTACGCCCGTCATGATTTCGAATAAGGTGCTTTTCCCGCTTTGGGGAAGCCCCAGTATGCCCATTTCCATAACAAATCTCTTTTCTTCGGATTTATTAAACCCGATTTATATTTTTTTATTTAAGCTTAAAGTCAATCCGGCTGTCTTTCACTTTTTCTTTTCTCTCCGGTGTCAGACTTTTCGGCTCCACAATAAATATTCTGTCCGCGGCGATATCCGACTGAAGCATCATCTCCTTGACGTTTTGCGTTCGCCGGGCTGCCAGTTGACGAAGATCGCTGTCCGATACGTCAATATTGGCCAGCATTAATTTTTCCATCTCCGCCGCCGGCAGGCTTTTCTGCATGCCAAGAATATTGCGCGGTTTGGAAAAATCCGTCGATCGGTAAACCTGCTTAAGGTACTTATCATATTCCTGTTCTGTAAGCACCACGTTTTCAACGGCAATCTGTTGATCATCTTTGGACATCGTTTCTTTCACTTTCTGCGCTTTAATACGGCGATCAAGCTCTGCTTTCTTCAAGGCGTATTTGTCCTGTTCCGCGTCAACATATCCTTCGATATCCAACTTAATATTAGGGCGTTCATTGAGGGCTTTGCCGATCATGCTGATCTTTTTCGTTTCTTCCGCGCTGATCACGGCGCTTCCGTAGTCAAACTCGATAAAGCTCAGCTCCTCACCGCCGCCGGTGAGAGACGAAAGCAGGGCAAAGGGGGAGGTGACCGCCTTGGTAATCAGATTGACAATAATCTGCCAGATGACCGACCAGACCTTGAATTTCGGATCATCCAGGCTTCCCGAGACCGGAAGATCCAGATTAATCTGTCCGTTACGGTCGGTTAGCAGCGTTGCCGCCAGCGTTACCGGGGCCTTGACGGCTTGCGGGCTTTCCACTTTATCCCCGAAGGTCAACTGGTCAATAAGCACTTTATTTTGGGAATCCAGTTTTCTTTTGTCGATCAGATATGAAACGTTAAACGTGAGCTTGCCCTTGGTGATGGGATATCCGAGGAATTTGTTGGAATAGGGAGTTATGGGGCTTAACTCGATATCTTTGAAACCGACTTTTAAATCGACGAAGAGATCCTTGGCCAGCGGATTGATTTTCCCCGCGATTTCAATCGGCGAACCGTAACCCAGATTGCCCTTGAGAGCCACATCGGCGCGGGAAAATTCCTTCGAAGATAATCCGGTGACGCTGCCGGTGAGATTGAGCATATTGGCAGAGTAGTTCGGTTGAATATTTTTGTCGCTGAAATCAATGTGACCGTTTTTGAATATCATTCTGCCAATCTTGATATCGGCAGTTTCCTGTTTACCTTTCTTCTTTGTTTCTGCAGTTACCGGCTTCTTTTCTTCT
>JAGVUJ010000182.1 GCA_019136325.1 Deltaproteobacteria bacterium
AAATCCGCCCACCGAATGTCACCTCTCAATATTCTGGCCATAGGCTCACATCCTCCGCTAATCCTTCTTCCGCCATAGCTTTTTCAAATTTCGGATCGAGTTTTGCGCATTCCATAGATAGCCGACTGCGCTTCATTCTGGCGAGTTTTTCGCGCACAGCATCACAGATTGCCTGGCTGCGATTTTGAAAATGATTCTCCTCGACCAGACGATCCAATTCACCGATAAATTCGGTATCCATGGTAATGGCTATTTTTGTTTTTCCCATAATCAGCCTCCCTTAATGGTATTACATTATATCATACCATTGAAAAAAGAAGCAAATATAAATTTTACCGGACTGTCAACGAACTTTTCTGTCCTCTTTTTATATCTCTCTGCCATTCATACATGACATCATAACACCGCAGATAAGCTTCACGCCTCCGATAATCCAGGCGACCGATGGTCTTTTTGAAATTGTCATAATCCATGACCATGGCAACATTAGCCAGGAATGTGGCCAGTGTTTTTCTCGGGACAATCATCCGGTAGGCGTAATCGGCATCCGGCGATTCGATGACATCACCGCTAAATGCATATTCCGCCCTCAGCATTTTCTGCAGTTTATCCACATCACGCCTGCACCGTACGCGAACCATCAGTTCATCTTCCGCGCACGGCGGTTTATGCACGATGGAATAGAAACCTTCTTTAATATACAGCCACATCATTTTCTTCCCCTTTCGTGAATTCTACGTGATTGACATTACCCGGTTGTTGATGATACGGCAATGTCGTGGCGACAAACGTGCGTCGCATTATTCACTTTTTTAAGAAAGGATTGCGCCATGCCCCGTGACAAGAAAGCACAGACGAAATTGCTCCGCGTCGGTCAGATTCTCAGGATCTTCATGGAAAAGGACAAGATCTCCAGCAGTTGGCTGAGCAAGGAATTCCAGACCACGCCCCGGACCATCCAGCGCGATCTGCTGCTGCTCAAAGAGGCTGGGTTCCCCATCCATGAAATCCAGAAAGGCATCTATCAGTTGCACAAAGACATCGTCAAAAATCTGGAAGTTTTCGATGATACGGAGTTGGCCCTGATGGTCGCTCTCAAGAATGTTGTTAGCCAGCTTGGCCAGCCCTTCCAGAAGGCTGTTGATCGCGTTCTGGAGCGGCTTTACGAATCAGCGGCCTCCATGCCCGTCTTCGTGAAAATTGACGATGCCATGCCGCTGGACACCACCTATTTGAACCGCATGGTTAAAGCAATCCGGGACAAAAAGCATCTTGGTTTCCAGTATACCAGCAGGAAAAAGGCAGCCCATCCTGTCCAGATGGAGCCGTACAGAGTCGTTTATTTCGAGGGGTTCTGGTATCTGATCGGGAACGAGACGACCACCGGCATACTGAAGCGCTACGCCCTGGATAAAATAAAAGACCTGAAGCTGCTCAAAACCGGTTTCAAATCCATGCCGAAAAATCTGGATGCCGTGCTTCAGGAAAGTGCCAATATCTGGTTTGCCGAAAAGGCAACCCTTGAGGTAGAGGTTCTCATTGATGCCCAGGCGAGCAATTATTTCAAGCGGCGGAAAATGTTTCCCACGCAGCAGATCAGGGAAGAAAGACCGGACGGCTCGCTGGTGATCACCTTCCGGGTGGGTCATGAGGAAGCCATCCGCAACCTGCTCAAATCCTGGATACCGCATGTCAGCATACTGGGTCCGCCGGACTTCAGAAAGCAATTCGTCCAGGAAGTCAAAGAATGGGCTGAAAAGCAGAAACAGTAGTTATTTCTTGCTTAATGACGGCCCTTACACAAGCATGGGGATTTCTCATAGTTTACCAAAGAATGACGTTACATCGAACCAGTACTCGCGTTTTGAGCCGTCCTTCTTCATGGTGACGTAAATCAGATCGTATTTGCGTCTGTTATGATCAATCTGTATCTGCCTGTCGATTGTATAGTCTATGTCCCATTTGCCGCATTTGTTCTCTATGTATTCGTTTTCCAAAGACACGCCCTTCTGCGTTGATGTAGCATTGACTACCAGGGCGTTTTCCGTCGAGGAACCGTCACCACCTGTTATGCCTGGTTTTTCCTTCA
>JAGVUJ010000092.1 GCA_019136325.1 Deltaproteobacteria bacterium
CCGCAGGCGGGCTGGTCGGATTTAATTATGGCAATATTCTCGGATCACTGGCTACCGGCGCCGTCACCGCAAACAGCAATGTCATGGGTGCTTACGCGTTCGGCGATACCTTGTTTACCGTCAACGGTGGAGCCGTTCTCGGCGGACTGGTGGGCGTTAATGAGGGCAGTATAAAATATTCGAGATCTGACGGAGCCGTCAGCGGCGGCAGTATCATTGGCGGTCTGGCCGGAGTTAATGATGGATCGATATTTGTGGCTCATGCCAACGGCAATGTCACCGGAAGCAGCACCCCCAGCAAAATTACTGTTGAAACAATCAACGACGATCTGGGATCTGAACCGTTACTCACTGATTTTACAGCCAGCATTGATGGCGGCAACATTGTCGGCGGCCTGGTAGGACTCAACACCGGCATGATTAAAAAAACCGACGCCAACGGCAATGTCACCGGCGGCAGCATCGTCGGCGGACTCGTCGGGCTTAATGTTGATTCACCTTGCGACGAAGAACGCGGCGGAAAAATCATGATGTCGAAAGCCACCGGCAACGTCAAGGGCGGCAGCAACGCAGGAACCATTGCGTTTGATTATAACGGCCCGCCTCCCGCAACCGTAGATGGTGGCGAAGGCTTGTCGTTTATTCCTGTTAATACCAGCATCACCGGCAGCATTAAAGGCGGCAATATTGTCAGCGGACTCGTCGGACTCAATGCCGGCGGCAATCTGAAGGGTGTCTCAGCCGAAGGCAATGTCGAGGGCGGCAGCATCGTCGGCGGACTGGTCGGACTCAATGCCGGCGGTCAGGTCAGGGGTGCGCTCGCAAGCGGCAATGTGACCGGTAAAAACAACGTCGGGAACATCACCCTTGATTACACCGAAATGCCTTTTGCTCCCGGTGACGTCGTTGACCTGCCCTTAACAACTGCCAATGTCAGCATTAAAGGCGGCAACATTATCGGCGGGCTGGTCGGACTCAATTTCGACAGCAAAATCGAATACACATTAGCCGAAGGCAATGTCACCGGCGGTAACTTTGTCGGCGGGCTGGTCGGACTCAATGCGGGTGCTTTGTGCATGGGTGACGGCGCAGTCATCACCGATTCAGCTGCTTACGGCAATGTCACCGGCAGCAAGAGCACCGGCGCGGTCAATGTCAGCTACAATGTTTCGGACAGCGACGAGGTCTTTGAAGATTTCAACCTGAATCTCAAAGGCGGCAACTTTGTCGGCGGACTCGTCGGACTCAATTACGACGGCGGAATCATTAACACGCACGCTGACGGTAATGTCACCGGCGGCGGCGATTATGTCGGCGGACTGGTCGGTTATAATCTGAACACTGTTCCGGAAGGTGATCATCCGCCCACCATTGGAGCGCTGATCGAAAGATCCTATGCTCTCGGCAATGTCACCGGTGGCAACTTTGTCGGCGGCCTCGTCGGCTACAACAGCGGCGTCATCGTCGACACCGATGCCTGGGGTAACGTGACCGGCAAGGATGCGGTCGGAGGACTCGTTGGATTCAATGACCACGACAGTGTGATTGTCTATTCTTATTCCATCGGCAAGGTCAGCGGCAGTACATCCGTCGGCGGGTTTGTCGGTCATAATAACAACGGTCTGATTGAGAATGCCTACTGGGATATGACGACATCCGGCACGAAACTTTGAAGGTTTTGACTTCGATAATGTGTGGTACATTGATGAAGGGGTGACCTATCCGTTGGTTGGTGTTCTGGCACCATAAATTAAATTTCTTTAACCTTTATTCCACCATTTCCTCTCCTGCAAATCGGGAGAGGAAATGGTGCTTTTTCCGCCCGGCAGATATTGTATAAATCCCTATTGAGTTAACGGAGTTGAACATGTTTCCTATAAACAGGAAGAATCTTTTCGCGTCCGTCATTATATTTTTCTTTTTTATAGCCCTATTCGCGCTGCCGGCTGCCGCTCAGGAAAGGGCGGGCGAGATCATCCAGCAGTTCGAGAAAAAGGAGGTCGTTCCCCGCGATCTGCCGGACATGCCGGTTATTGAACAAAAAGAGGAAAAGACGCAGGAGGCGCCGGCCGGCCCGAAAATTCTGATCAAACAAATCAACGTCAAACAAATCAACGTAAAAATGCACACAAAAACCGGCCGGGGGGAAAAAGCGCTTCTGCTGACACCGGACGCCATCAACGCCATTACGTTGAAATACGAAAACAGGGAGATCTCTTTCGGGGAAATTAATCAGATCGCCAATGAAATAACGGCCGCTTACCGCAGCAAGGGATATCTTCTGGCGTACGCTTTTATCCCGCAGCAGGAAGTGAAGGACGGGATCCTGGAAATCGGCGTCATCGAAGCGCAACTGGGAGAAATCACCGTCGCGGGCAACACATCCTACAGCACCGATTTTATCCGGAAGCATCTGGAAAAAATCCGTAAAGATCCCTCCATCAAAACAGAAACCCTGCAGAGCTCATTGCTTCTGCTGAACGAATATCCCTCCCTGAACGTCATGGCGGTCATGGAGGCCGGAAAAGAATTCGGCACAACAGACATTGTCGCGCAGGTCAAAGACAGCCGGCCCGTATCGGGGAGTCTTTCCTATGATAATTTCGGCACGGATGTCACCAGCGAAAACCGGTTCAACGCGGATCTGAACATCGGCAATTTGCTGGCCAGTGGCGATCTGCTGACGCTCAGAGGCATCACGGGTCTGGACGAAATCGATTTTGATAATCTGTCCTACCTCCGGGCGGAATATGCCATTCCAATCATGTATTACGGAACAAAGATGGGGGCCTACTACGCCGACAGCCGATACGAAGTGGGCGAGGAGTATGAACCGCTCGAGATTCACGGAAAAACCCATCTGGCGGGAGCTTATCTGACGCATCCGCTGATCAAGACCAGAGCGAGCGCCCTGGATTTGAAGTTGGGTTTTGATTACAAGGACATTTACGAATACATGCTCGGTGAGTTGGCCAGCAAGGATAAGATTCGCGTCGCCAGTCTGGGTGCGACCTACAATTTCATCGATAAATTCCAGGGAAGAAACAT
Source organism: Deltaproteobacteria bacterium (assembly GCA_019136325.1). The sequence continues at coordinate 3,049 of JAGVUJ010000092.1, forward strand.
GATCAACCTGACGTACCATCAGGGCATCCGGGATCTGTTCGGAGGGACCGGCAAGAACGAACGGGAATCCAAGCGGCAGAGCTTGTGGGAACAGCTTTTCGGCAGCAGCGAAGTTGACATACCCAGAACCCCCACGAGCCGGCTCTACGCCGACGGCGGTTTTTCCAAAGGGACGCTGGACATTGCCAGAATTCAGAAACTTCCCGGATATAACTACATGATCCTGAAAGGGTCCGGTCAGATTTCCGGCGACAATCTGTTTGTGGCCGAACAATTTTTCATCGGCGGAATCAGCACCGTCAGAGGGTTTTCGTCGGCATCGCAGGGCGGCGATCAGGGATACTGTGTTTCAGCCGAATTCCATTTGTCTCCCATTTATCCCGAGGCTAAAATTTTCAATCAGACCTTCGGCGACATGTTCAAGTTTGTTTTATTTGCCGATCACGGCGGCGTGTTTAAAAACGACGCTCTGCCGGGAGAAGACGAGGACGAATTTCTGACCAGCATCGGAGCGGGTTTCCGGCTCTATGCGGGAAAACATTTTTTCGTCCGGCTGGATTACGCCGTGCCCAGAATAGACGGCTCCTTTGAAACCGGCGACTCGGAAATCTACGGACAGGTGGCCTTTGTTTTTTAAAACATAATGACATTTACTGTCTGATTTGATAAAAGATTTATATATACTTTCACAAAATTAAGATAGTTGTCTCGAGGCAAAAAAACGATTGCAGATTTGCTTGTTTCGTGATGGCAAGTCATTTATGAAATATCAAAGGAATTATAAAACATTCAGACATTCAGGATTCCTCATCCTGATCCTGCCTGTGATGCTTTTGTTTTCTCTGTCCGCCTGTGCTATGGCGTCGTCCTCTCAGCGCGTTGGCGGACCGTGCACTTACAAACAGTACAAAGGCGACGCTGAAATCGTCTCGGTAACACCCGCAAAGGGAACGACAGGGGAATACGAAATCAGGTTTTCCTTTCATCCGCAGGAAAAGATTCAGGAAGAGTTTGCTCGCGCGGAAGGAAAACAGTGGCTGCTTGTCCGTGAAGATTCTTCTTTCCCGAAAAAAGATTTTCTGCAACAATACGATATCAAAACGGGAAAACGATTTCCCTGCTATATGAAAGTGATTACGAGGGGAACCTGCACGCCGGTTCTGTTTGATTTTCCCACAATCCGTAACGGCAGGACACAATAACAGCGTTCAGGCTTTTAACATAATAGATGATTGACACAGGCAAGATCGGAGGTCGCTGATATGAGACAAAAATTTCTATGGCCCAACATTACTGTTTTTATCATATTAACATTTTTCATGTTACCGATGTTCGGCCAGGCGGACAGCACCACCTCGGGGCAACGAGAGCGGTACGTTCTGGATGCCAACCGTCCCGTAAAGACATTTCCCATCATGCGTCCGGATGATTTAACGATCCGAAAATGGCAGGACCGATTGGAAAGGGCGCCGCGCGCGCGCATCCATGAAAAATACCGCCGCCGGGCGCATCCCAGAGCGAAAGCGCGTATCGACCAGACAGGCAAGGTATCCTCCATCAATCTTCTTGGGCTTTTGACGTATATGCCTTCGGAAAACCAGGGATCGTGCGGCGATTGCTGGGCATGGGCCGGAACCCGTGTTATGGGAATTGATCTGAATACACAACAGGGAACCGCCGACAATCTTTCGGTTCAATTTATCAATTCCTGTTACGGAGAAAATGCCTGCTGCGGCGGCTGGCTCTCCGACGTTGTGGATTTCTACAACAGCAAACTGATGGCCATCCCCGCCGCCAATACCAACGCGTCCTTTCAGGACGGCAACTTCTGGTGCAGTTACTTCGGCGCCTTATCCAAAGTGTCCTGCGAAAATATTTCGACAGCCACCAGCTATCCCGTTAAATCCATATCGGAAGCCACGGTACACACGACAGGCATTTCGCAGGCCGAGGCTATCTCCAACATGAAGAACGTTCTGAATCAGGGGAAAGCCATCTGGTTCGCTTTTTTCCTTCCCAACGAAACGGCTTGGAATAATTTCTATAATTTCTGGAACAATCAGTCGGAAAGCGCCCTCTGGGATTCGGATGTTTACTGCGGCAAAAGCTGGGATGCCTATGACGGCGGCGGCCACGCTGTCACCCTGGTCGGCTACGACGATTCCAGTTCCGATCCGGATGATCACTACTGGATTGCCCTCAACAGTTGGGGAACAACCGCCGGCAGGCCCAACGGCATCTTTCGCGTAAAAATGTATGTCAATTACAATTGCACGTTTAGCGGCCTGTCCAGCTATCCGCTCGGATTTCAGACGCTTAATATTGAATGGGATGGAGATCCTGTTCCCGGTGACAGAACCGCGCCCGTCGTGACAGCCTTCTCGGTGCCCACGGTTTCAAAATCGCTTACGGTGTCCATCAACGCATTTACCGCAACCGACAACGTGGAGGTCGCCGGCTACATGATTACCGCTTCTTCAGCGAAACCCTCATCAGCGGCCGGATGGTCGGCTACCGCTCCGGCAAGTTATACATTCCCATCGGGGACATTGGGCGCAAAAACATTATATGCCTGGGCCAAAGATGCCGCGGGAAATGTCTCCTCTTATAAAAGCGCCTCGTTAACGATCAGCATGCCTGATCTGATCATCTCGGCGGTGAGCAACTGGTCTACAACCATCACCGCATCGAGGCGAAGTTTTTCCATCACGGACACGAATAAAAACCAGGGAAATGGATCAACGACTGCGTCATCAACAAAATACTATCTGTCCACGACAACCGCGAAAACTGCCAATGCCGTGCTTCTTGGCGGCGCCCGTTCTGTAGGCATTCTCGCAGCGGGAAAAACGTCCAGAGGGTCGGCAAAAGTCACGGTTCCTAATGGTACCGCCAAAACAGTCTATTATGTTTTGGCATGCGCGGATGATAATTCTGTGGTCAGCGAAAGCATTGAATCCAATAATTGCAGGGCGTCAACCAGAAAAATTACCGTCAAATAGTGGAGCCCCCTCCGGCAGGAGCCGGGGGATTGCAAGTTGCGGGATTAATGACAAAAAAAAACCAATATGAACAATAACGTCCTTCAAAAAGCGTTCAATACGGCGGATCAGATAACGGAAGAAGTATAAATTGCATCTTGTAATTAATTACAATTATGGTAATGTTACGCGCATTCTCTCACACCGCAGAGGATAGTGATTAAACTACAAAATACTGGACCGTATTTTACATTAAAAAGAGGGCTTATGAAGAACAAATCTCAATTCATCTTAATCATTTTTGTGCTTGTTGCATTATCCTTCCCTTCCAGCGGGTTTTCCGCGATGCAGGAGGTTTTCGGCGAATATTGCGACGTGTATACCGGCGATATGAAAAACAAGAAAAAATTAGACGCTTTCAAAAAAGCGGTGACCGAACAAGCCCAAAAAGATGGTGTCAAAAAATTAGTCAAGACATCCCGTTTCGCCAAGGTGACATCTGATTGCGTCAATTATGCCCTCAGTAATTACGCGGGAAAAACCACGGTTGTCAGTCACACGGAAAGCGCGGACAAGAAAGGACGAAAAATTTGCGAGAAGGTCAAAATAAATTTTGATCCGGACGCAATCAGTAAGTACCTCAGTCAGGAGTTCTGCCTCCAGGGGTGGGATGCCGGCCGGGGAAATTCAAGCTGGTGTAATGATATCGACAACGTTCTGGCCAAGAAAGAAGGCCAACTGAATGTCGGCTTGATCATTGAAATTCAGATTCCCAAGCTGGGATCAGATAAAAAAGAGGCTCTGGAAAAGGAAGAAGAAAAACAGTTTCTGGAAATGGCGGAAATCAACGGGGACAAATATAACATCCTGGATAAAGATGCTTTGAGTGCCGCCGCGGAGAAACAAAAAATGTCATTATCCGCCCTGACAGATCATGACATCATGCAGCTGGGTAAAATGCTCAACCTGGATGCCGTCGTGCACCGCGTGATTTATGAAAACAGCAGAACGACAAAAGTCCGCAAAATAAACACGGGAAAGGTTTTGTTATTCAGCACGTACGAAACCGGCAGCAACTCGGCTGTTGAAACATCGGATTGGGTGAAGTACGGCAAGCAAAACAACGGCACGGTTCATTTTTATAAAAAAGGCGGAGTGGCTAAAGACAGCGACGGCAATATTCTCAAAATATTCAACAAGTGGGTTTTTTCTAACAAAGAAGTGTCTAATGCCATTCAATACAGACGTGAAAACAGATTATCAACCAGAGGGTATGATAAACTGTCGCATATGATTTATCTCTCGGAAATCGACTGTCAGAACCAGAGCGAGAGAATGATCTATTTGTATTTGTACGATAAGGACGGGAAATCATTGTATTCCCACGCGTACAACGACCCGGAATGGAACTATATAGAAACAGACTCCAACGCAGAAGCGCTTCTCAAAGCCGTCTGCAAGTAAAGTTAAACAAACAATCCGTGTGGTAAACGGATTTTATATCGCCGCGAAACTGAATCGTATTTCATGCAGCCGATTTCAGTTAATGAAGGGTCCGGCAAGCGGAATTCATTAATTTTAAGAAGTTTTTTTATTCGGACAATCCGATGACCCGGGTGATGTTATAAAAAATTCCCCCGACCATGTCGACCGGAGCTGTTCGCGAGCTAAACCAGCGCGAGTCTCTCATGAGATCATGAAAACACCTGAAAATATCCTGTTAATAATCAGAAGATCTCTTGGCGATGTTCTGGCCATGTCTCCGGTGGTTGACATACTTTCCCGGCAATTTCCAAACGTGTCCATTGATCTGCTGGTAAACAGCGACACGGTCGCGGCGGCTAAACTCCTGAAGGGCATTCATCACATCATTGTTTTTGAAGAAGATCTGCCAAAAAACAATTTGCTTTTCTCTCTTAAAATGCAAATCAGTCTGATGCGAAGAATATTTCGTAAATACGATCTGGCAATTTCTTTTACCACCAATGAAAGAAGCAACATCTATGCATTTCTGGCCGGCAGAATTTCGGTGGGAACCCGAGAACCGAATTTTTCAAAAAACTGGTGGCACCGGATGCTTGTTGACGCCGGGTATCCGTATAACCCGAAACGCCACATTCTTGAAAATAATGTTGAAGCGCTGCGCCTTCTGGGTATCAACATTGACAGGATTGTTCTGTCCGCCCGCTATTCAGAAGAGGCGAAACAAAGGGTGCGACAGATATTAAAAGATCTTTCCATTGAACGGTTCATCATTTTTCACCCGACCGGTAAATTCCAATGCAGGTTATATCCGGAAAAATCCCGCAATACCCTGTTGCAGCTGCTCAATTCTCTGAATATTCCCATCATCGTTACCGGCGGCAAAAGCGACCTTGACCGGCAGGTCCTCGCTGAAATGCCGGTATTGCAAAATGTTTATTCTCTGATCGGAAAAATATCGATTGAAGAGTGCGCCGCTTTGACCGATATGTCCTTGGCTTTCGTCGGGGTTGATACTTTTAACTGTCACCTTGCCGCGGCTTTCAACAAGCCGATTTTTGTCATCTTCGGCCCCAACATACCGGAAGTATGGTCTCCCTGGTCAAACGCTCTGCAAAAAGGCGGAAGACAGGCACTGCCTGTGCAGACGTACGGGGACATTAACCTTTTTCAGTCCTCTCTGAAATGCGTTCCCTGCGGCCATTCCGCCAGATGCGGAGATCGCGACCGGCTTTCTCCCTGTATGGCGGATATAGATCCGCATCTTGTTTTTACTGAAGCCCAGCGCTGGCTTGTTAAATGCCTGTCTGAAAGTAATGAAAATGCGAAAAAAACAGATTTACCGGCTAAATAATTTTTTTACGCGAATCGTGTGCGATCAACATTTCATCTCCGATGAAATGAACACACTGCTGCGTGATCCCGATGATTATCTTCAGCGGCACCCTTCCCGGATCATGCAGAACAATTTCAAAAACAGGATTGTTTTTCTGGAAATCGGCACCACAAAAGCAGTCGTCAAAATTCATAACTACAAATCGACGTGGCACAGGATAAAGCGTTATTTCAGAAGAACACGCGCCAGCACGTCATGGCATTATTCTTTTTTATTCAATGAAAACGGAATACCGACGCCAAGACCGATCGCTTATAAGGAAACCCGCATTGGCCCCCTGCGGGGAGATTCCTGTTTCATATATGAATGGGTTGACGGCATTACCGGCGACGAGTATTTTCTAAAAAATCAAAAAAATGCGCCAAAAATTCAAAAAGCCATTGAATCCATTGTAGCCATAACCAGTAAAATAAAAAATCTCGGTTTAATTCACGGCGATATTCGTCTGAAGAATATTATTTTCAGGGACGATGAAATATTTCTGACCGACTTTGACGATATCGGGAAAAGAAGGTGGTACAAACCTGGTTTTGTGAACAACCGTGATTTTCGGGGGCTGATTAAGGATATCCATTATAATGTTCCGGCAGCGATTCAACCGGTTTTCCTGTCCCGCCTGGCATTGCTCGGTGATGACATCAAAAGCCTCGTGAAATCGTACCGGCACAAAGCATAGAATATTCATTACAACAGCAACAACGAAAAATGACGGGTGATGATAAATATTTAATCTCACGCTTGACGGACTGTCATCGTTTATCTAGAATCTCTTTCAAACGAATCGAGTTTTAAAGGATTTTCTTATCACGATCAAATCAAAAAAAGATGAGATGAGAGTTGTTGTCTTGCTGCGTCCCTCGGAAGGACTTTATTCCAAAGTTTTTCGCCCATGGATTCCTTTATCTTTACTGGCCGCAGCGGCAAAACTTGATGAGGCCGGCTATCCGATCCTCCTGATCGACCAGCGGCTTTCGCCGGATTGGAAGTCAGAACTTCGCCGGGCTTTAAAGCAGAAGCCAATTTGTGTGGGCGTAACGGCAATGACCGGTTCCCAAATAACCCATGCCCTCGAGATGTCAGCGTTTGTAAAGCAACATTCATCGACGCCGGTCGTCTGGGGCGGCGTTCACGCAACCTTGTTCCCCGCGCAAACGCTGGAACATCCTTGCCTGGATGTGGTGGTGAAGGGCGAAGGTGAAGAAACCTTCCGGCAACTTGTTTTACGGATCGAACAAGGTCAATCCCTGGAGAATCTGGAAGGCATCGCCTATAAAGAACATGGCCTGATCGTTAATAATCCGGAAAGACCTTTTTTGGATTTGAATACCTTGCCTCCGATGCCTTATCACCTTGTTCAAATCCATCAATATCTGCACCGTTACTTCGATGATCAGCACGTGCTGGAAGTCGAGACATCACGAGGCTGCCCGTTCAACTGCACCTTTTGCTATAACCCCCTGTATTCCAAACGGCAGTGGAGAGCGTTGAGCGCACCTCGTTTACTGGAGCTGCTGAAATCGCTTGTCGAAACATACGGTGTGAAAGCGTTTCATTTCATAGACGATGGTTTTTTTATCGATAAGGATCGTACACGGGAGATTATGACCGGCGTGCTGAAACAACGCTGGTCTATCAAAATGGGCTTTCAGGGGGCTCGCGTTGATACGATCGATCAAATGACTGATGCGGATTTAGATCTTGTTGCGGAGGCCGGAGGAGCTTTTTTACAGGTCGGCGTCGAATCGGGATCTCCCCGTATATTGGAAATTCTCAACAAACGCATTCATCCCGATCAGGTGGTGGCCTTCAATCGACGTCTGTCCCGTTATCCTCAAATGAAGGTGTATTATAACTTCATGTGCGGATTTCCTTCTGAAACCCGTGATGACGTTCTCAGGACAACGGACCTGGCCTGGTCCTTATTGCGCGATAATCCCAATGCCCTGATCAGTGCATTTCATTTTTACAAACCCTATCCCGGTACCCGTCTTCGCGAAAAAATCGTTCATAAAGACGACGTGACACCGTCAACCCTGGAGGGATGGGGAACTTTTAATTGGACACAGCACATCGGACGCGATCAAGATGATGAAACGAGAGAGCTCATGGAAAGAATCGAGATCGTCAGCATATTCGCTGATCAGAAAATGAATTATCAGTCCGATTCTTCGATAATGAAAATGCTGGCCGCCATGTACCGTCCTGTAGCGCGATTTCGCTTGAAACATAATTGGTATTCATGGATGCCGGAACGCTTTTTACGCAGGTGGATGGGATGATCGCGTTTAATATTTGTTGACAGACATTCATTGCTTCTCTAAAATCCGCTTATCAAAATGTCCGTTTTGTCAGCCGAGCAGGCTGAAGCAATAAGCGATAAATTCATTGTAAGGATAATAAAGTGACGAGACCGATAGAACCAGAGAAACTTCCGGTGATCTTACTGTACAATGTGGATCCGGATTGGACAACGGAAGAAAAAAATGAGGTAATCCGACAATCAACCGAGCTCGACGATGCCCTGCAAAAACAGGGCTATCCCACCGTTACCATCGCCATTGAAGATGACGATATTGCCGCTCATCTTCGTCCTTTCGATCCCCGGCAATATATCATTTTCAACTGGTGCGAGGGACTGCCGGGCGTGACACACAGTGAATGGCTGGTCGCGAAAAAGCTGGAATCGCTGGGTTATACTTTTACCGGCGCCGATTCCGTTGCACTGGCGCTGGCGCAGGATAAACAGCGGATCAAAATTATTCTGGATAAAGCTTCCATTCCCACACCGCCGTGGCGGATTTGCGATGCTCCTGATGTGCAGGACTGGAAAATATTTCCGGCAATCGTCAAACCGCAAAATGAGCATTGCTCCGCGGGAATCACACCGGAGTCCGTGGTTATGAATCCGGAGGATTTAAAAAACCGCATATCGTTTGTTTTGAATAAATATGCCCAGCCGGCGCTGGTGGAAGATTTTATCGACGGCCGCGAATTTCATGTCGCGGTCTGGGGCAATGAAAACATGATCGTGTTACCGGCAGCGGAAATGGATTTTTCCTGTTTCAGTAATGTCAATGACAGGCTCTGCACCTATGACGCGAAGTTTATTCCGGGGTCCCTTCATTATGAAGAAATTAAAACGCTTTTGCCGGCACCGCTCACGGCTGATGAAAAAAAATCCCTGGAAAAGGTGTGCCGCGACGCTTATCGGGCGACGGGATGCCGGGACTACGCCCGGATGGATATTAGGCTTCGGGACAATGTTTTCTTTGTTCTGGACGTTAACCCTAATGCGGATATCAGCTCTGATGCCAGCATGGCCTGCGCGGCCGAAGTCGACGGTATCGATTACGCTCAAATGGGCAGCCGCATCGTTGAGATGGCCGCAAAAAGGCATCCGGTCCTTGGGAAACTCTTCCGGAGTTGACTTTTAACAGGCGATGGTTTAGACATACGCATATTCATTAAGG
>JAGVUJ010000116.1 GCA_019136325.1 Deltaproteobacteria bacterium
GGAACCAGTCTTTATATTATGGCCTTTACAGCATTGATCGGAGCTTTTTCTCATTTCATCATCGGAGGCGTCCCTGACCTCGCCATCCTGACAGCCTGCATCTGCTCGGCGACGGCAGGCGCCTGGTTTTCTTCCATGTTCGCCAACAGGACCTCCGCGAAGATATTAAATGTTACCGTGGGAATTCTTCTGCTTGGAATCGGTCTGGCCATGTTATTCAAGCAATGTTACGGTTTGATCAAATAAGCATTGAAGGGAAAAATCGGGATTCAGTCGTCGTCGATGATTTTTACGTCACGGGCTCCAGAACGAGATGATATCATCAACTGTTTCACGACGGCGCAGCGTCACAAAACGGATATTCCGATCATCCGCTTCATCGTAACCGATGATCAGAGGAATTGCCCGGCTGCAGTGCCGCGACCACAGGCTCAAGGTGTATGCTCCGGTATCCCGGATGACAATATGGTCACCGGCATGAACAGGCGGCAACATCACGCTTCCGGCAAAACAGTCTCCGGAAAAGCAGAGAGGACCCGCCAGCGACCATGACGCCGGATCTCCCGACGTTACATAGCCGCGGGTATCCAGCAGCGAGCAGTCATGATGCCAGAATTCCGGTTGGTAAACCGGCCGCAACAGAAAATCCGCGCCGAGATGCACGACGGCAATCCGTCGGTCCGATATTTGTTTGACGGACTCGACCCTGGCTACGGCAAAACCGCAATTGGCCAGAACAGAACGGCCGAATTCGGTGACAAGACGAATATCCTTCTCAAACAGTCCGGGAACTTCCCGTTTCAGAGCTTCGGCATAGTCTTCAAGCGAAAAACGACTTTCCGTATCAGAGTATAATGCCGGCGCCCCTCCTCCGATATCCACTACGTTGATCTGCTCCCGTCCAATTTCCTGATGAACGGTTTGCCGGAATTTCCAAACACGGTCCGCAGCGGCAGTCAGCATCGATAATTCGCAGCCTTGAGACCCGACGTGGGAATGGAGTCCACAAAGCCACGGACAGGACGCAAAAGCCCTAATGATGTCATCCTGATGTTTATCATCCAGAGCAACGCCGAAATGGGAACTTTTCCCCGCCACGCTGGTCATGGCAATGGACCCTGCTCCGACCAGGGGATTGACACGTAATCCTATGCGTCCATGATCGCTGCCCGCGGCAATCATCTCTTCGATACGCTTCAGTTCCTGCAAACTGTCTGCGTTAATGTGGATTCGCTTCTTTAGAGCAAAAGCAAGTTCAGCATCTGTTTTGGCGGGAGAATCAAAAACAATCCTTTCCGGCGGGCATCCGGCGGCCAGGGCAAGGTGAACTTCTTCGATGGAGGCGGCTTCCATGCCGGCTCCGGCGGCAACTGCGCGCTTCAATAACGCAACCAGCGGATTGGCCTTGATAGCCAGGGCATGCAGGGCCGATTCGGGGAAAAGTATCTGCAACCGCTTGATGCGGCCTTCCATCCGGCCGAGATCATGAAAAATTACGGCAGTGTCCGCCGATGAAATAATGCCGGATTCACGGGCAATCCGGAAAACCTGTGCTGCCTTTTCTACAGGAATTCTTGCATCCATCTTAGCCTCTTTAAAATTTATCAGGGCATTTCCTTAGCCTGGGCGAGCAGAATATAATTCCGCGAAATCCAGTCAAGTTTGAAAAAGACATTACGGACTTGTTCATCAAGCCAGGCCAACCGCTCGCCCCGAACAGCGCCGCAGGAACGATGAAGTCCGACTTCGGTAACCAGCGCCGCGCCCAGGGCAATTCTCAAAACAGCCGGATGCTTTTCACTCCCGATTGAAACCGGCTGCCCGATATTGAACGTTGAGGCGAGCACTTTTTTCAGAACAGACGATTCTCCGGCGGCAAATCGGGAAATATCTTCATTAATCCATTTGCAAATTGCTTTAAGCTCGTCATTTCCCGGATAACGCAGTTCTCCGGAATCGGTCAACACGCGCATAAAAAATGAAAACACACTCGTTCTCGACTCGAGGAGCCTTTCCTTCCCTTTCGGAAATTGCACGGGTTCAACCCGATCACATTTGAAACACGGATACGCGCCGCAT
>JAGVUJ010000007.1 GCA_019136325.1 Deltaproteobacteria bacterium
GCCGATGACCACGGCCTTTTTGATTTTGCCTTCATCGCGGACGTTACGCAGAAAATCGGCGTCCTTCATGGATTGTAATGTGGTAATGCCCTGGAGATCTGTGCCCGGAACCGGCGGCATTCGGGGAACGGCGCCGGTGGCGATAACGAGTTTGTCATACGTCAGGGTGCCGGTTTCTCCGGAAACCGTATTTTTGAAGGAAACGGAACGGTTTTTCGTGTCGATGTTAGTGACTTCGGTGTTGACCTTCGCTTCGATATCTTTGGCGTTGAGGTAAAACATCGGATTGCGCACGACGCCCGCGGGCGTGCAAAGTAGCGCGTTGCGGTCGTTAAAAAAACCTCCGACGTAATACGGGTAGCCGCAGGACGCCATGGAAAGGTCGGCTTCCTTCTGGATAATGATCACTTCCGCGTCGTTGTCAATGCGCCGGGCTTTCGCCGCTGCTTTGGGACCGGCAGCCGAACCTCCGATAACAATGATTCGTTTTCTCTGAGCCATAGTTTTATCCTCCGATTTTTAAAAGTGACCTGAACATAAAAGGTCGCTTCCATAAATTTGATTCTCTCAGTGAAAAAATAGCAATTATCGGCAGCCGTTGCATTGACTTAAATCAATGCGGATAATTATTTTCAGAGTCCGTATATTTTGAGCCGGCCGGCATCAGACCTTATGGAACATACATGGCAACGACCTCATCCGCAGCATAAATTACCCCGCCGGCGATTAGCTGTGATTTAATAATAACTTTTACGATGATGCGGGCGATATTTCAGCATCAACGTGCCTCAACGGAAGCGTGGGATGTTTTATGAAAGCCCTGATGAAAAGGGGAATCCTTCGGGATAACGGTTTGGTGATCGTATCCCCGTAGGCTTTCAGCAACTCATCCGGCATGTAGTGAAGCTTTATTCCCGCAATTCTGTTGGTGAAGGAGAGCGTGATAAAACATCCGGGGCAGTTGACGGCCATATCTTTCATTCCGGTTTCCTTCACTTCTTTGTATTTTTTCCACTGTTCCTTGAAGAGACTTTTCGGAAGATTAAGGGTCCGGAGAACGCTCACGGCCCCGCAGGAAAGGTTGCACTCTCCATGATGGGGGAGTTCCACTATATCGGCGCCCGCTGATTTGTAAACGGCGCGAAGGTCGCGGGCAAAGCCGTCACCCAGTTCGCTGACATAACATGATTCATGGAGGGTCGTCTTTAGTTTCAACGGTTGTTTTACTGTGATCTTGCCGGATTCTCTTTTTTCATTCAGCCATTCATACAGGGAAATCAATTTGAATGGCAATTCCCTGCCGTATACATTTTTCAGTATATTGGATAGATAGTTGTAGCAGGATCCGCAGTAGCAAACCATTCTCTCGATATTCAATTTCTCAAAAGCTTTCAGGGTTTTTTCAATCGTTTCGGTGTAGGCTTTCCATGAACCGAGACGGTATGCAAGCTCACCACAACAGAGATCCGGCGGCCCGAATTTCGGCAGTTCCTGTAAAACAGCGGAGTTTTCAATATCGAAACAACTTATTCTGCCGATGCATCCGACCCACAGAATTTCTTTTGAAGGCGGTGGAATTTCCGACCATTTTTTCAATATGGATTGTTCCTCCCTGGAAAGCATGGCATAAATATCCTTCCACATTGACATTTTCATGCCGTTGAAGAGATAGGGGTAGACAGCGGATATCTTTCCTTTCTTCTTCCTGTTCTCCATGAACTTCTCCAGAATAAATTCATGAAGTCTTAACCCCTCGGGGCAATAATTATTGCAACTGAAGCAGAACGTGCATTCCCTGAAAATTTTTTCCGAGTAACCGGTTTTCAATAATCCGGTCATTTCAGCAACGGCCTCGGGCTTGTCCATGTGCATCACGGGACATTGGACAAGACATTCACCGCACGTCGTACATTTATTCCAATCCGATAATTTGGCATATGACATAATACATGTTCCCCCTTTTCTATCTGAATTGACGAATAACCCATTCAAGTTTCTGGATACGCGCCGCAGACCATGCAAAAAATTTTTGCCAGAGCCCGGCGCTTTTTATCTCATGCGTCGAATGCGTGTTTCGATCTTCTTTGTGTGAGTGTAATTCTTTTAATAACGGCAGTAAATGCAGATTATTGCTCCGTTCATGGATAATGTGCCATACGCAATTTATTTGCGGATCGAGCGCGCATTTCAAGTTTGATTCTGAATAGGATTTGCAGGGGCCGTATTTGCTTTTTGCGGGACATTCGCTCAACGGACAGATTCCAGCGGTGCAGGTTAGCACGCAATGTCCGCAGCTTCTGCAGAGGCTATGTGCAATAACCGGATCGCTGCTGGAAACTGCGGCGCTTCCCACGGAATCCAGCACATTGATTACAGGCAAATCCGGCCGACAGCTATTCGCTGATTTTATTCCCGCCGCGCAACTCAAAACGATCAATGCATCACACTTTTCGAGGGCCTTTTTGTTGGCCCTCAACGCCTGACGCATTATTTCTTCGGGACAAGCGGCAAGAATGACTTTGTCCAGTTTGATCTGTTTGTGATTTTTCAGCAGATGCGCTTTCAGAACTTCCACGCCGGTCTTGCCGCCCGTGTAGGAAAGATTGGCGCATGTTCCACAACTCAGAATGCCGAATGTTTTATAATCTTTTAGTATGAGATTAATTTCCGGCTCCGGTTTCCAAATGGTTTTATTCATTGTTTACCGTATCCTGACTGTGAAAAGCGTATTGTATATCGGGGCTTGGGATCTGCTATTCTTTTAAATGGTCCGGCATCAGGGCTTCCGGCACCTGAATGGCAACGACTTCGCCGGTGGCGCATATCTGGCCGCCGGCAATCAGCCTCGATTCGATAACGACTTTGCGCCTTTTGATCTCCTTGACTTTCCCCCGTATTTCTATCGGTCCGCCAAGCGGTGTGGGCAAAAGATAGTTTACGTGCAAAGAGGCGGTCAGAAAACGAATCGGCGGCAGGGTATCCATCTCGCGGTTTTCAGAGCAGTATTTGGCCGCCGCCGCTGTGCCAGTGGAATGGCAATCGATCAGCGACGCAATCAGACCGCCGTAAGCCATTCCGGGAATAGCCATGTAGCGGGGATCCGGTTGATAAACACAGACGGATTCTTCTCCGTCCCAGTAGCTTTTGATTTGCAGACCGTGTTCGTTGAGGCGACCGCAGCCGTAACAGTGGCTTAAATCGTCGGGATAGTAGTCCTGAAACGCTTTTTGCTTCATAAAAACCCCTTTTTTATACAAGAAATTTTATATTTACAATCGAGAGGACAGAAAAGCATGCATTTTTTGCGCGTCTGTTGCAATATCAACATGCACGTGTTCATTGTCAAAGATGACATTGGTTGAACTTCTGAAATTATACGGCAATGCCTCGACGGCATCGATTGTGTAAATTTTTACATCCAGAATGGTCTCAAATTTTGTTTTCATCTCTTCAGCTACACCTATAGCCTTCTTGCAGCTTATTCAGCCCGGATTTCCGCTATGAAAAACCAGTAATGTCTTCATGATAGTCCCCTTTATGTTAATTAAATGTCAATTTTGTTCCGGCCATATTCAAAATAAATTGTTCGGGCATTTGCTTTTCCATCTCCATAATGGCTTTGCGTCCCGTGCAGTGTGTCGGAATGATATAAGCCGGGTTGATTTTCTTGAATTCCTGCGTGGTGCGATCAATAATCGGTTCAAAAAACGGCCCGGATAGATGGAATCCGCCCATCACTGCGTGAATTTTATTAATACCGGTAACTTTCATCGCGTGATGAACCGTATTAATGATTCCGGAATGCGCACAACCGGAAAGGATAATCAACCCTTTGTTTTTCAGATTCATGACAATAGAGGTGTCGTCTTCGATGGCATCCCAAACTTCCTTTCCGTCTTGCTGGCAATGAGGAAGCGGCCATCCCGTTTCGAAATCCGTGCTACGGGGAATTTCGCCCAGAAAAAGAATCGTATCTTCCAGTAAAAGATATGGTTTTTCAGTTTCCACCACGGTGAGACCCGCGGCTTTAACCATTTCCCGCGTCAATTCCGGAAAATTGATTTTTAATTCCTCTCCGAATTTGAGATAACGCGGCGATTTAAACGCGGACGGATGCACGGCGAAAGGGATATTCTTTTTACCGGTCATGGTGACGAGTTTTGCCATGCCACCCGTATGGTCACTATGTCCGTGGGAAAGAGCGGCTGCCTCGACCTGTGTCATATCAACGTTAAGCGTTTCCGCATTTTGCGCCGCACCGTTTTCCGAAAAACCGAAGTCAAGCAGCAGCGTATGCGTTTTGTTTCCGAGAGTTGTTTGGACGAGTGCGGAAAAACCGTGCTCAGCCAACACGGAAGCCCGGATTTCTCCTTCTTTTAAAGGATTGGCTCGCGTGACAACAGCGTTGCTGTCCATCGCGGTAATTTCAATGTAGTTATCCTGTAATGTCAGGATTTCAACCCTATCAACTGCTTTTAAAGCTGTTGTCATGATACCAATCCTCCTTTGATTTAGTGATCGCAGA
The DNA here is from genome assembly GCA_019136325.1 of Deltaproteobacteria bacterium. The sequence continues at coordinate 4,526 of JAGVUJ010000007.1, forward strand.
GATTGTCTCCGACTTGCAATGAACCGGCAAAAAAATCCGTAATCAGTTTTTCCGGTGTTTCGACCGGAGCACCGACTACGACCTGAATGCCCTGCTCGGCAAACAACTGTTGGGCTCGTTGACCCATGCCGCCGGCAATAATCATATTAGCACCTTGTTTGGCCAGCCATGGCGGCAAAAGTCCCGGTTCATGAGGCGGCGCGGCAATGTCTTCACGTTTGATGATTTTTTTAGTTTGGTCTTCGATTTCGATGATAGCAAAACTCGCGCAGTGACCGAAATGCGCTGTAAGTTTTCCTTCGGCTAACGGTATGGCTATTTTCATGATTCATTCTCCTTATGAGTTTAATATTTTTGTCTTATCCAAGTCTTTTGTAATTTCATCAATGATTTTTTGCATGATTTCCCCTGTGGGCGTTTTCGATGAATGATAAATAAAAACCTTACCCGAGTCGCCGGACTGTGCGATTGCCGGATCCATGGGAATAGCGCCAAGAAAAGGCACATTCATGTCCGTTGAGATTTTCTTGCCGCCGCCGGTGGGCAGAATCTGTGTAATTTCACCGCATTTCGGACACGCAAAACCGCTCATGTTTTCGATGACGCCGACCACCGGTACGTCAAGACGCTTGCAAAAGCTGATAGATTTGCGCACGTCCACTGCGGCGACTTTCTGCGGTGTGGTGACAATAATTGCGCCGTCCAGCGGCTGAATCAACTGGCACAACGACAGGGGTTCATCACCTGTGCCCGGAGGAGCGTCAACAATTAAGTAATCCAGATCGCCCCAATGCACATCCGTCAGGAATTGTTTGATAACACCCATTTTCATCGGACCGCGCCAGATGACAGCGTCATCGGGATTCTGCAACAAAAACCCCAGAGACATTATTTTCAGGCCACCGAATTCAACCGGAAACAATCCGTCGGGGCCGCCTTTGAGAGTTTCATTTTCCAGTCCCAGCATGGTGGGTACGCTGGGACCGTGAATATCCACGTCCAGCAAACCGACTCGCAGACCGTTTAATGCCAGCGCGGTGGCCAGATTGACCGCAACGGTGCTTTTACCGACGCCGCCCTTGCCGGAAAGCACGACGATTTTTTTCTGAATGCGGCAGAGCGTCGCCTGCAATTTGCGGCGATCAGCGTATTCTTCAGGACTTTCATCCTTTTTCTGTTTTTTAGCCGCGCAGTCGGAATCGCCGCACGTATCACATGTTTTTTTTTCTTCCACTATTATATCCTCCATTTATTTTATTGATTAAGATAATCTTCACAAGCCGCTTTTAACGTATTGGTCGCCAGAAGCGCGCAGTGTTCGTGATCTTCGGGAAGTCCGTCAAGAACATTGAGAACATCCTTTTGACTTATTGCTTGGGCTTCCTCAATCGATTTTCCCTCGGCCATACAGGTTGTCATGCTGCCGCAGGCACGCGAAGGATCACAGCCATCGGTGATAAAAGAGACTTTCCTGATTTTGCCTTCTTCAACCAGAATCCAGAACTCCATGGTGTCGCCGCAGGGTCCGGTAATTCTCGCGTGTCCGCTAAAAGAATCCATCGGTCCCATATTATGAGGCGAATCGGCATGTTTTTTTGCCGTGGCATAAGTTTCGTCCAGATTTACTAACTCACTCATTATTTACCTTCTTATACCTCCCGAAGATTAAGATTTTTCCAGAGTTGTTGAATATCATCGCCGCTTGGGGCATCGATTTCAACAACCGATTTTTTCTGTATTTGCGCCTGTGTGACGGCATTGTCGTAGCGAATCCGTCCGGCAATTCGCGCGCCTAATCCCGCAGCATTTTCTTCAATACGCTCAGTCATGTCGGGATTGATATCCCATTTGTTGACGCACACAGCTGCTGGAATTTGAAAATGACGGGTAAGGCCCAGCACCCTTTCCAGATCGTGTTCGCCCGAAACTGTTGGTTCCGTGACCACCAGAACCTGCGAAGCACCGGTCACCGAGGCAATAACCGGACAGCCGATGCCGGGAGGACCATCCACAATAATCAATTCACAATTTTCTTTTTCCGCGATGGCGCGGGCTTCCCGCCGCACGGTGGAAACCAATTTGCCGGAGTTTTCAGCGGCCACCCCCAGACGCGCGTGAACCATCGGCCCCAGACGCGTATCGGAGACAAACCACTTGCCGCAGTTGCAATCCGGGAAATCAATCGCTTTTTCCGGGCACATTTCCACGCAAACTTTGCAGCCCTCACAGGCAACGGGATCCACGGCAAATAAAAGCTCTCCCTGAAAATTCTGCTTACTGTGAATGGCATTAAAGCGGCAAACGTCTTTACAAATACCGCAGCTGATACAGTCGGTTTGACGGATAACAGCTTCATGACCGCTGATAAATTCGTGTTCTTCCTTGATTTGCGGTGTCAGGACTAAATGCAAGTCGGCCGCATCCACATCGCAATCACAGATCACCGAACGCTTTGCCAGCGCTACCAGTGATGCCGTAACGCTTGTTTTCCCCGTACCTCCTTTTCCGCTGATTATTACCAATTCCTTCATGGCCATCATTCCTCAATATCCGGCGATAGGTTTGTTCTGCCGGCCACAAGCATGTCCTGCAAGTCGCTTTGATGTTCTCTTACAGTGAATCCGCGTTCGACCAGGATGGTCTTCATCTCCGCCAGGGTGCCGCCGCTGACGTCGTGGTATCTTCCTTCGCGCTCGTGAATCCTGTCCAATATCGCGAGTCCCTTTTCGTTAAAATCGCTCAACACGATTTTACCATCCGGCGATAGAAGTCGTGTGAATTCATCACAGACCTTGCGGATAGAGGAAAGGTGATGAATCATGTTCACGGCGAAAATCACATCAAAAAAACCGTCGTTACAGGGGATGGATTCAACATCGGCGATGAGGAAAGTCACCTGCGACTGAAATCCATAATACATCAGGTTGAGCAGGGCGAATCTCTGTTCCGCTACGGAAATATCCAAAGAGAAAAATTTATATCCTGCCTGCGCCAGAGCAAGCGTGAAATAGCCCTTGCCCGTACCGGCTTCCAGAATGTTGCCCGCTACAGGCAACGATTTTTCAATGATAAAAGAACGCTCCAGATCGATATTGTATCCGAATGTCCGGTAAAGCGCGACACGTTTCTGATATTTTATGTGATTTTCGATAATGTCCTTTTGCATCGTCAATCCTTCATCTTATTTTCTTTCCGCTATCTTGTAAAACAAGCCTTGTTCGGCGCGCATTGCAATGATGAGCCGCTTATCTAAAAGACTTTTCAGCTTTTTGGCCACGTCGTGCGGATGCAATCCCATCCCGGTACTGATTCCCTCGAGTGTGCATGGTCTTCTGGCCAGAAGATCCAGAATGTCTTTGTCTGAGGATTCCACCCCATTTATTCCGGAAAGATCAGAGGATGTTGCGTTTTGGAGAATGTCGACCGGACATAAAAACAAACGGGCAAGTTTCTGCAATTGTCTGACGTCAACGGGATGGGCAAAATCTTCATAGGCTGGACGGCTCACGGTATTAATTTGAACTTTTTCGATATGAATTTTATTGACCCATGCCGCCATTTCTTTTACTTCTTCCGCCATACCGTTAATTCCCGAAAGCAGGAGAATTTCCAGCCAGATGTGTCCTGTAAATTGTTTTGAAAAATCAATCAGCCCCTGAATCACTCGTTCGAAAGAAATATCTTTGTGCGGACGATTGACGTATTGGAAAAGTTGCTCATTGCCGGCATCCAGCGAAGGAATGACGATATCCGCCTTCATCAATGATTGGCGGACCTCCGGCAGATAAAGCAGAGACCCGTTGGTCAGAACGGCTACCGGAATGTTCGTCCTTTCTTTTATCTTACCGATGATTTCACCGATGGATGCGTGCAGGGTTGGTTCTCCCGAACCGGCAACGGTGATGTAATTGCATTCAAACTTCGTTAATAACTTTTCTTCGATTTCCGACAACACATCAGCCAAAGGAACATAATCGAGCCTTACGGTCGTTTTATTTGTCGTTTTTCCCAGTTGACAGTAGATACAATCATACGTGCAGGTTTTATACGGCACGATGTCCACTCCCAGCGACTTTCCTAACCTGCGGGACGGGACAGGACCATAGACATATTGATAGACTCTTTCTGACATTTTAATCTCCACAAGGGGCTTGACCGCATCGTTGCTTTGCACCGCAACAGGTTGTTCCCGTTTCTTCAAAGGAACAGCTTTTTGCAGTGTCGCGCATACTGACACCGGCTGACTTCATAATAAAACCACTGCCGCCGCTAACGATTCTTTGTACGTCAGCTCTACATTCGGGACATATCCTGATAGGCGCATCTTTCATGCTTTGTTGCCTTTCAAAACGTAGACCGCACTTGCTGCATTCATATTCATAAGTCGGCATTTGTTCTTATCCTTTCTTTTTCGAATTGGCAATTTTCTCTAAAAGATTTTCAAAACGTTCCCGGTATTGAGGCAGGGCATCCACCATCAGAATTCCCCGTGAATAATTTTCCGCAATTTGCCGGTCATCGGGAATTTCCATCAGAATGGGAACGTTTTCCTTTCGACAGAATTCATGAACGCGGTTATCACCGCTCCCCATTCGATTGACAAGAACGCCAAAGGGCAGATTCAACTCTCTGACCATATCCACCGCCAGCGATAAATCGTGCAAACCGAAAGGCGTCGGTTCCGTTACCAGTAGAACAAAATCCGAATCCCTGATCGCGGCAATAACCGGACAGGATGTGCCGGGCGGGGCATCTAAAATAGCCGGAGCATCAACCGGCAACGTATTTTTTACGGCGCGGATAAGCGGTGGAGCCAACGCCACGCCAACATTTAGTTTTCCCGTAACCAGCGTGATATTCTCCGTGCGCGACGTTTCAACAACACCGATACGCCTGTTTTTTTCACTGATGGCCTTAGTGGGACAGACCAGCGTGCACCCGCCGCAGCCGTGGCACATTTCCGGAAACACAAGCGGCGTTGTTCCAAAAGTGACAATGGCGGAGAACTGGCAGATTTTCGCACACTCACCGCAGCCGTTGCAGAGTTCTTCATTGACATCCGGCACGGGGAGGCCGATGGTTTTTTCAGAATGCCCCGATGTTTTTAAAAATAAGTGGGCATTGGGTTCTTCCACGTCGCAGTCCGCAAGACACACATCTCTCTTAAAGACACGCGCCAGATTGACGCTGACCGTGGTTTTTCCGGTCCCTCCTTTTCCTGATGCAACGGCCAGCTTCATAGGATTTTACTCTCCTTTGGGTTGATCCAGAGCAGAGGGAAAACGATATCGCTGGTGCAGCAGGGAACCCATACCGCCAGAAATAAAAAAAACGCGATCAGTATGGTGGTAACTACATCAACGGACGTACCCAACGCCATTAAAACGTGAAATAAGGAAGCCCATGTACTCAGAAGCACATGTCCCGCATGGGGAATTCTGGTATGCGATATGACAAACCCTAAAGCGATGCCGGCCAGCGCCAGAGGGTTCACCAGCCACCATTTTTCAATGAAGCCCAGATGAACGCCCCGATGCGGGAGTTCCAGCAGCCATTCCCCGATGTAGGGAATAAACGAATCGCTGAATGTGGCAATGCCGATTGAGCCGATATAACCGATTATGATGATTTGCAAGATATTGCCGCGCGAATGCATTCTATACATGGCAGTGGTAACCAGGGCGCTCAGCAAAACGTGTAACGGATGCATTGTCCAGAAAAGCCCGGAGGAAAACTCCCGCGGCACCTGAAACTGGATGAATGCAGCCATAATGACGATCCCGGTTACTGTACCGAACATTGTGAACGGTGCATGCAATTTAAGCAACAGTTTGTGGCCGCGTTCAATCCAATAAAAAATCCTGCATGACGGCTTTTGGCAAAATATTCGGTCTGACGAACAAAACAGGTTATGCCTTCCGACGGCATTTTCATGAACGGTACCCTCGTTTTCCCCTTTTTGCTGCTGTGGATTCATCCACCTCATCCTGCCAGCCGTTTTTCCGGATATCATGCAGATCGAATTTTGCCGTATAGGGCTTGATGTCCAAAAGCGGAGTTCCGTCGAGAATGTCAATTCCATCCACATAAAGGATATTGTCCTCTATACGGATGAGTTCTACAACGCTAAGCCCAAGAGGATTGGGACGACCCGGCGCGCGTGTGGAAAATATTCCCCGCTCCACGTCCTG
>JAGVUJ010000345.1 GCA_019136325.1 Deltaproteobacteria bacterium
GTAAAGTTCATTCCGTCCTTTTTTCCATGTGGTCATCGCCGCCGCTATGATTCCTGCGACAACGATAGGGAACCACCCTCCATCAGCAAGCTTGAAGAAATTGCCGGTGAAAAAGGCGACATCAAACGCGAGAAAGATCCCGACAAGGGGAATGACCTTTCCTAATGACCACTTCCTGTCATAGGTCAGCACAAGACAATAAAGCGCCGAAGTGATGATCATGGTGCCCGTAACAGCAATGCCGTATGCGCCGGCCAGCGCGCCGGATTCCCGAAACCCCATCACCACGCCGATACACGCAATCATCAGAGCATAATTGACAAACGGGATATATATCTGTCCCTGCATGTCGCTGGACGTGTGAATAATCCGCACACGGGGACATAAACCCAGCTGAACGGCCTGTTGCGTAAGTGAAAACGCGCCGGATATTAACGCCTGGGAAGCAATGACCGTAGCAACCGTGGAAAGTCCGATCATCGGGTAGAGCAGCGTTTCCGGCACAATTTTATAAAAAGGATTGATATTCATTTCGGGATGCGCAAGCAACAGAGCTCCCTGCCCGAAATAGTTGCAGAGCAATGAAGGAAAAACAAATGAAAACCACGACAGGCGAATGGCGCCTCTGCCAAAATGGCCGAGATCGGCGTAAAGAGCCTCACAACCGGTAATACAAAGCACAACTGATCCCAGCACCACAATGCCGTGCATGCCATTATTCAAGAAAAACTCCACAGCATACAGTGGATTAAACGCCCGAAGGACGGAAGGCTCTCGTATGATTTGCATAATGCCGAAAATACCGATGGATAGAAACCATAATACCATGACCGGAGCAAATAACGTTCCGATGTTCGACGTCCCTTTGCGTTGCAACAAAAAAAGCAGAATCAGCACAACGCAGGTCAAGGGCAATATAAAAGGCGCAGCAGCCCGGGTGGCGACTTCCAGTCCCTCAATTGCGGAAAGAACCGATATGGCCGGCGTAATGACGCCATCTCCGTACAAAAGCCCGGCGCCCAGAATCCCGGCAAGCACAAGAACGGACTGAACAAAGCGTGAAAAGCTTTTCTTCGGCACATTTAAAAGGCTGACCAGCGCAAAAATTCCGCCCTCACCTCGATTATCGGCGCGGAGAATAAAAGTGACATACTTGACGCTGACCACAACGAACATCGACCAGAAGATGAGAGATAAAACGCCCAATATATTTGTCGCGCCGGGAGCAATGGCGTGCTGTCCGTAAAAACAGGCCTTGATGGCGTAAAGGGGGCTTGTTCCGATATCGCCAAAGACAACGCCGATCGATGCGAATGCAAGAAAAATGGTTTTTTTATTGATTCCGCCGGAAGGGCTCTCTCCCGATGATTCAGCGGCTGATTCATTCTCGGAATTTGCTGACGACATAAATAACCTCCGTAAATTGTCCGGGGAGAATAATCATCCCGGACGAATCCGGTCGGTTCTCCTCATCGAAGCCTGCGAAGTTAGCTGAAGGGCTCGGGCCGAAAAGGTTACCCTACGCCGTAGCGATACGCCCCTGAAAATTGGTTCCTCCGCTTCTGAAAATCAGAATTAGGCATATGTTTGGCGCTACTTAAATCATCTTTGCATGCCTGTCAATACGTTTATCCGGATGATTTCAGGAATGGTTTTGCAACGGGTGAATATTCAAGACGCCGGTCTTGACTTTTTTCATGCTGTGTTGTAAATAGATCGCGACCTTTTAAGGGAGATGATTTATGGTCCCGGTCACCACCAAACCGTATCTACATAGTCTCGTCATATCTATGCAGGGAATCCCTGCATTTTTTTTATTATTCCAAAGAAAATTAATCATCATATTACTTCCTGAAAAACAGGAATAAGGAGGATTTGAATCATGACAAAAGCTCAAGTATTTGAAAATAAACAGCCGGTTCTGGGCATCAATAGCCTGGGGCGAATCGGGAAACTCACCCTGTGGCATCACATCGGAAGAAAGTATTTTAAGGAAATCATCGTCAATCAAGGACGGGAAATAGGCACGGGGCTTGATTCTGTGGCTCAGGCGATTGAAAAAGACTCCACCTACGGCTTGATGCACAAGTTTCTGTATGGCGTTAAAGCAGAACGCATCATTCAGATCGTCAATGAAAAAGAGGGAAAGATGCTGATCGACGGCATTCCGGTGACGATCCTGCGCGAAGCGAGGAATCCCGCCGAGATCCCCTGGCGCCAGCATGGTGTGGACGTGGTTGTGGATTGCACGGGAAAATTCAAGGATCCTACCGTAGCGTCGGATAATAAAAGCGGCTCCATCCGCGGGCACTTGCACGGCGGCGCAAAGGTCGTCATCAATTCGTCACCCTTCAAAATCAAAAACAAGGCTCTTGCTCTGCCGGATGACGCTGTAACGATGATCTACGGCATTAATCACACATCGTTCAATCCCAAGAAACATCTGATCGTTTCCGCCGCCTCCTGCACCACCACCGGATTGGCCCACATGGTCAAACCGCTGCTGGACAATGAAGAAACCAGCAATATTCTAACGGCCTCCATGTCTACGGTTCACGCTGTTACCAATACCCAGAGCGTGCTGGACAGTATTCCCAAGGCCGGCGAAAAAGATTTACGGAAAAACCGGAGCATCCTGGACAGCATTATCCTGACCTCCACCAATGCCGCCAAAGCGCTGGCGGAGGTCATTCCGGAAGTTCAGCACATCGGTTTCATGGCGGATTCCATCAGAATACCGGCCAGCACAATGTCGTTGATTGTTCTGAACGCAACGTTCCAGGTACGGAACCAGCAGGGCATTAATACAAAAATGCTCAATGAATTATACGGCAAAGCCGCCGCCAATAATCCCGAAAAACTGATCAGATTTACCATGGAGCAAAATGTGTCCGCCGATCTTTTCGGCGTCGATGCAGCCGTCATCATTGAAGGTCAGTTCAATCACACGCGCACGGCTTTCATTAATCTGGATCTGGCCCACATCCCGAATATGCCGGCGGAAATCGCCAAATCATTCCCCGATAAGGTTATGAAGGTTCCCGTCGTTCACGCCAAGATATTCGGCTGGTACGACAATGAATTCGGCAGCTATACGAACAGGCTGGGGGATCTGACCGTTTATATTCACAAGAATATTTTATAAGAAAGTTTGAAACTGTTGTTGTTGAAGTATCCGCATTCACCGACCGCTCGCTTCCGCGGTCGGTGAATGTTTTTCCGCTATTACTCGGTCTCGCTGTCGTGCCGGCCCAGATAGACCGTGCCGCTCCATCCGTCTATGCTGATAAAATCACCGGCCTTGATGGTATGGTTTTCGATGGTCGCATATTCATCGGTTTCATAAACTTTCAGTTTGCTGAAACCGACAACGCCGACCTTGTTGAGCTGGGGAATCGTCACCGCGGCATGTGAGGTGCTGCCGCCTTTGGCCGTCAGCAGTCCTTCAACCTGCAAAAGAACTCCAACGTCATCCGGAACCGTATCGGGACGCACCAGAATCAGAGGCGTTTGCGGTTCTTCGCTGCGGAATCGTTTGATATCCGTTTCCGAATAAACAGCCCGGCCGCTGAGAGCGCCGCCGTTAACACCGATGCCGGTTCCGATCACCGAGGACTGCAATACGGGAGAGTCTTTAAAACGGGTCCAATTCTGATTCGTGATCTGATTCATGTCACGCGTCTGCAAGATGTATAGTTTATCGCGCGTCGGACCTTCAAACGTAAATTCGATTTCCTGATGATTGAATCCTTTTTCATAAATGAGGATCTCCGAAATCCGCAGCAGTTCCGCGTAAATTTCGGGGAATTTTGCCTCCAGTGATATCTTGGAATCTCTGTATTCCGCGATTCTCTGCTTTTCCGAAATGGGGTAGGTTTCCACCAGACCGGAAACAATATCGTCTCCCTGAACGCCGAAAATAAAATCGCCGTAGAGCGTTACATCGGATGAAGAACTTTTCGGCTCGCGGGTGAAAATGACCCCGGAACCGGAATTGTCATTGAGATTGCCGAACACCATTTTCTGAACGATGACGGCCGTCCCCCACTTGTCGGAGATATGCATTTGCCGGCGATAAATTTCCGCCTGCTCCGAATACCAGGAATCAAAAACCTGCAAAATGGCGTGCCGCAACTGATCCAGAGGCTTTTCTTTAAATTCGATGCCGTTTTCCGTTAATCCTTTTTTATAGGAAAGGGCTATCTGTTTCATCAAATCCGGCGAAAACTGAATCTTTCTTTCCACGCCGTATTTCTGTTTGAATTCGTCTATAATCGCATCAAAAAAATTGCGGTTCAGTCCCTGGAACATTCCCCACATCTGCAGGAACCGCCGGTAGGAGTCCCAGGCCGCCCATTTGAAGTCTTCCTTCTCGCTGAGATTTTCCGCAATGGCTTCATTAATACCCACATTTAAAAAAGATTTCATCATCCCGGGCAGAGAGACCGTCGCCCCGCTTCTTACGGAAAGCAGCAAAGGATTGCGGCGGTCGCCCAGTTTGCAGCCGGTTATTTTTTCCAGCCGTTTGATCTCTTTGTTTACCCGTACGGCCAGGTCATTAAAAATATATTTATAACCATAGACAGCGTCGTATCCCCGGAACACTTCCGTGGTGATGATAAATCCGGGGGGAACATTAAATCCGAATGAAACAAGTTCTTTGAGAAAATATCCCTTGTTGCCCAGGAGTATCTGATTATCCAGTTTTTTGTTCTTCTTATAAAAGGACGATACCGTCAGATCAGGATTGTAAGCCATCACAACCTTGAGGATCTGTTTGTTGTCCGTGAATTTCTCCGACTCCGCGTTCAGCGTTTTAATGACCGAATTGATGAAATTATCCAGAACCTGAATGCCGAAGGCTGAAGATATGATTCCGCGGATAAAATTTTCCGAGTGCGCATAAATCAGCTTCTCCTGTTTCTTATATCCGGATTTCTTTTCCGAATCAATGTTCTGCCCGTAGATCCGGCCGATCACAACGGGCAGGCAGGCCGTGTGGACATCAATATAATAATTACGGATAATGTCCTGAATATCCTTGGAAATAAAACGGAAAATATCCACATACTGTTCCAGTGAAAACTGCTTGATGGACAATGCGTTGGTCACGTATTTAACTTTGGCTGCCAGGCCTTCCGTGGCAATGCCTTCGATTTCCAGCGCGTTGATATAAAGCCAGAGGTATGTATGAATCTTTTTGATCGTATGTTTGGTAATAAATTTGAGATTGAAGGACTTGGTCAATTCTTCAAAAAGCGTGGTCGCCAGCGATTCGAGTCTCAGGGAAAGGCCGACGGCTTCAAATTTTTTCTCGTAGTATGTGCCATACATGGAGGGAATGCCCGCCGCGATGTGTCTTTTGTAATAAATGTTCTCGTAGGACTGTGTTTTTTTGGACGATAGAATTCTTTCTTTCAAAATGGACAGGAATTTCAGAATAATGGTAATGCTGCGATAATAATTCTTCGCATTCAAAGAACGTTTCAGCGACGCAATGTCCGTTTGGGGAAAAGCGTTGGCCGCTTCCAGATCCTTGAGCAGGTCGATAAACAGGGGGTAATATTTTTTATAAATCAATTGATAAATGCGGATCATGATTTTGACCCGTTCCTGGTCCCGGTCGTTAACGCCCTTGACATTATTCAGCTCTTTACAGACTTTTTCGTTATCCCAATCGAGAAATTTCATGGGAGCATTGTTAATTCTGGGGAAGAAAGCTTTGAAGGCTTTATGCATTCCGTTGAAATATTCCCCGGAATTCATGACCTGTTCATAAACTTCAACGGGAAGATGCACGCGCAGAAAGTTCTTATCCCCGGAGTTCCAATATCGGAAAATGTCCTCAATAAATTTAACCAGCAGGCTGTTGCTTTCGACGTGTGACTGCTTCCGTAAAAAATAAACCAGTTTGTCATTGCGCAGGGAAAGTTCATCGACCTTGGTGGTGATATCGCGGAGTTCGCCTTCAGCGCCGATTTCGCTGAAATAGACCGGAAAAAGCCTGAGAAGCTGTTTGATCAAACTGTACGTTGACGCAATATCACTGTTGAGCAGAGCGGAAATGTTTTTCTGAATCAGATCCGTATCGCGGATGAAAACTCCTCCCATTTTTAAATTGACGATCAGCGCTGAAATCAATTTCCTTGTCCACCGGGGTTTCATCCCGATAATTTCCAGCCAGCATCTGATATTAATGATATGAGCGGGATTGACCTTCACCTGCCATTCTTCGTTGGAGCCCTTAATTTCGGGATACTGGAAACCATAGGCAATCAACTCATCGATAAACGTATCCGCAAGCGCATGGCTGTTTTGCGCAAAAACTTCCCGCGCTGCCGTTGTGATACAATCAAAAGTGGCCACGCTGAATTCATTCTGAGATTCATTCTTCTTTAAGAAACCGAACATTTTACGCACGAAATCGTTGAAGGTTTCCTTTTTTTCTTCCTGAAAAACCATTTTGAGGGAGTGGTTGATTTCCCGCAAGGCGCTGGCGTGGATATCGGCAAGACTGGGGACATCGATGATGTTGAAGAGGAAGTGCAACTTCACCAACTGCTGATGTCCCAGATACACCTTTGATTTCTCCAACTGATCGGCAACCTGCAAATATCCGTTCACGATCTGAAAATAATCCGGCATATCGACATAGTTTTTAATGACGTCGCTTTTTTTCTTACACGTGTCCTGACGCAGAGTTTCCAAATGTTCGATAAGAGACCGCAGATATCCGTGACTCAGCGGTTTAATCAATTGCCTGTAGGTTGCAACCGACGCCTGATCGTTATCGTTCTCTACGACAAACCACTCTGACGGATCAGGCTGGACAAGCCAAAACCGGTATGTAATCTGGAAAATCCTGTGAATGAAACCGGCAAATAAATCTGTTTGAACATCCAGATTATTTTCCGTAATGTTTTTAATGATTTTTTTTACGTACGAAGAGCTTTTCTTAAAGATAGCCTCATCTTCATCAATAACATCCAGCAGAGATTTGATAATCTCAGGAAATAAAGACTGATTCCTCGGAAGAAATTCTTTGCTCTGATTAAAGATCGCATCGATATAATCGAAAAGATAATGTACGGCGCTGTCCTTCACATCGGCATCAGATGACGATTTGATAATATTGAAATAAATACAAAGCATTGTCGCAATGGCGGCAAGGCCGTCGGGATGCTTGTTATAAACATAGAAATCACCTATGGAAACCGATTTCAGTTCCCGCAGAACATATTCCCAGTTGACAAAAGGATGATGCAACTCTATCAAAAGTTCACGAACTTTTTTCTGCAAACCGTAATGATTTTCAACAACTTTGAGCAGCGGGGAATACTGATCCGGAATCTCTATCGTCGCGGCGGTTCTTTCCAGATTTACTTTGAGAGCAAATGAATTCAACCCTTCGCTTTTTTTCTTTGGATGATCTTTAGTTGTCATATCAGAAAGACCTTTGGAAAGGACATTAATCAAAATCCGCACAATTTTTCAAGCAGGGAACATGCCGGTGTGAAGATCGGCAAGGCTTCGTTTCTTTGCTTAGTTCCAGCCATCGCCGATGGAGAAAAAACTCCGGCAATCCCCTTGGAGCAAAGAGCGTTACCGGAGTTGATATTTATTTTCAAGAAAATCCGTTATTTCCTTTTGGCTGTTTTTTTAGCGGCTTTTTTTACAGGCTTTTTTGCCGTTTTTTTTACAACTTTCTTTGAAGAAGCCTTTGCTTTTTTGACAACGGGTTTTTTCTTTGACGCCACTTTGGCTTTTTTTACGATCGCCTTCTTTTTAGGCGCCGTCAGAGCCTGTACCTTGGGGGGTTTTGCCGGACCAAGATTTACCATAGGCTCTTCACAGCAAATAAGATCAATGGTGGCGCAACCACAGTCTTCGTCCAGAATTACTTTCAATCCGCATACTTCACAACTCAGGATATCTCCAACCTTTGCTCTCGACATTTTCTTCCTCCTCGTTGTGAGGGGTTGAACATCTTCCCTCCGGTATTTTTATGTCATTCTAATCAAAAATATTAATTTTTCAAGCATAAATTGGTAATTTTTTTCAAAATATAGACAACTTGACAATCATTTGCGATTTGATATCATTCTTTCCAAAGACAGCGTCTCGGCGCAAAAAGATTCATGTCTTTAAAATCTTCATAAATAAGCGCAACAAACAGCAAGCCCCGTGCGCTTCATGATTAGAAAGCGAAAAATCACCGGAATAGTTTATGCCCCTGAAAAGAGACCAAAAATACCGCAGCTGGGTCGAAGTCGACTTGGATAACTTCATCGATAATCTCAGAGAAATAAAACGGCTGATCGGTCCGAAAGTCGATTTTATGCCGACGGTTAAAGCCGATGCTTACGGACACGGCGCTCTGGAAATATCCAATACCGCACTGAAGAACGGCGCCCGGATGCTGGGTGTGGCAAATGCCGACGAAGGAGTCCAGTTAAGAATCAGCGGGATTGAAGCGCCTGTGGTTATCCTGGGGCCGTCCACAACCGCGGAAATTGAACAGATCATCAAATATAATCTGACGCCTTCCGTTTCGGATTTATCTTTTGCAAAAAAACTCAATAACGCCCTGATCAAATCGCATCATAAACTGCCCGTGCACATAGAAGTGGATACCGGCATGGGCCGCGGCGGCACCATGCACACGGAAGCGCTTGGTTTTGTTTTGGAAATATCCAGATTATCCAACATTATTCTGGAGGGAATTTTCAGTCATTTTGCCTCCAGTGAAAAAATGATTTCCTATAATGAACAACAATGGAAATCTTTCTCGGATTTGCTGGCCGACCTGGAATACCGCAGCATCAATATCCCAATCCGGCACATTGACAACAGCGGCGCTGTTTTAAATTACCCTGATTTCAAATTAAACATGGTGCGTCCGGGAATTATGACCTACGGGATTTATCCATCACCGGAAAACGAATCCAAAGCCAGGCTTGCTCCGGTCATGTCTTTTAAAACCACAATCGTGCTGATCAAAGATTTTCCTGCAGGCTACGGCATCGGCTACAACAGCACATTTGTCACCACCCGGCCCACACGCATAGCGACCATCCCTGTCGGTTACGGAGATGGTTACCCGCTTATTCTGTCCAACCGGGGAGAGGCTTTAATCCGCGGCCGGAGGGCTCCCATCGTAGGAAGAATTTCGATGGACATGTGCACCATAGATGTCACGCATATCCCCGGATGCTCGGTCGGCGATGAAGTTGTTTTACTGGGCCGTCAGGGCAAAGAATACATCAGCGCCAATGAAATCGCGGACAAGGCTCAAACCATCAGCTACGAAGTGCTCTGCGCCCTGGGGAAAAGAGCGCCGCGCGTTTTTCTGCAAAAAGGCAAGAAAGAAGCTGTCGCGCCCAGATTGCGTCGGATATTTGTACCGGATGAGGAGAAATCCATTTCCCGCATCGATAATATCATCCGCCATTGCCTTCAGACACGCGCACGGGATGAAGAACTGGGCAACGCCATTTATTATGAAATGTTTGAAACACTTTTCGGCAATGAAGACCGGCGGCTTGAGCTGCGGTCCGGCTTCCGCTACGATATCCGGATCGCAAAATTGCCGATCACAAAAAACGCCGTGCCTTTCAGAAAATATCTGCGCGTCAGCACACACATTGAGTACAGGAAAATAATTCGCGATACCGTTTTCATGATCGGCTGCGCTTCCAATCATTCTCAGTTAGCCGCGTTGTTTGAAGATCCGCGTTGCGAGTACCGGTGGCTTTTGAGCGACGGCAGGCATTTATCTACGGAGCGTGACTTCAATGTCGAATGTGTGCGCATCGATCAGGAGGATATTCCCATTATCGAAAAAAAGAAAACAAAGCGTGGTTATGAAATCTGGTGCGGATCTGAAAAGCTCAAGAGAAAAATCAACAAAGAAGTAAAACTCGAAATTGACATTTCGACCAAACAGGCCAAAGACAACAAAATCTTTCCTGTGTATCTGATTTATCCGGTCAGAGGACTGGAGATAAAATTTGATTACGCAAACGCGGGCATCAAAAACGTCCGCGAGGAAAGTTTCTTTGCGGGAAAACATCCGCAGCCTTCCGTAACGGGGAAGAAAGGGAAATCCATCGCCATTAAAATATCCGACGGAGAATGGATTTTCCCGACAAGCGGCGTCATTTTCATTTGGGACGCGTAAACACGATGGTCCGGTCGTTATTTGATGTAGTAACCGGACACCCTCCACCGGCCATCTTTGTCAACCATCGGCGTAACGGTCTCAATGCCCGATTTTTTATTCTCAAATGACGTATTGAACTGAATGACAACATACTGCCCGTCGGGC